>CAYTSD010000005.1:23312-56213 GCA_964440495.1 uncultured Nitrososphaeria archaeon | reverse complement strand
TTAACAGATTATTTTGACCACATAGATCTAGTGTAACTTTAACAGGTTGTTGAGGGCCGCGGCTGGGATTCGAACCCAGGCATCCGGCTCCACAGGCCGGAAGGCTAACCGCTACCTCACCGCGGCCAGTTTCCGCCTTTTTTGATGTTTTCTGGGTTGATAATATAGCTTATTGTGGGGATAGGGATAAGTATTGGGTTTCTCTGTTTGTCGGCTAGGTTTGGAGGGTGTTTTAGGGTTTTTCGTCTTCGTGGCTTTGGTCTCGGCTTCGGGGGCTCTCTCCCCCGGCCCCCTCTTCGTGGCTACCGTGAATCATGCGCTGCGTGGTGGAGGGCGAGTTGGATGGGTTATCGCGGCGGGGCATATGGCCTTCGAGCTTCCACTCGTTCTCGGGATATCCCTCGGAGTTTTAGCCCTCGTCAATGAGCCTCTCATCAGGTTCTATATCGGGGTTCTGGGTGCAGCTGCCTTGATAGGGTTCGGTGCTCTTCAGTCAGCTGATTCTCTGAGAAAGCTTAGAAGCGAGGAGGCTGAGATTGATGGAGGCGGGCTTAGGCTCTCAGTCGGTAGAGGCCGTATTCTTTTCCAGGCTTTCCTGATAGGGCTGCTCTTCACAGGCCTGAACCCATACTTCCTGATCTGGTGGTTCACGATAGGGCTTACACTGGTTGTCGAGGGCTTCGCATTAGCCTCCCTCGCCGGAGTCTTCCTGATGTACGTCTTCCATGTCTGGCTGGACTATCTCTGGCTAGGCTTCGTGGCCCATGCAACCGCTGCCGGCAGCAGGTTTCTTAGAGGAAGAGCTGTCGACCTTATCTCCTTTGTGCTGGCCATGGTTTTGATAGGGCTTGGAGTATGGCTTCTAGCCTCGGTTCTCCTCACGTAATCTTTTTAGCTATCTCCCAGCCTCCTCTAAGCAGATTTGCTGCTCCTCATACTCCTCGCAGCCTTCATCTCGACAACCCTTCTCTCCATAGCCCTATACTGGAAACTCGTGCCTAGAGAGACACCGACAATCTCCTTAAAGCCGGTTGATCTTGGGAGGCTGAGAAGCCTTGTAGGCGATGAAGGTCTCGGAGATTCTCGAAGACTCTATGAGGAGTTGAGGAGAAGCAGAGTCGAGGTGGAGGAGATTCTCGATGAGCTGGGAAGAGATTAGGAGGGCTAGAGCAGCCGCGATAAAGGCCGCCCTAGAATATGTGGAGAAAGGGATGGTGATAGGTCTTGGAAGTGGGACGACCGTCGCCCAGATGGTTGAGATGATGAAGAATCTCGTCAAGGTGGAGGAGCTGAAGTTTATCCCATCCTCACTCCAAGCCAAGCACCTAATCATAGGCCACGGCCTCAGACTAGCAAGCCTCGACACGCACCCCGAGCCAGACCTAGTCCTAGACAGCTTCGACCAAGTAGACCAAGAGGGAAACGTGATAAAGGGTGGGGGAGGAGCGCTCCTAAGAGAGAAGATTCTGGCACAAGCAGGCCGGAAAGTAATCTACATAGGAGACCACCTAAAACAGAGAAAGAAGCTCGATAGACCGGTTCCACTCGAAGTCCTAGAATTCGCCTACCCACACGTAAAGAAAACCCTTGAAAAACTAGGCGCAAAAGCGAAGATACGTGAAGGGAAGATGAAGATGGGGCCGGTGATAAGCGATAACGGAAACCTGATAGTCGAAGCAGACTTCGGAGAAATAGAAAATCCCGAAAAACTAGAACAGAGGCTAAACATGATAGCAGGGGTCCTAGAAAACGGAATATTCACAAAACCAGCACATCTAATAATAATAGGATACCCTGATGGAAGAGTGGAGAAAAAGATTGTCAAACAGTATGAATAGCTTGTCATTGTTTATTCTCCCACTTATGCGAAAACATTATCTTTATCCGTTTCGTGTAAAATGCGAGGTGAATGGTGTTTGAAGGCAGCTGTTTTTCATGGGCCAGGGATTCTTAAGGTTGAGGAGGTTGAGAAGCCTAAGCCTGGGCCAGGTGAGATACTTGTAAAAACCATTGTTGCCTTGACTTGCGGCACCGACTTGAAGACCTTCATTAGAGGGCATCCATACTCTAAGCCTCCCCTGATAATGGGTCATGAGTACTCTGGAATCGTTGAGGAGGTTGGTGAGGGAGTTGACTGGGTGAAGCCTGGTGACAGAATCGTTACGGTGAACTCCGCTCCATGCGGCCACTGCATCTACTGCAAGCTCGGGAGATTTAATCTCTGCGAGAACCTGATGGATGAGATTATAGGGTTCACGGTTGACGGAGCCTATGCAGAATATGTCAAAGTTCCTCCGAGAATCGCTAGATTCAACCTATACCATATACCCGAGGATCTCGATCCTGTTGAGGCGGCGCTCCTCGAGCCATTCTCATGCGTTGTAAGAGGGCAGAGACTGATAAACATAGACCTGGGAGACACTGTTACGATAATTGGCGCAGGGCCTATTGGGTTGATGCATCTGCTGCTTACACAGGTCTCAGGAGCCAAGAAGAGCATAGTGATCGACATAAGCCCTGAGAGGCTGAACTATGCTAAGGAGTTTGGAGCAGATGTTGTGATAAACAATAGGGAGGAGGATGCGGCTGAGAGGGTTAAAGAGGAGACAGGTGGGCTTGGAGCCGACGTCGTGATAGAGGCTGTTGGAAGAGTTGAGACATGGGAGCAGACTCTAAGCCTTGTGAGGAAGGGTGGAACAGTCCTATTGTTTGGAGGCCCTCCCAAGGGGACGAAAGCATCCTTCGACACCTACATGATACACTATGGAGAACTCACTATCCAAGGGTCATTCCACCTAACTCCCCAAGATGTTCTGAGAACTCTTAGGATAATAGAGTCGGGGAAGCTGCCTCTGAGAAAGCTGATAACCAGTGAGGCGAGACTCGACGAAATCTTGGACGTGTTTGAGAGATTGAAGCAGGGGAAGGAGATAAAGGTGGCCATAAAACCTTGAGACGAGAAAATTAACAAGGGTTTTTATCCTCCCTTTAAAGAACTTTTTAGTCGGAGTTCATGGCGATTATCGAGGTCTATGACCTAGTTAAAGTCTTCAACGGCTCTATCAGGGCTGTCGACGGCGTGACATTCAACGTTGAGGAGGGTGAAGTTTTCGGCTTCCTCGGACCCAACGGCGCCGGCAAGACAACCACCGTTAAGATACTTGTAACCCTTCTCAAGCCTACGAGCGGCGTTGCTAAGGTAGCAGGCTACGATGTTGTAAGAAACCCGAATGATGTCCGTAGATCTATCGGAGTCGTTTTCCAGAATCCTGCGCTAGATGATAGGCTGACTGGGAGGGAGAACCTCGACTATCACGCCAGAATGTATGGAATCAGCGGAAGTGAGAGAAAGAAACGGATTGAAGAAGTCTTGGAGCTTGTCGGGTTAACAGAGTATGGAGACACACTTGTAAGAAACTATTCAGGAGGGATGAAGAGGAGGCTGGAGATAGCGCGTGGACTTATGCATAAGCCTAGAGTCCTGTTCCTAGATGAGCCGACGCTAGGCCTAGACGCGCAGACGAGGAGAGCGATATGGGACTACATCAAGGAACTTAACAAGGAAGGGGTCACAATATTCCTAACGACACACTACATGGAGGAAGCGGACTACCTATGCGACAGGGTAGCCATAATAGACCATGGAAAAATACTGATCATAGATAATCCAAACAAGTTGAAGAGCTCTATTGGGAGAGACATAATATACCTTGAGTGCAGCGATCCCAGAAGGTTTGTCGAGGTTCTTGATGGAGAGCAGTGGATTGAGAACATTAGCTTGAAGAATAACTTGATAATGATTGGGGTTAAGGCTGGTGAGAGGAGGATACCTAAACTCGTTGAACTCGCCTATGAGAATGGAGTTGAGATAAGTTCTATAAGTATGAAGAAGCCTACGCTGGAGGATGTATTCATATATTTCACGGGTAGAAAGATTAGGGATATTGAGGAGCCTCGGCCGAGCATGAGGAGGTTTCCGAGATGAACACCGTTAATCTTGAGGCGATATATGTGATGTGGCTTAGACATGTTAAGAGATTCATAAGGGCACGTAGCAGGATAATCGCAAACATTGCTCAGCCCTTGATATTCCTGATAGCGTTAGGGTTTGGGTTCAGCTCCGTGAGATTCCCTGGAATGCCTTCAGACATAGGTTACATGGATTTCCTGGCTCCAGGGATAGTGATGATGTCTGTTCTCTTCTCATCAATCTTTGCAGGAGTCTCCGTCATATGGGATAGAGAGTTCGGGTTCCTCCAAGAAGTCTTTGTAGCCCCTGTTAGGAGGATTACAATAGTTATCGGAAGGGTCTTAGGAGGCTCAACAACAGCGTTGATGCAAGGCGGAATAATAATCGTGATATCATACTTTCTAGGGGTTAAGATTATTCAACCAGGTCTAGCTTTAGCAATACTTTTCATGGTATTGATATCTTTTTCAGCAGTCAGCTTCGGATTGGTAATTGCCTCCAGGATGACCGATATACATGGATTTCAGCTCATCATGAACCTATTGATAATGCCTCTCATATTCTTCTCCCCAGTATTCTATCCGCTTAGTGGGGTGCCCGATTGGCTGAGGCGGCTGGTGCTGTTTAATCCTTTGACCTATGGTGTTGATGGACTTAGAAGAAGCCTCGTGAACCTTGGATACATTCCTTTAGAGGTTGACTTAGCGGTTCTACTAGGAGTCTGCGTAGTGTTGATGTTTGTAGCATCGTATATCTTCAGTAAAAGCGAGGTCTAGATTCTTAAGTAGGCTTAACAATTCATAGAGATATGGAGGTTAGGAGGCTGGGGAGGACCGATGTCTATCTCCCAGCTCTGGGTTTCGGGACATGGGAGATTGGTGGAAGATTCCTGCCCGACTATTCACGTGACAGAGAGGCGATAGAGATAATCAGGCTCGCAGTCGAGAAGGGGATTAAACTCATTGACACCGCTGAGACCTACGGGGGAGGCCACTCAGAGGAACTTGTAGGGAAAGCGGTTAAAGATATACGTGAAAAAGTCTTCATAGCAAGCAAGGTCTGGCCATCTCATCTAAGATACGATGAAGTCCTAAAGTCTCTTGAAGGAAGCCTCAGGAGACTCGGCACAGACTACATCGACCTATATCAGATTCATTGGCCTAATCCTGGGATACCTCTTAGGGAGACGATGAAGGCTATGGAGAAGCTCTTCATGGAAGGCAAGATCAGGTTCATAGGTGTAAGCAATTTCTGTACACGGGACTTGGAGGAAGCCATGTCCTATCTCTCACACACAGACATAGTCTCAAACCAAGTCTTATACAATGTTCGTGACAGGAATATTGAGGAGGAGCTACTTCCATTCTGTAAGAAGAATGGGATAACGGTGATAGCCTACAGGCCTCTCGGAAAAGGCGCCCTCCTCAAGGAACCCTACAGGAGCAGACTTGAAGAGATCGGTAAAAAATATGGGAAGACAGCTGTTCAAGTTGCGGTCAACTGGGTGATAAGGCATGATAACGTGATCGCCTTGGTGAGGACTATGAATCCTCAGCATTTGGAGGAGCTGCTCGGAGCAGTTGGATGGAAGATGAGTGGAGAAGACTATGACAGTGTCTCCAGGTTCTTCCAAGTATAAATAATCGCTGTTCTATGAGGTGTCAGCATGATTGATAGAGAAGAGGCTTTAAAGCTTGTTCAAGAACATGTGAAAACCAGAAACATATACCTACACATGATTGAAGTTGAGACGATTATGAGAGCTCTCGCAAAGAGGTTTAAAGCAGACGAGGAGCTCTGGGGCTTGACAGGCCTCCTCCACGACATCGACTATGAGTACACTAAGAATGACCCTTCTAGGCATACTCTTGTCGCTGAGGAGATTCTAGGTGGGAAGGTTTCAGACGAGGTTTTGAGGGCGATTAAATCCCATAACCATGAGTATACGGGGGTTGAGCCTAGGTCTCCTATGGAGTATGCGTTGATAGCCTCCGACGGGATTTCAGGCCTTATTGTGGCATGCGCCCTCGTCATGCCTTCGAAGAAGCTCGCCGAAGTTAAGCCTAAAACTATTCTGAAGAAGTTTAAGCAGAAGGACTTCGCTAGAAGGGTTAGGAGGGATAGGATTATGGTATGTGAGAAGCTCGGCCTCAGCCTACAAGAGTTCGCTGAAATATCCCTAGAAGCACTGAAGAATATTAGCGGCGAACTAGGTCTCTGAGAAGCGGCGCTAAGGATAAGACCAACCCTATTAGGGAGATTACTGAGAATGAAGACCTCCTAAAGATTGTTACCGATATACAGATGGAGTTTACTAGGTGGAAGATGAAGAATGTTGAGGAAGAGATGCTCCAGATACGTGTCTCCGCTCTAGCCACTAAGTATATCAGAAGTATGGGGATGAGGCCGTTGAGGAGCAGGTAGATGGAGGCATTGAGGCCGGCGAGCTTCAAGTAAATAAGATATGCCTCTGGATTTATCAAGGCGTTCATGATGTTTCCCATAGATATGAAGATGAGTAGGGTGATTAGTAGGAGCTTGGCTAGGGTGTTGAGGAGGGTCATTCGCCCCTAAACCTCGGCTTCCTCTTCGATAGGAAAGCATCTATTCCCTCTCTCGCATCGAGGGTTGACATAAGCTTCCCAAACGACTTAGCCTCGAATCTTATTCCCTCCTCGAATCTTCCCTCAGCCGCCAGATTTACAGCCTGCTTAGCCGCCTTAAGCGCTAGCGGAGGCTTCTCGGCAAGCTTCTCCAACAGCTGTTTAACTTTTTCCTCGAATCCCTCTCTTGGATAAACCTTGTTGACGAGACCTATCCTTAACGCCTCTTCAGCGCCTATGTTTTCCCCGAGCATTATCATTTCCTTCGCCTTTCCCAGACCCACGAGTTTTGTAAGCCTCTGTGTTCCACCTGCCCCTGGGATTAGGCCTAGGTCTATCTCAGGGTTTCCGAGGATTGAGTCTTCTCTCGCAACTCTGAGGTCGCATGCAAGTGCGAGCTCTAGCCCTGAGCCGAAGCAGTATCCCTCAATCACTGCTACGACTGGTTTGGGGAATGCTTCGAGAAGTTTGAATGTGTTATTCCATCTTCTGGAGGCCTTCTCCGCCTCTTCGGGGCTGAGGTTCTTTAAGAACTCGATGTCTGCCCCTGCTGAGAATGCTTTTCCACCAGCCCCCCTTAAGGCTACAACCCTAATCTCTTTATCAGTTTCTAGAATTCCTAGGAGGAGTTCAAGCTCATTTATCATCTCCTGCGTTAGAGCGTTCAATTTCTTAGGCCTGTTCAGGGTTATCCATGCTATTGGAGGCTCTCTCTTCAGTGTGAGGGTCCCCTCATAGACTGCTTCACGTTTCCTACCGCTCATCTCGACGAGCTGCTCGTCTGGGGTATAGAAGTCTCCATAGAGCGCTGCCTTCGCTTCAAGCGTCTTGACGACCACGTCCATACCCAGCTTCTCTGCGAGGCTGAGAATCCCCTCAGGGAAACCTAGCCCCAGCCTAACAGCCTTCTCAAGCTCCTCTCTCTCGATAATCCCTGTCCGGAGGAGGCGTGCAGCCGAGTTAACCGCTGGTGCGAGAATCCAGAGCGGGTCAACCTTCTCACCCACCTCTCTCGAGATTTTAGGAGGCCTCCTCGCCTCGGTTGTATAGGAGTAGAATCCTCTACCGGACTTCCTCCCCCACCAACCCCTCCTATACATCTCCTCTATAAGCGGGCAGAGCATGAGGAGGCGGGGGTCTCTCTTCTTAATCTCCCTCATAGCCTGATAGACAACGTCTATACCGGTGTAGTCCATTAGCTCGAAGGGGCCTAGGGGTAGGCCGAGCTTGTAGCGTAGGGCCGAGTCTATCTCTGGGGGTTGAGCCTCCCCTCTCTTAACAGTCCAAGCCGCTTCATCGAGGAGGGGGAGGAGAATCCGATTTACTATGAAGCCTGGGATATCCTGCCTGCAGACAACCACCTCTTTCCCTAGGCTTTTAGCGAACTCTACGGCTTTCTCGAGTGTTTCCTCGGAGGTCTTCTCTCCTTTAATCACCTCGACAAGGGGCATGAGCTGAGGAGGGTTGAAGAAGTGTATCCCAACCACTTTGTCAGGTCTCTGGGTAGCATCTGCGAGCTCGCTTATCGGGAGGGTGCTGGTGTTCGAGGCTATGATGGCTTCAGGCTGGAGATAGTCCTCAACCTCTCTGAGGAGGCCGCGTTTAAGCCCAATATCTTCTGGAACAGCCTCTATGACAAGCCCGCATCCCTCGACAGCTTCAGGGATATCCGTCGTAGTTCTGATTCTAGCGAGAGTCTCCTCGACAGCCTCCTCCGGATACCGGTTCTTTTCAGCAAGCTTCATGAGGCTCCAGCGAATCTTCTCTAATGCTCTCTCAAGAATACTTGGCTCGATGTCGAGGAGCCTCACCTCGTATCCGGCCATGGCGGCAAGCTGCGCAATCCCATGCCCCATAACCCCTGCCCCAAGCACCGAGACCCTGCTAAGCCAAGACACTCTATACATTCCTCTAGGCATTACACCTCCATCCACACTAAAATACTAACCTCTATAAACGGCGCTGGAAGCTATCTTGCGCCATGAGGGTTAGGGAGTGGGTTCTCGCGGCACGTCCCTGGTCGTTCCCCATGACGGCGGCCTCTGCGAGCCTTGGAGCGGTCTTGGCGGCGCAGGAAGGGTTCTTCGACCCAATCCTCTATCTCCTGACCCTCGGAGGCCTAATCCTCTTCCACGCCTCAACGAATCTCCTCAACGACTACTATGACATCAAGCATGGGGTCGATAAGCCTGAGTCGCCTACAGCGCTCTACCGAAAGCATCCAATACTTACTGGAGAGTTCACCCTAGGCTCCTTCAAGAGGGCTGTTACAGCGCTCTACATACTGGTTCTCTCGGTGGCAGGTTACCTAACCCTTCTAAGAGGCTGGATAATTATGGCGCTGACACTCGCAGGCCTAGTCCTAAGCATATTCTATACCTCAGACCCCTTGAAGTTCAAGCACTACCCCCTCGGTGAGGCCGCGGTCTTCATGGTGTGGGGGCCGCTGATGGTTGCTGGAACCCATTATGTCCTGTCAGGTGTGCTGAGTTTTAGAGCTGTTCTAGCCTCTCTGCCCCTCGGCGTCCTCGTCGCAGCGGTCCTCTTCGCAAACAATCTCAGGGATATGCGCTATGACGGTGAAGTCGGGTTAAGGACCCTCGCCGTTCTCTTAGGGTTGGAGAAGGGTCTTAAACTCTATAAGGGCTTCATAGCCTCAGCCTACATAGTCTCAATACTTCTCATAGTGTTCCGAGTGCTGGCCCCGTGGAGCCTCCTAATCCTCCTAACAACGCCTAAAGCAGCGTCCATAGTGAAGCTCTTCGAGAGGAAGGTTCCAGCCGCAGCCGACCCAATCACGGCTCAGCTCACCCTAATCTTCGGAACCCTACTAATCCTAGGTGAGGGAATGCAGATACTGCTGCCACTATAGGAGGGAAAGGATTATAGAGGTGGCTTGAACCCTATAGTCGGTGAAAGAGTTTTTGGGTTTACCTGAAGACTTAGCGAGGAAACGATTCGGGCTAACTCATCCCCGACCCAGCCCTATAATGCCATCCGACATAGAGCTACTCGTCAAGGAGATACAGTACCTGAAGGCGGAGATTGCGAAGATTAAGGAGGCTTTGAGGAAGCATGGGATAAAGGTGGATTAGAGCCTCTCCACCTGCTCCAACAGGGTTTCAGCCCGTCTCCTAAGCTCTCTGCCAGAGACCGAGACTAGGTGCTCTGGCCCCGGAGCCTCTACAGCGAGTGAGGCCGCTGCCGAGGCCAGGGAGGCCGACCACTCAAGCTCCCCTGAGCGGAGATACTCTGCGAAGAAGCATCCTCCAAGCACGTCTCCAGCACCCGTAGGGTCGACAGCCTCTACAGGATAGGCCGGAACCCTAAAGAATCCGGCAGAAGAGGCGGCCAGCACACCCTTCGACCCCATACTTAGAAGAACCGTCTCCACGCCGACCTCGAGAAGCTTTCCAGCTGCTTTGAGGGGGTTGCTTAAACCGGTTAGGATTTCAGCCTCCTTGGATGCGAGTCTGAGAACATTCACTCCCCGAAGGAGCATAGGGTCAATGCGCTTAAGCCTTATCACTCCGTCAACATCCGCCTGCCTTAAAACCCCCTGCGGGTCTAATGCGACCACGCCCCCCTTCTCAGCAACTGTTTTAACATCTTCCAAGCTAATCTCCCAAGCCACCGGCCCCAGATAGGCCGGCCTGCTGCCTAGGTCTTTGAGCTTGATTTCCGGTGCACGTGCGAGGATTCTCAGGGTTCTCTCTTCATCTATGTAGGTCAGCCTGAACCTCGTTGTCTTCGAGTTGTTTACCTTCTCGACTTGGTCTAGGTTTATGCCGGCTTTTCTGAGGAGCTCGAGATAGTTTCCCGGGAAGTCTCCACCTATCTTTGAGAGTATCTTTACGTCTATGCCTGTGAGTCTTGCCCCTAGAGAGGCGTAGCATGCGGCTCCACCCATAGCTACACGGACTCCCCGCCCTGGAACCTCTATCTCATCTATCGTCAGATGACCCACGACTATCAATGCTTGGCCGCGCCCTCCAGCACCCCGCCTCCAATATGCACTCTATCAATATGCTTTGAAAGCTCTTCACGTGTCCTGAATATTGAGCCGCAGAAGGGGCATCTTACTCCCTCGGGAACCTCGACGTCTGGGAGAGGCGTCGCCTTCTTCACGAGGTCTCCTATAACCTCCCTCATCACAACTACTCCTATCAGCCTACCCCCCTCGATAACTGGAACTCTCCGTATATTCTTCCTAATCATGAGGGCGATTGCTTCTCCAACCGTTAGCTCAGGCTTCACGGTTACAAGAGGCTTGGAAGCAACATCCTTGAGCCTCGTCGAGGACGGGTCTCTACCCTCCGCCACAACCCTATACAATATATCCCTCTCAGTTATTATTCCGACAGGGTCTCCCTCATCATCCACGATTATTATACTCTCAACGCTTCTCTCCTTCATAGCTTCAGCGGCATCTCTCACAGAGGCGTCTTCCCTCAGCTTAACAATATCTCTTATCACATATTTTCTCACAGGTTCGTCAAGTATCTCCCCCACACAGAGCCCCCTAGAAAACAAGTATAAATCCAATATGAGGGTAGCGCGGAGTTAGAAAGACTTAACATGACGGTTAACGTGGATGTGGTGTGATGAAGCTTAGAACCAAGATTGCGGCGACGCTGGGGCCTTCCTGCGACTCGGAGGAGACTGTTAGGAGGCTTGTCGAGGAAGGTGTATCGGTTTTCAGACTAAACTTTAGTCATGGAAGCGAGAAGGAATGGTCTTCCCGTGTAAGGATGATGAGGAAAATCGAGGAAGAGATGGGGAAACATATAGCGCTTATAGGAGACCTCTCAGGCCCATCTATCAGGCTCGGAATTCTCAGGGAGCCTTTGAGGCTTAGACGCGGAGAGAGGGTTTATCTCACAGCGGAGGAAGCCTCGGCCAGCGAGGAAAAGATTATCCCGATACCGAATAAACGTGTTGTGAAGCTGCTTAAACGAGGCCACATATTGTTGATGGATGATGGGAGAGTTGTCTTCAGGGTTGAGGATGTGGGGGGAGATAGAGTCGCCTTGAAGTCGCTTACAGACGCCTTGATAACCTCTAGGAAGACCCTCGTAATCCAGGGAAGAGACCTCGGACTCCCACCGATCTCTGAACGTGACGTAGCAGCCGTAAGATTCGCGGCTGAAAACAACTTCGACTACATAGGATTAAGCTACGTTAGAGGAGATGAAGACGTATTGATGCTTAAGGGGATGCTTGTCTCACTCGGGGCAGAAGAAACCGGGATAATAGCGAAGATTGAGACCCCTTCGGCGCTTAGAAGCCTGGAGAAGATAATAGAGGTAGCTGACTTGGTCTTGGTTGCACGTGGAGACCTTGGGATGCATTTTCCCCTCCAAGAGGTTCCGAGGCTTCAGGAGAAGATTGTCACGGAGAGCATTAAGCGTGGGAAACCCGTCATAGTGGCTACACAGATTCTAGGATCTATGATAGAGAACCCTGTTCCAACTAGAAGTGAGATAGTTGATGTGGTTACAGCTGTGAGGGAGGGCGTGGATGTCCTGATGCTTACAGGTGAGACGGCTATCGGGAAATATCCCGTTGAGACGGTTAGGTGGCTTAGGAGGATACTGGAGACCTACGAGCCCTCAACTCCTCCACCGAAGATAACGCTGCCTAAAGACGCTAGAATAAGCGATAGATTTGCTTCTGGAATAGTTTCGCTGGCTGAGTCTCTAAACGCTGTGATAGCGGTTTACACGATTAGCGGGAGAACGGCTCTGAGGATTGCGAGATGTAGGCCTAGCGGCAGGATATATGCTGGCTCGCCGTCGAAGAAGGTTCTGAGGAAACTCTCCATAGTTTATGGGATAGAGCCGTTGAAGGTTGAAGCCGAAGACTATAACAGAGGGCTTGAAGAGCTTCAGGAAAAGGTTTCATCGCTTAGAGAGGTTGAAGAGGGAGCAATAATAGTCTTGACCTATGGAATGAGGGAGGAGCCTCTCCACATGGTTAGAATAGTGCAGGTTACACGTAGAAACTTTTCCTGAAATCATTCTCTAGGAATCTTCTCATCCAAACCGAGCTAATAGCCTTAATAATGTCTCCCTACATGGATTCTAGGACTTGAGCCTTGAGGAGCTTTTGAAGGAGATCGCCGAGGATAGGGTTAGCGGCGCCTCGCAACTCACGATAAAGGCTGCGACACTCTTCCTAAAACTTACTGAAGGCCGGGTTAGGCTTAGGGCTGTTAAGAGACTCGCCCGCCTCCTAACCAAGGTTAGGCCAAGCATGCCCTCGATAGCGAATATAGCTGTGGCAATCGCCTTAGAGACTGAGGCAGAGGTCTCGGCTGGAGCAGAGGTTAAGGATGCCTTGGAACGCGTCGTGAGGAGGGTTGTGAAAGAGTATCAGGAAAGCCTGCGCACAGTGGTCAGCAACGGAGTCAGCTTCCTCTCAAACTATGGAAGCATTCTAACCCATAGCTACAGCTCAACCGTGGCCGCCGTCCTCGAAGAGAGCCCAGATATCGAGGTGACAGTAACCGAGTCGAGGCCTGGGCTTGAGGGGGTTAAGCTCGCTGAAAGACTGGCCAGCAAGGGTCTCAGGGTTACCTTGATAGTTGACGCGGCCGCAGCTTATGTGATGAGAGACGTTGAGGCGGTTGTAGTTGGATGCGACGCCCTCCTCCAAGACGGCTCCTTCCTAAACAAGGTCGGGACGAAGATGATTGCGCTGGCGGCCGCCGAGGCTGGGACACCCCTCTACGTCTTCACAGACCTCTGGAAGGCGGCTGTCCACGGATTCGAGGTGGAGGAGCATCCTCCGAAGGAGGTTTACAGCGGTGAGGCGCCCCTAAGAGCCCACAACCCCTACTTTGAGCAGACTCCAGGCAAGCTTGTGTCGAGGTATGTGACCGAGGCAGGGGTTATGAGGCTTAGGGAGCTGAGAAGCAGGTTGAGGGAGGTCTGGGAAACCTTCTCTTCAAGATAACCTTATTGGATGGCTGAATGCCTCCGGAGACATGGCTGAAGTAGGTTTCCCTCTGATAGCTCTAAACTTCAAGACCTATAGCCAAGCCATCGGAGAAAAAGCTGTAAAACTCTCTAAGATAGCTGAGAAGGTCTCACGAAAATACGGTGTATCGGTTATGGTTGCACCCCCAATAGTGGATCTCAAGGATGTGGTGGAGGCGGTTGAGATACCGGTATTCGCCCAGCACGTCGACCCCTACACGCCTGGAAGCCATACAGGCTCGATACTCGCCGAGGATGTCAAGGCTGCGGGCGCGGTTGGCTCCATCGTGAACCACTCGGAGAGGAGGCTCAGGCTCGCTGATATAGGGATGGTTTTGGAGAGGCTTAGAGTGAATGGTTTGAAGGCTCTACTCTGCACCGACACCGTTGAGACCACGAGGGCTGGCGCAGCCCTTAGCCCCGAGATTCTGGCGATCGAGCCTCCCGAGCTTATTGGGACAGGTATACCTGTCTCGAAGGCTAAGCCCGAGGTCGTGGTGAACGCCGTTGAAGCCGTCAAGAAGATTAGCCCCGAGGTTCACGTTCTATGCGGCGCAGGAATCTCAACTGGAGACGACGTAGCTAAGGCGATAGAGCTTGGAACCGAGGGAGTGCTTCTGGCGAGCGCTTACGTTAAGGCATCCGACCCGGAGAAGGTTCTCATAGACATGGCTGAGCAGGCTCTGAAGGCATGGGAGAGGCTTGGGAAAGCCTAGTCAGCTTCCTCAACCCTAAGCTCCTCACCGTCACCGTTGAAGGCGTGAATATCCCGTAACCCTCTGAAAGGCGGGGTCAGTATAAGCATAACTCTGCCTATGAAGTTGTGGAGGTCTTCGAGGGAGGGTCTCCCAGCTCCTGAGGGATGAGAGTGAGCTAAACCAACTATCGAGAAATCCATCGGCATTAAGTCCATTCGGAAGTAGACCGAAGACTCCCCATGTTTTGAGAGAGGAGCTAGAAGCAGGTCCTCCACGATGACCCCGTCACCCTTCTTCCTACCCCTCAGCAACACAAGCATCTCATAGGGATAAGCGTCCTCCGCCATCTCAAGCAGCGCCGAGGCAATCTTCCTCGGGAGAATGACACGCCTTAACACCATCCCTACTCAGCTAGATGATGCGGCCGTACTCTTAAATCTTGGCGACTCACGTCTCCCAAGACTTCTCCAGACGAGGAATAACCCGACTAGGAAAAACGTGAACCCCACAACCGTGACGACAGGAGTTATGAATACGGCTACAACGTTAAAGAATCCCGGGAAGTTGAAGGTGTTCATGAACCCTGAGGAGAGTGTTCCAATAATTATCCAGAACCCTATAACACCCATAGCTATCCCAAGCCCGATATCCCTGATTCTCTGAAAATCTATTCTAACACTTGATTCATCCGACTGGGGAAGAATCACTGCGGCTATTAGATAGATTATGATTGAGGCTGGGAAATAGATTATTGCCAAAGCTATGAAGAGTAGTCTGAAGACGATTGAGTCGACCCCAAAGTATTCGCCGAGACCTCCACAGACACCCGCTAGAACCCTATCTTTACTAGATTTCTGAAGCCTCCCCAACCTCTCGCCGCCTAGAAATAATATTTCAGAGCAAAAATTAAGTTGTTTCATTATGCTAAGTGGAGGCGAAGCAGAGCCTTCTAAGCCCGAACTCATACGCTGCAGATGCTATCGTAACACCGTAGAAGTATAGCTTCTTGTTTTCCGAAAATTTGAGGAAGTAGTCTATGGTTCCATTTACTAGTGTTGTCCCGGTTATGAGGAGAACGTCGCTCCACTCAATTACACTTGGATTACTCTCAGAGGATTCAACTATTACTTCGCCGATTCTTCTCCCAATATTCTCAGAATCCCTGTCTGTTACCCTGAAGAATCTGAAGACTTTTGAGAGTCTATCCGCTATCGCTGGCTGGAGGCCTATCATCCCTAGGCGGACATCCCCTCCAACCTCGTCCAAGAGAACCCTTGCCATGCGTTCAGCGCAGAGCTCAGGTCCCTCGTCTCTGCAGTGTTTTACTCCCTTTACTAGGCCTAGGAGGGAGTAGGTTGCGTTTATTCCTGCTACGAGTAGTGCTCTGTTTCTGTTGGAGTTTAGTGGGAGATTGTAGAGGCTTTCAAGTGTTCCGGAATAGTTTGAGGGCTGGTCTGTGAATGCTTGGCCTACCCCGTCCCTGACACACGCCTCTATCATTACCTCCTTCCCTTTCAGAAGCGGGTAGTCGTTGCGTGAAGGCTTCCCTATCGCCTCTTCAGGCCTGAGAACCCTGGCCTTAACTCTAAGCCTCTCACCTTCAAGCCCTCTCTCCCTAACCCTCCTCCACCACCTCTCCCTAAGCTCCTTAAGCAGCATCTGTAAAGAGATTTAGAGGGTGTAGCTTATATATAGAGTCGAGTCTGCGAGAAGGGGAGTGGGCAGGGTTTGACGGTGACCGTAACCTCTCTGAAAAAGTTCACGAACTTTACAAGCTGGTTCGACGACCTACTCCTAAAGGCCAGGATAGCTGACAACAGGTTCCCAGTTAAGGGCTTCATAGTCTACATGGAGACGGGTGCCTACATAATCGACAAGATAAGGAACATGCTTGAGAAGCTTCTGGCCGAGACAGGGCATAAGCTAATGTATTTTCCACTTGTTACGACGGAGGAGCTGTTCGCTAGAGAGGCTCAGCACATCAAGGGATTCTCGGGAGAGGTCTTCAAGATTGAGCAGCTTGGGGAGAAGGGCGCTGAACGAAAGCTCATACTAAGGCCGACCTCCGAGACAATAATGTACCCCATGTTCAAGCTCTGGATACGCAGCCACGCCGATCTCCCGCTGAAAGTCCATCAAAGCGTAAACGTCTACAGATATGAGACGAAGGCTACACGCCCGCTCTACAGGGTAAGGGAGATTCCATGGAATGAGGGGCACACGGTTCACGAGACACCGAAGGAGGCCGAGAACCAGGTTAGAGAGGCTATAGAGATCTATAGTAGGGTTCTGAGGGAGCTTGGGATAAGCTACCTCCTCCTCAAGCGCCCAGACTTCGACAAATTCGCTGGAGCAGCCTACTCGATAGCCTTCGACGCATGGAACCCTGACGGGAGAGTGAACCAGGTTGCCACGGTTCATAATCTTGGAAAGAACTTCGCTAAAGCCTATGAGATAGAGTTTGAGAGGAGGGATGGAAGCCGGGGCCTAGCTTCCCAGACATGCTACGGTTTTGGATACAGTAGGGTCTTAGCGGCGATAATCGCTCAGCATGGAGATGACAGAGGCTTGGTTCTCCCACCCATAGTCGCCCCGACACAAGTAGTGATAATCCCGATACTCTTCAAGGGACAGGAGGAAAGCATACTCGCATACTCCAAAGAGGTTTTCGAGAAGCTTGAGAAGAAGTGGAGAACAGTTCTCGACGACTCTGAAGACATGACCCCCGGCGAGAAATTCTATCACTGGGAGCTGATGGGTGTGCCTGTCAGGATAGAGATTGGGCCTAGGGAGGTTGCTGAGCGCAGTCTCACGCTGACTAGGAGAGACACCCTTGAGAGGGTTAAGATTTCCGTCGAGGAGCTGGAGGAAAAGGTTGAGGAGCTCATGAACTCTATAGCAGCCAATCTGAGGGAGAAGAGCGAGAGGATGATGAGGCAGCTTATCTCCGACGCTGGAAGCCCGGAGGAGGTTAAGAAGATTCTCGACGAGAGGAGGATTGCCCGCATCGAGTGGTGTGGAGACGTTGAATGCGCCGAGAAGTTAAAGGGGGAGGCTGGGGGAGAGATTAGGGGAGAGAGATACGATATAGCTGAGAGGCCGAGGAACCCATGTATCGTCTGCGGAAGGGAGGCGAAGAAAGTAGTCTATGTCGCGAGAGCCTACTAGATGTTGGGCACGGGGTTAAGGACCAAGAGGATTGCCAGAGCCGCCAACGGAACCGTGATGTTATCATCTATCCCCCCGAACTCATAGTGTTCGACTAGGCTGCAGAGCGCCGCGATTCCCGCTCCAAGTACCCCGAAGATCCATGCCCCGATTGGTATGGTTATCGCGGCCATGGCTAGGTTTCCCCACCAAGACTTGGTCCTCCTCTTAAACAAAGCGTTCCTCACCAATCCCGTGACCGCGTCCCCGAATGACATGAATACTATTGGAAGAACCCCGAACCATGGATTCCCGGTTAATAGCCATCCAGCCGCGAGGCAGATCCCCCACATTATACAGAAGTGTACCTCATACATGTTCTCCGGAACCTGATACCAGTAAAACAGTTTCCCGGTCCTATGCGGTATATAGTTTAGGGCGGCTAGGAGCATCGCTAGGATGAATGGAACTATCGGGGTCTTGAAGTAGAAGGGGACAAGAATAGCGACCAGACCCCCGGCTAGGATGTGGACTATCTTCCTGTTATAATATATGGCAACCCTCTCCTCGACTCCCCGCTTAACTAAGGCTTCATAGAAGAGCTTTGTCAAGAACCCCGCCAAGACCATGATCCAGATGAAGAGAACCGTGGCCAAGCCTATCTCTTCAATCGGGATCAGCATGGGATAATACTGAAGGAGCATATGTATATATTTTTATACGATGGTCAAATCTATTTTCGATAATCAACGAATATAGGGATGAGCCTCACGCATAAGCTTAATGGTTGGAGAAGCCTAGGAAGCCTTTATGGCCAAGCCTCCTAGCCCAAGCTAAATAGACCTTAAAACCTCCTTTGGAAGGCTGCTAGCCCTCGGTGAAGATAGAAATTCCTCGCCTAAGGGTTATCTCATGGATGGGTTTGAGGATAGGGGTCTTCAGCGACACCCATGTTGGGAGAAATATTCCCAGGGTCTTGGGAGACGCTAGGAGGAAGGCGTTTCGCCACGCATTCAAGCAGGCTGTCACGGTCTTCGTGAGGGAGAAGGTAGACTACGTGCTCCACGGCGGAGACCTCTTCGAGAAGAGGAGTATGACTCCTGAAGACGCGGTCTTCGTGAAGGAGGAGCTCTACCGCCTCGTGAAGGAGTCAGGGAAAAACGTGGAGATAATAGCTGTCAGGGGGAACCATGACGGCTCGCCGACGAGCAGCGCCCTCGACTTCGTCACCCACCCAGTAGCAGACTACTTCCACGTCCTCGGCGACAAGACCCTGGAAGGCCAAGAAGAAGTATTCTGGGATGGAAATCTAAGGGTTGCAGCCATAGGATACCATCCCTACGCTAAGGGAAAGTTCAGGGAGCTGGCCGAGCTCGTCAGCTCCACCCTAAGCGGGGAAGGCTTCAAGATACTTCTCATCCACAACTACGTGGAGGGGGTTCACGATATCCCGCCCTCAACCCCCGAGCATGCGGTCGCCGAGGCTGAGAAGGTTAAAGAGATGGGGGCAGACCTAGTCATCTCGGGACACCACCACGAGCACCTAGGCCTAAAGAGGGTAAACGGTCAACTCTACCTTCTCCCAGGCTCGACGGAGGCTGTGGACCTAGGTGAAAGAGGCCCCTTCGGGGTCTACATCCTGGAGGTGGAGGATGGAAGACTCGCCTCCCACCGGTTTATCGAGCTCACCCCTCTCCAGCTAATCGAGTCTAGAAGCATAGTCTCTGAGAAGCCTCTACCCCTGGAGTGGTACAGGAGACGCTGCCTAGAGGAGGCTGAGTCCTTCGCTGGAGGGTTGGAGGAGAAGGGCGTTGACGGCATCCTAAGGCTTCAGGTTAGGGGGGTTGTGGTTGAGCCGGGTCTCCTGCCAGAGCTTGGGCTTGAGGAGGAGTTGAGAGACCTTAGGAAGAGGTATCCTAGGCTGCTTCACGTCGAGGTCTTGGAGGAGCTTGAGCCCATCCTCGGCGGCGGGGAGGAAGCACTCATCGAAGCCGACGCCCCGAGGGAGGAGGTTGTTAGGAGGGTGTTCGAGGAGCTTGGGGAAGCCGCTGTGGAGGCTGCTGAGCTTGTCGAGGAGGTTGCTATGAGCCTTGAGGAGAGGGCGAGCGAGCGGACAGGCCTGCTCAAAGACTCTGATAGAGCCCGCTTCGTCGAGAGGTGGGGTAGGCTGATGCTCAAGGCGGTTGGAGGCGAGAAGGGTGATTGAGGAGCTAAGGCTTAGAAACTTCGAGGGATTCCAGAGCGCTAGGGTTAGGTTCACGGAGGGATTGAACCTCATCACTGGGAGAAACTCTGCTGGGAAGACAGCCCTCCTCGAGGCATTAGTCTACGCCCTCTACGGGGTGGTCTCGGGAGTCGAGTCTAGGATGCTTGTCTCAAGGGTCTCAGGCGTCCGTGAGATGGAGGTATACCTGCGGTTCAGAAGCCCGAAGAATGGGTCAAGGGTCGAGGTCTATAGGGCTGCCGAGCTCAGGAAGGGGAGATTCTCCTCGAGGCTCTCAAGACTCCTAGTTGATGGGAAGGAGGTTCAGGTTGAGGGGCTCGAAGACCTGCGGAGGAGAATAACCCTCCTCCTAGGAGTTGGATATAGGCAGTTCAGCTGGGTCGTCTACGCTAGGCAGGGCAGGCTTACAGAGATTCTTGAGCCTAGGAGAAGCGATATGGACGCAGTTCTGGAGATAACACTTCTCAGAGAGCTTGACCAGCAGCTCGACCAAGCCCGTAGAAGCCTCCTAAAAGTGGATGGAAGAGACGTGTCCACAGAGCACCACAGCATAGTGTCGCAGCTCCTCCCGCTTCAGGAAAAGAGGCTGAAGGAGCTTAGAGAAGAGGTTGAGGAGCTTAGAGAGGAGGTAGAGAACTTGGAGCAGAGGCTTGAGGAGACGCCTACGCCTGCCTTAGAGCGGTTGATGGCGAAGGTCAGAGAATATGAGAGGGTTAAGGCTATGCAGGCTGGCTCCGAGAGGTCTCTAAGGGAGCTTCTCTCACGCTATGAGATAAAGGACTTGGAGGAGGCTCGGAGGAGGGGTGAGAGGCTTAGGCTCGAAGTCCTAGAGTTGGAGGATGAGGTCAGGGCTCTGGAGAGGGAGTTGGAGGACGCCCGCAGAGAGGAGGCTGAGAAGAGAGGTGAATTGGAAAACCTGCGCAAGCATCATAGAACCCATCTAGAGCTCTTGGCCTCCAACGCCTCCAGATGCCCGACCTGCGGCCAGCCCATAACCCCTGAGAAGATGGAGCCTCTGATAGAGGGGGAGGAGAGGGAGATTCAGCTCCTCGAGGAAGAGGTCTCTGAGGTGAAGGCCAAGAGGGCTGGAATCGAGCAGGAGCTTCAGAGGCTTAGGAGGAAGCTTGAGGATGCGAGAAGGAGGAGGGAGAGGATTCGAAGCCTCCTAGAGTCGGTTGAACAATACTCTTCAACCCTTGAGGAGAGGGAGAGGGTTCTCAAGTCTCTGCGCATCGAGGTGGAGGGGCTTCTCAGAAGCCTCGGAGTAGAATACAGCGCCGACGAGCCAGGCCTCTTTGAGAAGCTTTCCCAGAGATTTCCCTCACCTGAGCAGAGGCGGGAGCTTGAGAGGAGGCTGAAGGAGCTTCAAAGAAGACTTGAAGAGAGACTTAAGGCGAGCGAGGCTCTTGAAAAAGAGGTCGAGGGGCTTAGGTCGAGGGTTAGGGAGCTTGAGCTGAGGCTTAAGGCAGGGGAGCTTGCCGAGAGGCTTAGAGACAGGCTTGGAGAGGTTATCGAGGGCAGGAGGGAGAAGCTTCTAAGAGCTATAGCGCTAAAGGCGGCTGGAATCTTCAGAAGCTTAACCGACCAGAGGCTCTACACAGGCATCCGAATAGACCCCGAGACCTATAGAGTGTATGTAACTCCGAGAGGGGTTTCGGGGGAGCTTCCAGCAACAAGGGTTGGAGGGGGTCATCAAACCCTCATAGCCCTCTCCCTCCGCCTAGCCCTACTCAGCCGCCTAGGACTCACAGGGCTCCTAATACTCGACGAGCCGACCTACGGGGTCGACGAAGAAAACCTCCAACTCCTCCTAAACCAGCTCACAAGAATCACACGCCACATAAGACAAGCGATAATCGTAACCCACCACGGAAGAGGACTAGAAGAAGCAGACAACATAATAGAAGTCTACAAAGACCCAGATGGATACTCACGTGTTAGGGGCGCTGCTTAAGGTTCTCATAAGAGATTTAAGCCCAGGTTATTCTGTGCTTAGATGATGCCCGAAGCCTCCGAGAAACCCGATTACGGGTTCCCTACATGGCACATAGCCTTAAACCTCTTCTACGGCTTCCTTCTGCTCCTGACAGCTGCGTTAGGATACCTCATGGTAACTCCCTTTCTTCTAGCCCTGGCGGCACCCGCTGCCTACATGTTCTGGCGCGCCCTCTCATGGAGAAAGGGAGGCTTTCTAGAGGAGAAGCTGAGACTCAGGAAGGAGTTTTTAAGACATGTGAGACCGAAAGACGGTGAGAGAGTTCTCGACGTAGGAACCGGTGGAGGTCTACTCGCGATAGGTTATGCTAAAGCCATGAAAGAGGGAGAGGTCATCGGCATAGATATATGGCTGCCAATGGCTGGGGGGACATCCAGGGAAACTGCCCTGAGAAATGCGGAGATAGAAGGCGTTGCAGGGAAGGTTAAGTTCCAAAGAGGAGATGCTCGGAGAATCCCGTATCCAGATAACCACTTTGACAAAGTTATCGCGAGCTTCGCTATCCATGTAATCCCAAGAAAGGAGAGGGAGAAGGCGCTAAGAGAGATGGTTAGGGTGTTGAAGCCTGGAGGTATTTTCGCAATCCTGGAGCCTGACTCTGATAGATGGATAGGGTGGAGAGTGGATGAGCGGCTTAAGGAGAAGCTTACCTCTCTTGGGCTGAGAAACGTGAAACTTCATCCAATAACCTTAACATACCCGAAGAAGAGAACAGCTTATCTTATAACCGGAGAGAAAAGCCGCTAACCCTGTTAACGAGCTATTTCTTCCAGCGTTTTTCCACGTGTCTCTATTCCTAGAGCAAGTGTGGTGAGGGCTGCGACTATGTGGGCTGCTGAGAAGACTGTGAACGCGTAGATTAATGCTCCTCCACTTACAGCGAAGAGGTATCCGGTTAAGGCTGGAGCAGCTATTCCAGCGAGCCTCCCAACGCTGGCAGCCACCCCAGACCCGGTTGCTCTAAGCTCAGTTGGATAGAGTTCAGGTGTATAGGTGTAGAGGCCTGCCCACGCCCCGAGATTAAAGAAGGAGATTAATGCGCTATAGAGTAGTATGTGGTTGACGCTTGTCGCCGTGGCCATAAGGAAGGACGCTGCCCCAGCGATTGCTAGATAGGATACGAGAACCCCCTTCCTCCCAATCCTGTCAAGTAGGAATGCTGCGCTATAGTATCCTGGAACCTGGATTAATGTGATTATGAGAACCCAGTACAGGGATTTGACGACCGTGAATCCAAGCCTGGTAGCATAGATTGATGGAAGCCAGATAAAGATTCCGTGATAGGTGTAGACTAGGACTGCCCAGAGAATCCAGAGGAGGATCGTCCTCTTGAGATAATCTCCTCTAAAGAGATTCAGGATACGTGCCTTAGTCTCCTCAACCCTTTCAAGCTTAACTTTCCCTAAATCTTCTACAAGTTTGTAGCGTTTGAGAACACGTTTTATCTCATCTATTCTTCCATGTTTTTCGAGGAATCTGAGAGACTCAGGGGTGTAGAATGTTATGAATGGGATTAGTAGAAGTGGGATGTATGCTGGGATGAAAGCTGTTCTCCAGCCATAGAGCGGTATCAGTATGTATCCGAAGAATATTGAGAGGATTGCGCCATAGACCCATGAGGTTTCAACGATTCCCACGAATCTCCCCCTATATCTTGCTGGAGGATACTCGGACATGTAGACACCTGGGATTGGAAGCGTTCCACCCAACCCGACTCCCGCTATAAACCTCATCAAAGCCATACTCCAGTAATCCCAAGCAAGCCCGCAGAGACCCGTGAACAATGAGCCTAACCCTATCATCAACATTAGCGTATATTTTCTCCCAACCCTATCCGCTATGAATCCGCTTAACACTGCTCCGAGAAACATCCCGATATAGCCGTAGCTTGCTAGAAGCCCTGCCGAGGTTTGGTCTAGACCCCATTCTTTGATTATCGGTGGAAGAGCGACGCTGATTAAGAGAACATTCATTCCAGTAAGCCCATAGACTAGACACGAAATCAACAAAAGTATATAGTGGAAACGTCTGAGCTGAAGCCCTTCAAGTATCTTGACCACGCCCACCTATCTTCCACCATCCTACAAGTATTAGATTACGCTAATTGGTCTAGGAATCTAAGTCTTTTTGCGGGGTGTGGGTGGGTGCTGAAGAGCTCCTCCCAGATGCTGGGCTTCTCCCTCTTAATCTCCTCAACAAGCTCGTCTATTCTGCCGTAGCCTCTTATCCCCATAGCTGGGTCTGAGATGAAGAACATCTTCAACTGGTCATATTTTCCTTTGATACGTCTCCTCAATCTACCTGACGCAAGCATTATCTTCACCAATGCTCTCTGAAGGTTTCTTGCGCCGTTTTTAGCCACCTTTGCTGAATGTGCGTCGGCGTAGTATTCTCTAAGCCTGCTCATGTAGAATACGAAGAGGTTGAAGACGAAGCTTAGGATTATCAACCCTATCCCTATTAGGAGGATGAGACCTGCGTTTCCACGTTCATCTCTGCTGTATCCTCCGAACCATCCTGACATGTATAGTGTGTATCCGAGGTAGTAGAGTATTGCTGGAATTATGCTTATCATCATCATGACTATGACGTCTCGATGTCTCAGGTGGCCGAGCTCGTGTCCGAGAACCGCCTCCACCTCCTCCCTGTCAAGGTTTGTAAGCAGACCACGCGTAACCGCAACCATGTTTCCCGTAAGTGGGCTGCCGTAGGCGAAGGCGTTTGGAATCTCTATGTCAGCTAGCATGAGCTTAGGCGGCCTCCCCAACCCGCTTCTCCTAGCAAGCCTCTCAACAATTTCATGAAGCCACGGATACTCTCCAGGCTTAATCTCCCTAACCCTATATATAGCGTTAATTATGTATGGGCCAATCATCCATTGGAAGATGTGGAACCCGACGACGAATCCAAGTATACCATAGATTCCGAAGAATGGGATTCCTAGAAGCGATAGAACTATGATTAAGACAAGGGATGCGGAAGCAGTTACCGCAGCCCATACACCTATCATAGAGAGCCTTAGCTTGAGCAGGGAGGGAGCTGCCCGAACCCTGCCAACCTCTCCGCTCGACATCTTCCCCCGTTGAGAAAAGTAAGATACTTCGGACTAATTAACATTATGTACTTATAAAATATATAGCCTATGCTTAAAAATCACGTCTCGGTGAAAGATATTGACTCGAACAACCGTTAGTGTAATTAAGGCTGATGTAGGCTCCGTTGTAGGCCACCACAGACCGCACGCGAAGATGATTGAGTATGCCAAGAAGAAGCTTGTCGAGGCTGAGGAGACAGGTCTCCTGAAGAGCCACTACGTCTACTCTGTTGGAGATGATATAGGTCTAGTTATGACCCATCATAGAGGAGAGAACAATGAGGAGATACATAGACTTGCATGGGAGGTTTTCAAAGAGATTACTGAGAAGATATCGAAGCCTCTTAAACTCTATGGCGCAGGCCAAGACCTCCTAAAAGATGCATTCAGCGGAAACGTTAGGGGGATGGGGCCAGGCGTGGCGGAGATAGAGTTCGAGGAACGTAGATCCGACCCCATAGTGGTTTTTGCAGCTGATAAGACTGAGCCAGGTGCATGGAATCTTCCGCTATACAGGATGTTCGCCGACCCATTCAACACAGCTGGACTCGTGATAGACCCAACGCTACACGAGGGATTCATCTTCGAGATAATGGACTTAGAGCGTGGGGAGGTTGTGAGGCTCAAGACGCCTGAGGAGTCCTACGACATCCTCGGCCTCCTAGGAACCCCTGGAAAATACTCTGTCTCAAAGATTTATCGCGCAAAGGATAATGAGCCTGCTGCAGCGGCGTCGACGAGTAGGCTCTCATTCATCGCGGGGAAGTATGTTGGGAAGGATGACCCTGTCCTGATTGTTAGGTGTCAGTCTGGGTTCCCAGCTCTCGGAGAGGTTCTCGCAGCCTTCGCCATGCCTCACCTCGTAGCTGGATGGATGCGTGGAAGCCATAACGGTCCATTAATGCCTGTCAGCTTCAGGAAGTATTCAGCGGTAGGATACTTTGACGGGCCTCCCAGGGTGATTGCTATGGGGTGGCAGATTGCTGATGGAAGACTTATAGGCGTTGACGGCGTCGAGCCCTCCGACCTCTTCGACGACCCTGTATGGGACTACTCCAGAGAGATAGCTGTCAAGGTGGCGTTCTATATGAGGACCATGGGCGAGATAATGCCTGCCAGACTTGAGCCGTCGGAGATGGAGTACACTACTCTCCCAGCGATACTTGAGAGGCTTAAGAGTAGGTTCAAGCCTGCGGAGAAATAATAAGAAGAGAGGAGGAATTTAGAAGTCCTCCTTAATTATAGTCTTTCTCCCATTCGCCTGGCATCTTTGGACAGCCTTCTTAACTATTTCTCTTACAACTGCGTCGAGTCCCTCAAGGGCGTCGGATGCAAGCCTCATACCTTGCGGCAGTATCTCTCTAACCTTTGACTCTACAATTATTCTCTCCCTAGCCATTCCTTTTCACTCGTATAAAGTCTTGTAACACAGTAATTTAGCCTTTTCCAGAAAGAGTTTCGGAGAAACCTATAGGTATAATACTCAGATATTCCTCTACGGTATCTCCGTCATTCCTCTGAAGGGTGTGAGAGGCTTAACCCCGGGAACGCTTCTCTGGACAAGTTTGTTGAAAGTCTCCGAGGCTTCGGTGTGTATCGGTATAACGTATCTCGGGCCAATCTCTCTGACGAGTCTTATTATTGAATCTCTCTCCGCATGGCCTGAGGCGTGGCTGCTCCTCACATCCATCCCGAAGAGGCTTGCCCATTTGAGAAGCTTCTCCCTCTCAATCTCCTGCTCCTCGTTATGCGGCTCACTTGTAGATAGGATTAGGAGCGAGCCTGGGAGAGGGTTGATCTCGGTTAGCTCGAGGATTGATTCGGGCTTCGTGAAGATTAGAAGATACCTTCCCTGATTCTTGGATATCTCATGGCCTTTGATTAAGCTTATCCCCATATCCTGGAAGCGTGTGAGAGCCTTCAGCATCCATCCCTTATAGTCCTTCTCAAGGTCGTAGCTTCCACTACCCCTCCTCTCAAGATAAACCGCTGCATCACCTAGGTCAGGTACCTGGATGTTGGCTGCACTTTTCCTCAAGAGTTGAAGCATCTCCATGAGTCTGGCTGATAGGATTAGTGTCCGCCCACTGTTTTCAGCGGCTTTGATGACAGAGTTTAGTCTATCGAAGTCCATCTCGGACATCAGTACGGCGACGAGCCTCCCCTCAGCCCCGCTAACCCATCTTGAAAGCTCTTCAGCAACCATGCTCTCGGTAACCTTCCTCTCTTCATCTATACGGGTGGCCTCTATGAGAAGTAGGTCAGCTCCGCGAGCAGCCTCGATGAAGTCGTAGGTGAAAAATGCTTTAGGGCCATGCATTCTGAAGTCCCCTGTATAGGCCACCACTCCCTCAGGCGTCTCAGCTACAAATCCGTATGCCGCTGGGATAGAGTGGTCTATGTGGATTGGCCTGAACCTTACTCCTCCAGCCTCGAATACGTCGCCCGTCCTGAAGACCCTTATCTCCCTCTCACGTTTCTCCCCATCTTCAGCGTCCTTGTAGTAGGTTGTCTGCGACTCAACCCCCCTAGCACTTCTCGTCAGCTCCCTATGCCTCATTAAGAGCAGGGTTGTCGCACCCACATAGACTTTAATCTCCGGGGATAGGAGTGAGAGATGGCCATAGTGGTCGAGGTGAGCGTGGCTTATCACGCATCCATCAACCTCAATCTCCTCACCACCCTCAAGAAGACGGGAAGCATTACTATCAAGCTTCAGGAGATCCTCTCTATAGATTCCCCTTATTCTCGGGATCAATCCCGTGAGAATATAGGAGTAGAGAAGATTTACTGTACGTGGCTTTAGGTATCCTCCGAAGAATCTACGTTTAAGGTTGAAGCTTACGCCGAAGTCTAGGAAGACTCTGCCTTCACCTGACTCTAGGAGAATCTTGTTACCGCCTATCTCATCAACCCCGCCGAAGAACCTCAGCCTCAAACTCTCCATTAGATTATAGACAGGCAAATAGTTAAATCTCATACACCCTAAGATTCACACGAACAAGTATGACGAAGTTTCCTGAACATGTCTTCAGAGCCTACGATATTCGAGGCATCTATGGGAAAGACTTGACGGAGGAGCTTGCTAAAGCCGTCGGGAAAGCCTTTGGGACGATGATTGGAAACCGTGGGAGAGTTATTGTTGGAAGGGATGTTAGACTTAGCGGGGAAGCCTTAGCCAACGCGGTTATCGAGGGACTCTCGGAGGCTGGATGCGATGTGCTGTCAGCTGGAATAGTAACGACGCCTATGCTCTATTTCTCGATAGTTCACCTAAACCTCGATGGGGGAATACAGGTGACCGCAAGCCATAACCCGCCTGAATGGAACGGGTTTAAACTCGTCAGACATGGGGGAGAAACAGTCTCCGAGGGAGCTGGAATGGAGGAATTAAAGAGACTTGTCTTGGAGAATGGTGGGAAAGAGGGAGCTAGAAAGGGAAGTGTGAGCAAGATAGACATAGTTAAGCCATACATAGAGTTCGTTACCTCAAGGATTAAGGTGAAGCCGGGGCTTAGGCTCGCGGTAGATTACTCGAATGGAGCCGTAGCCGTAGTGTTCCCGAAGATAGCTGAAACACTTGGCTTAGATGTCAAGGCGATAAACGAGGTTCCAGACGGCTCCTTCCCCGGCCATCTCCCGGAGCCGAATGAAGAGACCTTGAAGCCTCTACAGAGATTCGTAGTAGATGTTGGAGCAGACCTCGGAGCAGGATTCGACGGAGACGGTGACAGAGTAGTATTCGTCGATGATAAGGGTAGATTGATAACAGGCGACACAGCCCTCGCAATATACATAAAGTTTCTGGATAAAAAGGGGAAGGTAATCTACGACGTTAACTGTAGCTCAGCCTTGAGAGAGATCATCATTAAGGAGGGGTTTGAGCCTGTTGAGATGAGGGTTGGGAGAGCGTTCATACTGAATGCTATGAGAGAGACTGGGGCGGTGATTGGAGGGGAAAAGAGCAACCACCTATACTTCCCAGAAATCTATGGATTCGATGACGCAATCTATGCGGCGTTGAAGATGGCTGAGATACTCTCTAAAAGTGGGAGAAAAATCTCAGAACTCGTCGAGGAGATTCCGAGATACCCTTCAACGCCGATAATAACATTCGACTGCCCAGATGAATTGAAGGAGAAGGTTGTAAACGAGATTGCAAAGCATTATGAATCTCTAGGACTAAGGGTGAACAAGATTGATGGAGTCAAGGTATACTTTGAGGATGGATGGGTTCTTGTAAGACCCTCAAACACTATGCCTCAAGTAAAGATGGCTGCTGAAGCGAAGACCGAGGAAAGGCTAAGGAAGATTGTTGAGGAGGCAGAAAATCTAATAAAAATGAACATAGAAAGATTTAGGAACGCTTAACTATATTAGGGCGCCGTGTAACCCTCGGATGGAAACCTATAATCTGAGGTAAAGGGTGGAGAAAGTTGCCGACGCTTAGGGTAGCTGTTCTCGATAGAGAGAAATGTGACCCACGGAAGTGTGGTAGCCAGCCCTGTATAAGGTTTTGTCCACCTGTTAGGAATGGTATTGAAGCGATAAGGATGGGTGAAGAGGGTTATCCTGTTATAGTTGAGGCTCTCTGTATAGGATGCGGTATCTGCGCAGCTAAATGCCCCTTCAAGGCGATAACCATAGTCAATCTCCCCCAAGAGCTTGAAAGAGATTTGGTTCACCAGTATGGTGTAAACGCCTTCAGACTCTACAGGCTTCCCTACATAGAGGCAAATACTGTTACAGGCGTCATCGGTAAGAATGGGATTGGGAAGACGACCGCCATACAGATTCTAGCCGGACAGCTTAAACCGAATCTCGGGAAGCTTGAGGAGGAGCCGAGGCTCGAAGATGTTGCCAGATTCTTCAGAGGCTCACTTCTCCAAGAATACTTGACAAGCCTCGCTGAAGGCAGGCTCAGGATAAGCTACAAGCCCCAATACATAGATAAAATTCCTAGAGTTGTTAAAGGAAAGGTTGGAGAGATTCTCTCACGCATTGCCTCCCCTGAAAAATTTAAGAGGGTTGTTGAGCTGTTTGAGCTTTCCCATCTCCTCGACAGGGATGTCGACGTTCTAAGCGGGGGAGAGCTTCAACGCTTAGCCTTGGCCGCATGCCTAGCACGTAACGCAAACACCTTCCTAATAGACGAGCCTTCAAGCTTCCTAGACATTAGGCAGAGGTTTAGAGCAGCTTCAGCGATACGGTCACTGATGGGAGAAAACATTAGGATAATGGTATGCGACCACGACCTCGCAGTCCTCGACTACCTCTCCGACAGAATATTCGTCTTCTATGGGAGGCCAGGGGTCTATGGAGTTGTCTCAGGCCCCTTCGGAGTCCGTGAAGGAATAAACATATTCCTCCAAGGATATATTCCGTCGGAAAACCTGAGGTTTAGAACGGAGAGAATAACGTTTCAGGTTAGGCCTCCATCCTCGGTTGAGGAGCAGGAGAGCGGCGCTCCATTAGAGTGGCCTCAGATGACGAAGAGCTATGAAGGGTTCAGGCTTGAGGTTGAGGCTGGAAGGGCTTGGCAGGGAGAAGTGATGGGTATTGTTGGGCCAAACGGGATTGGGAAGACGACCTTCATAAGGCTTCTCGCTGGAGTCGAGAAGAGCGACGAGGGATACGAGCTCTACTTCAAGTCGATGAGCTATAAGCCCCAGTACCCTGAGCCTAGGGACGCCTTAGTTGAGCAAGTCTTGAGGGAGGCTGCTGGGAAGAAATTCGACTCAGATATCTACCGCGGAGAGCTTATCGAGCCCCTCGGCCTCGACAGACTCATGGATAGAAACTTGACCGAGCTTAGTGGAGGTGAGTTACAGAAGGTTGCTGTAGCCGAAGCATTGTCGAGGGACGCTGAACTCTATCTCCTAGATGAGCCTAGCGCATATCTGGATGTGGAGGAGAGATATATGATGACGAAGGTGATTAAGCGTGTGACGCAGGATAGGAGGGCGTACACATTCCTAGTTGACCACGACCTAATGGTCTTAGACTTCGCTTCAACGAGGCTCATGGTATTCTCAGGCGAACCTGGAAGACATGGGGTTGCCCATCCACCAACAGACCTAAGAAGCGGATTCAACATGTTCTTGAAAGATATGGGTGTAACCTTTAGACGTGACCCCGAGACTGGTAGGCCTAGGGCGAACAAGCCTGGCTCGCAGCTGGATAAGCTTCAGAAGCAGGCTGGAGAATACTATTATCTATCTGCCTAGGAGCTTTCTTAGGATTTCCGGAAGCTCTACAATGTCTCTTAGATAAAGGTCGGGTTCTCCGCGAGGCTTGGGCGAGACCAAGGCTGTCAGCATCCCAAGCCTCTTAGCAGGCTCAACCTCGACCCTCCACCTGTCACCCACGTAGAGAACCTCGCCAGCGCTTAGGCCAAGCCTCCTAAGGAAGAGTAGGTAGCCTCCCTCAAGAGGCTTTGGGTCAGCGTCCTCACTCGTAACACACACATCGAAGTCTCTTAACCCAAGTCCAAGACAGCTCAAAACCTTCTCAGCAAGCCTTCTACCAGAGTTCGTGTGACATCCTATCCTAAGCCCAAGTGCACGCAGCTCTCCAAGCATGGATTTCAGCTCAGGTCTCCTCGGAATATATCTACAGGCCTCAACCCTCTCTGCAACAAGATTGTAGAAAGTTCCTCTATCGATTCCCAAAACCTCCACGCTTAAGCTGAACGTCCTCACCTTTGCCTTAACTTCTCGGAGCCTGTGATATGCGTCCTCGAAGCTTGTTCCAAGAAGATGCGCTAAAACCTCGATCATGGTTTTCCTCAGATGTCTGACATAGCTGTTGGAGCGATAGAGTGTGCCGTCAACGTCAAACACCACCGCCCTCAACCTACTCCAACGATACATTCCCGAAACCTTTTCCAGAAAACTCGACACAATCCTTTTAAAATAATTTTATGAGACTAGGTATAGAGCATGGTCGAAGCAGCTGCTGTGAGCGCCATGGACCCCCTTCTCAGAGCGATAGTCACAATAGGGGTTCTAGTATTCTTCGCAAAACTCTTCAGCGGAATATTCTCAGGCTTCAAACTTCCTCCACTAATAGGAGAACTAGTAGCGGGAATGATCTTCAGCCCCTACGCCCTCGGCTCAGGAATACTCATATTCAATGAACCCCTAGTAGTCTTGAATGATTATGTTGAAGCCTTCGCCGAAATCGGAGTAATTATGATACTCTTCGCAGCGGGGCTAGAAATGGGTGTTGCAAGTATTAGAAAGGCTGGGCCATGGGCCTTCATAGTCTCCTTCACAGGAACAACACTACCCTTCATTACGGGATATTATATCTATAATTTTCTCGGGTACCCGCATACCGCGACTCTATTCATATCAACAGCGCTGCTTGTTACTAGTACAGCTATACCGATAAAATTTCTAGAGGATTTTGGAGCGCTGAAGACCGATGAGGGACTACTTGTAGCGAATTCAGCTGTAATCGATGACATACTTGGAATAATTACGTTGGCGGTTATCTCCTCTATCGCTGTCGAAGGCGGAGGATTCGACCTATTCACGGCTATAAGAACCTCCATATCCTTCTTCGTTATCTGGTTTATTCTCCTAATTATCGGAATCTACGTTATTCCACGTATAATAAATCAGGTTACAGTGATTAGAGCTGAAGGAATGGTTGAAGCTGTAGCTATTGCATCAGCGTTTCTCATGGCCGCAGTCGCAGGAGGTATAGGGCTCTCACCTATAATCGGCTCCTACGCCGCTGGGATGGCTGTCGCAGAATCAAAAGCTCTTGTAAGGGTTAAAGACTTCATACGCCACATAAACCAGATATTCAGCCCCATATTCTTCGCCGTGATGGGAGCCCAGATAAACATACTCACATTCCTAGATACCGCAACACTGATAGGAATACTTATCATGACGGGGATAGCGTTCATTACAAAACTTGGCCCAGGTTTCCTCTTCTCCTTGCCAAAGTTTAGGAATGCTACGAAGAGTGTGAGGGTAGGGATTGGGAGAATTCCTAGAGGAGAAATAGGGATAGTTGTCGCAGCCCTAGGGCTCAGCAAAGCATTCATATCGGACACACTTTATCTCGAGATCACAGGCATGGTTATCCTGACATCGATAATAGCTCCACTAATTCTAGCAAAGATGTATGAAGCAATCGAGATAGAAGCCCCATTAGAGTAAACCTACTTATAG
>CAYTSD010000005.1:0-23212 GCA_964440495.1 uncultured Nitrososphaeria archaeon | reverse complement strand
AAAGATGTATGAAGCAATCGAGATAGAAGCCCCATTAGAGTAAACCTACTTATAGAGAACCTTTTATCGGTAAAGTATGGGTAGGTTTACAGCCCGCATAATACTCTTTTACTTAATGGTGGCTCTGAGCCTGGCCTCTCTGGTTACGGGGCTTCTCCTCTTCTTCTGGCCGCATGGTCCTCGAGCTGGGAGAATACCTCTACTCGGCTTAACGAAGGGGTCTTGGATAGATATACATACCTATGTCTCCCTACTCTTAGTGCCGGTCGCCGTGATTCATCTCTTAGAGAACAGGGGCTGCGTCATTCTTTACATCAAGAAGACTCTCGGCCTCATGGATTAGCGCTCGCCCAAAATACTTATAATGACGTTATCATCGGAGGGTTTCCGAGGAAGAGATGGCTTGGTATCACTTCATGCTGGATTTGCATGAGTGCGCTGGAGAGAGGCTGGAGGATAGAGAGCTCCTCCTCAAGGCGTTCAGAGACCTAGCTGAGATGATGGAGATGAGGATTATAGGAGGGCCGCTGGTGGTTCACTATGTAGGTGAGGAGGGGAGCCCGAGTGGTCAGGGACTCTCAGGATTCGTGATAGTTGCGGAGAGCCACATCTCGATTCACACAGACACCCTCACAAATTATGTCTCAGTAGATGTTTATTCCTGTAAGAGGTTTGACCCAGAGAAGGTTGAAGAGTATCTGGTTAAACTCTTCAAGGCCTCAAGGGTTGAGAGGAGATTCCTAGTCCGGGGTCCAAAGAGGGAGGAGGCATGGGCTTCAAGCATGCTTCACCGCTAACCCAATCACTTAAAGCCTGGAGAAGACCTTGAAATAAGATGTGAAGAAAAGATATGTGGTAGAGTGCCCGCTCTGTGGCCTGAGGTTTGAAGGCTATGAAGAGTTCCTTAAGCATGTATCTTCCTCACATCCAGACATCCTCAAGGTAAGGTTTAGACCTAGAATCATTAGGTTGGAGGAAAACGAGAATGGGTGATTTGGAGAAACTCTTTCAGGAGAGGGTTCTAGAGGTTGGAGGTGAGGTGGAGGTTGCTGAAAACCTTGAAGACGCTGCGATGAAGATCGCTGAGAAGGCTTCATCCATGGAGGGAGAACTTGTACTCGGCGTGAGGCTCTGGAAAGACGTCGCCAACCTCCTCGAGGAAGTATTCGCTGAGAGAGGGCTGAAGCTCGTTAAGGTTGACCCACTCAGCGTGATAGACTCCTCCACGGTAAGCAGGGCAATGGTCTCCATAGGTGCAGCAGAGTTCGGGATAGCAGAGTCAGGGACAATAGTTTATTTTGCGCGTGCGGCCATAGAGGAGGCTGCGATATTCTCAGCTAGAACCCATATCTCGATACTGAGTCTGGACAGGGTTGTTGACTCACTTCCAGAGCTTGAGGAAGAGGTTGACTCCGCTCTTAGGAGAGGTCTCTCGGTCTTCTTCATAACTGGGCCGAGCCTCACGGCGGACATCGAAGGCAACCTTGTTCAGGGGGTTCACGGCTCCCAGAATATCCATGTAATTTTGTTAGAGGAGGTGTAGAGGCTGAGCGAGGAACTTGCTCGGAGAGTTGAGGAAGCCTTAGAGAAGTTTTCCGGTAGATGGCCTATACTGGAAAGCTCTAGGAGGATGCTTGAGAGAAGCATTCCAGCCATGGCCGAGCTTCCACCTTCAGCTGTTAAGGAGCTTAGAGATGTAAAGGAGAGGAATCTTAGAGAACTTGAAGAAAACCTTGAACTCCTAAGGGAATCTGTTGAGAGAAGAGGCGGAGAACTCTACATGGTGGAGAACGCTGAAGAAGCGAGGAGAAAGATAATAGAGATATGTAGAGAGAATAATGTGAAGCTTGTAGTCAAGGCAAAATCTATGACAAGTGAGGAGATAGAGCTTACCAAAGCACTAGAAGCAGAAGGAATAACGGTGATGGAGACAGATCTAGGGGAAAGAATAATCCAGCTTGCAGGAGAGAAGCCAGTTCACATACTAGGCCCAGCCCTCCATAAGACTAAAGAGGATATAGCTAGACTCTTCACAGAGAAGCTTGGAAAAAGCGTTGAACCTAACGCTGAGAGCATTCTAGAGACCGTGAGAGAAGATCTTAGAGAAAAGTTTCTTTCAGCCGATATGACGATAACTGGCGCGAATGCGATTGTAGCTGAGAACGCTGCTGTTGTTTTGGTGACGAATGAGGGGAATGATAGACTCTCCCTCGCCTTCACCCCCATCTACTTGGTTGTTGCGGGGGTTGAGAAGATTGTTAGAAGCGTGGCCGACGCCTTGAAGATAGTTTATGTTCTTCCGAGGAGCGCCACGGGTCAGAGGCTAAGCAGCTACGTAACGTTTCAGTCAATCGAGGGGTTCGCGTATCCTAGGAGAGGAGGAAGGAAGCGTAGAAAAGTCTATTTCGTGATAATCGATAACGGGAGAATGAAGGCGAGAGAGGACCCAGAGCTCGCTGAAGCCCTATACTGTATAAGATGCTCCGCATGCCTCAACACCTGCCCAACCTACAACATGGTTGGAGGACACGTCTTCGGCTACATATACAGCGGCCCGATGAGTGTGCCTTGGACCCTTATAACCCATGGGCTGGATAAGACGGAGTTCGCTCAGCTCTGCCTCACCTGCGGGCTCTGCAGAGAGGTCTGCCCCCTAGAGATAAACCTACCATACATCGCATCGGTTGCCAAGCATAGATATGGGGAGCGCTATGGTTATCCTGAGATAAACCAGATGATGGCCCGCTATGAGAGGTTTGCATCACTTGGGAGCGCAGCAGCTGGAATCGTGAATCTCGCGCTTAAGTCTTCTAAGATTAGGGAGATTTTGGAGAACGTTATTGGAGTGGATAGAAGGAGGCCTCTGCCGAGTTTTAGGAGAAAGCATCTTGGGAAGCTTTTCAAGGAGGGTGGAAGCGGTGAGGCAGGCAAGGTGGCACTATTCACAGACAGCCTCATCTACTACTCCTACCCAGAGATAGGGTTGGCGGCTGCGAGACTCTTAATGGAGCTTGGATTCTACGTCGTTCTCCCACCACAGAGAAGCAGCGGCATGCCCTTAATACAGTATGGATTCTTCGAGAAAGCCAGAGAGGTTGCAGAATACAATATTGAGAGCTTCTACCCTCTCGTTGAGGAGGGCTACATCATCCTCTCGGTTGAGCCGACTGCAGAGTATTGTCTCAGAGACCCTTACATTAGGTTGCTGGGGAGCAGGGAGGCGAGAGCCGTCGCCGAGCATAGTTACAACTTCTTCGAGTTCCTCATGAAGCTTGACTGGGACAGGGTCTCAAGGGTGTTGGAGCATCCTAAGGGGCTTCACGTCTTCTACCATCTTCCCTGCCACTCGAGAACTCTTGACGGGAGCATCCCAGTGAAGGAGATGCTTGAGAGACTCGGCGTAAAGGTCTCCCATAAGAATCTCGGATGCTGCGGGATGGCTGGAACCTGGGGGATGAAGAGAAACGGCCATGGATACGACCTAAGCATAGCTATTGGACGGCAGCTTGCCTCAGAGTATGAGAAGACCGGCGCTGAGATGATAGTCACCGAGAGCACCGTCTGCGCCCTCCAGTTCAAGCATCTCTCAAGACTCCCAGTAAAGCATCCCTTAGAGCTAGTCTATCCAAGGGGGTTTGCGACCAGATGAGAAAACATGGGAGTGGGGATAAGGGTGAGACAAGCCTCCTAGGCGGAGTAAGGGTATGGAAGGATGATGAGAGGCTTGAGGTATGCGGGAGCCTCGACGAGTTGAACGCGCTTCTAGGGTTCGTCCGCAGCCTCCTCGAGGAGGAGGATGAGGTCTCCAGGATTCTCCTCCGAGTACAGAGGCATCTCTTCACCCTGGGCAGCGAGGTTGCAAGCCTTGGAACGGGGATTCAGAGGAGATGGGGGATTGGGAAGGGGGAGCTCGACTACTTGGAGAAGCTTGTCGAGGAGTATGAGAGGAAGCTTCCACCCCTCAGCCTCTTCATCTATCCTGGAGGGGTGCCTGCGGCCGCCGTCCTCCACTTCGCTAGAGCCGTCGCCAGGAGGGCTGAACGTCGGCTTGTAGCCCTCTCGAGGAGGTTTGAGGTCAGCTCCCTATCCCTGGCCTACATGAACAGGCTCTCCACCCTTCTCTTCACCTTAGCCCGCTACATTAACTTGAGGGAGGGGGCTGGGGAGAGGCTTTGGAGAAGCCCTTAAGGCATGGGGTATAGTTTGTTAGAGGTGGTGAGAAGCAGGGCTTGAGCATGGGCGACTACGAGAAGCTGCTCTCCAGGATTCTGGCCAGATTCCCCGACCTGAGCAGAGAGGAGGTTGAAGCAATGGTTGAGGCGAAGCTCAGCGAGTTCCCCCTCCTAAACAGGGTTGGAGCCCTCCTCCTAGTCGCGGAGGAGCTTGGAGCCTTCACAGCCTCAGAAGCCCCCAGAGAAGCCTACACCTCCATGAGCTACACAAAGATAGCCGACCTAGTTCCAGGACTCAACGACGTCTCGGTTAGGGGAACAGTCTACGCGGTTCACGGCCCCCTCCAGGTTAAGGGACATAGGATTCTGAGGCTTAAGCTCGGTGATGGAAGCGGGGTCGTGGAGGTAACCCTATGGGACGAGAGGGCTGAGGAAGCTGGGAAGCTAGGCCTCAAGCCAGGAGACCAGGTAGCAGTCCTCCACGCCTACACTAGGGAGAGGATAGAGACGGGTGAGCCTGAGCTGAGGGTTGGGAGAAGCGGGCAGGTTGTGAAGCTTGAGGCCGAGCCTGGGGCGCCTGCTCCAGAGAGCTTCTTCCTAGAGCTCTCGAAGGCTTTGGAGCGTGGTGAGGGTGTCCATGACTTGGCTGCAACCGTCGTCGAGGTAGGTGAGGAGAGACGTGTCCAGACCCAGTTCGGCGAGGCCGTGCTCAGAGAGGCGATAGTAACCGATGGAAGCAGGGAGGCTCGGCTAACGGCTTGGCGTGAGAAGGCTGAGCTTCTCAGAGACCTCAAGCCTGGGGAGAGGGTCTACCTAACCGACGTGAGACTCCGCGGGGGAAGACTCACACTAACCTCTAGAAGCATACTTGCGATGAGGGAGAAACCGACGCCGGAGACCCTCCAAATCCTCGAGGAACGCAAAGTCGGGGAGAAGCTTCTACGCGTGTTAGACCTAGTTGAGAGGCCTGCAGGCTGGGCGATAGTCTCAACCGATGGAGAGAGGATAATCAGAGTTCTCGTCCCCGAGAAGCCCGAGCTTGGCCCAGGAGACTACTTCAAGGTTAGGGAGGCCGTCCAAGAGGTTAGGAGGGAGAGAATCTACCTGATTGCTAGGGGTGGGGTGGAGAGGGTAGCAAGCCCTGAAAGAGAGATAGCTCTCCCCAAACGCGTTGTGAAGCCTTCGGAGATACTTCGCGAAGGGATAAGGGATGAGAGAGACCTCATAGTTGAGGGAATACTCTACACGAAGACCCAGGTCGTAAACGTTGAGACAAGGTTTGGAACCGCTGAGCGTCTAGGGTTCTGGCTTAAGGATGAGGAGGCCGCTGTCCAGGGAGTTGCGTGGCGCTCTAAGGCCGTGGAGCTCTCGGAGATTCCTGAAGGTGCGAAGATTAGGCTTAAGTGGGTTAGCGTGAGGGTGAACCCCTTCGGCGAACCCGAGATACATCTCGAAACAGACTCGGTCATAGAGCAAATATAAAGCAAAGCATACCTGTTCTCGGAGTATGTCTCCTCAATCTCTTAGGGAGTGGGGGAAATGGCCTGTGCTTCAGGTGGCATTCGACTACGTTGACTTGAGAGATGCTTTGAAGACCGCTAGGAGGGTTGCGAAAGCTGGGAGACTCTGGCTTGAGGTTGGAACACCCCTGATAAAGGCCGAGGGAGTGAAGGCAGTTACACGGTTTAGAAAACTCTTCCCAAACCATTTCATAATAGCTGACATGAAGACCTTTGACGCAGGATGGGTTGAGGCGGAGATAGCCGTCAAGGCAGGCGCAGACATGGTCTCGGTTATAAGCGCCGCTGGAGACGAAACCGTAAGCGACGTAATCGAAACCTGCAGAAAGATGGGGGCAAAATCCATAGTCGACCTAATGAGCGTTGAAGACCCCTTAAGCAGGGCTGTGAGAGCTGAGGAACTCGGAGCAGACGCAGTCCTAGTTCACGTAGGATACGGAAGGCAGAAGAGGGGATACGATGCTTTAAGCGAGCTTGAATGGATAAAGAAGATAACTGAAAAGGTTAAGATACCTGTAGCTGTCGCAGGCGGAATAAAACACGGCTCAGCCTCAACATTCGTAAAGGCAGGATGCAAGATAATCATAGTCGGTGGCGCAATCACGAGGGCGAGCGACCCAGCTGACGCCGCCAAGATTCTCCTAGAGGAAATCACCGGAGCATCCGAGTAACCTCAAATCCCTTCCTCAAATATTCCTCGACCTCATCGTAGTTGCCGAGCCTAATACTCTCCAAGACCTCTTCAAACCTATCAAGGAATTTATCGGCAATTCGAATTGTATTTTTGTTCAGTTTGAGTATTTGTGTGAAGGTTGATGGAGTTTCTTCGAGGGATGCAGACATCATCGAGGCGAGAGATGAGAAGCTCGTCCCTGAGAGCCTCTTCAACAGTTCTATGAGGTTTGCGGGTAGGGTTAGGGAGGCTGCGAGGGAGATTAGGTGGGTGAGGGAGAGGGTGTAGGCCATAGCCTCGTCATGCTCCTCGGCTGAAACCGTGACAAATTCGGCGCCGTCGAAAACTCTGCGCGCAACCTCGAGCTCATTCACTAAACTTCTGACGGGGATGAGGGCGAACCTCCCCTCCCTCAAATCCCTTAGACCCGGCCCAAACAATGGATGGAGGGAGAGCGGATTAATCTCTTTAGGCAGCCTTCTAAGGGTCTCGATTACTGGAAGCTTGAGAGAGGCTATCTCAGCCACTACACCTGACCCCATCAAGTTAGCGGCTGCTCGGACAACCTTCGCAGTAGACTCTATGGGGACGGCGGCTAAAACCACCTCAACACCCTCTACAGCCTCATCAAGACTGCTACACGCCCTTGCTCCAACCCTTTCCAAAGATGAAAGCTTCGATAGATTTTTGTCATAAATTTTTACAGAGTGATTTCGCTCCAGAAATTGGCGGGCAAACCATGAGCCCATTGAGCCTGCTCCGATAACAGCTATCTTCAAGGCTCTTCATGGAGTGTTCTTCCGGGTAATAAATGGGGTTTTAGAGCTTCCCAGCCGCAGCCTCCTCAGCGGCTTCCAGTATCTTCCTCGCAGCCTCCCTCAGCTCCTCAACAGGTCTAACAGCAGAGATTCTAATGTAGTTTGAGTAGCCTTCGCCGAAGCTCGTTCCAGGCGCAACGCCGACACCCTTCTTCTCCAAAAGCTTCCATGCAAAGTCTATCGAGTCGAGCCCATCTACCTTGATTCTTGGAAAGAGGTACATGGCTCCCTGAGGCTTGGTGAACTCGATTAGGTTTGAGCCCCCCAGCTCCTCTGAGAGCACCTCAAGCCTTCTCCTAACGGTCTCGACATTCTTTCTAGCCGCCTCAACCTGTTTCAGAGCCTCAATCGCAGCATATTGGACGAACTCTGGGACGCATGTCGCCACCGTGTTTTGGACTAGGGCTGCTCTCCGCGCAACCTCCTCCTCTGCGACAAGATATCCTATCCGGTAGCCCGTCATCCCCCACGACTTTGAGAAGGAGCCTACTACAACGGTCTTCGCGTCGGGGAACTGGAGGGCGCTCAGGTCTTCTCCCTCGAATAGGAAGTCTCGGTAGACCTCGTCGCTTAGAACCCATGCATCTAACTCGGATGCGGTCTCCAGAAGCCTCCCGAAATCCTTCCTTGAGAGAACCTTCCCCGTAGGGTTGTTGGGGTAGTTGACGACGACTAGACGTGTGGCCTCCGTTAAGCCTTCCTCCAGCGGCTTAATCGGGTCCCAGTCGTCTTCAAGTCTTGTCATGGCGCTGACAACCCTCCTCCCATAGGTTCTGGCCTGGTGTCCATAGATGGGCCAGGCTGGCTCGACGACCATGACCTCGTCTCCAGGCTTCGTTAACGCCTCTATCGCTGAGTAGACCGCCATTGCGCCGCCTAGGGTTACCACGACGTTCTCAGGCTTCAGGTCTACCCCGTAGCGCTGTGAGAGGTTCTCGGCCAAGGCTTTCCTAAGCTCTGGGATTCCCGCTGCTGGAGCATAGCGTCCATACCCCTTCCTCATCGCCTCGTAGGCCGCGGCCATAACCTCTGGAGGCGCGGTGAAGTCAGGCTGCCCAACCTCGGTTCGGATAACTGGTTTACCCATCCGATAAAGCTCGGCGGCGCGCGCAAATATTTTCCTGTAGGCCAGTGGGTCTGCTTTCTTCTCGATGAGCTTTGTGCGCTGGAGGTTGAGGGAGTCCTCGATGAGCATCAATAGGATTCTTCTACAGAGCTCCTCGTCTAAGCCTAGTTCGCCGCAGAGGTTTAGCATCTTTCTTAGGAGCGCGGCTTCGGCCTCACGGTCTAGGAGAGGCTTCCCGGAAGCGGCCTTGACCTCACCTATCCTGAGGCTCAGCCTCCTCCTCTCAGCTATGAGGCGTAGAATACTGCCTGTTATCTCGCTGAGCTCTCCCCTAAGTTTCTCAAGCTCGTTTCCACCCATCTTCAACCAGCTCCCAGGATTTAGAGTCTAGAAATATACCTTGAACCTTAAAATGATTGTCTAGGGCGCTTCTCTGAGCACTGGAGGTATCATACCCGCTCTCAAGGCGTGGTCGGCGAGGACTATCGCCACCATGGCCTCCACGACTGGGACAGCCCTCGGAACAATCACTGGGTCGTGTCTCCCTGGAACCGTTATCTCCGTAGGCTCCATGGTTCTTAGATTGACTGTGCGTTGTCTGCGTGCGATTGAGCTGGGAGGCTTGAAGGCTACGCGGAGTAGGAGAGGCATCCCCGTCGAGATTCCTCCAACAACCCCTCCTGCATCATTCTTCTCCGAGACGACCCTCCCATCCCTGATTGTCAGCGGGTCGTTGTGCTGTGAGCCGAGCATACGTGCCGCCTTGAAACCTGCTCCAAACTCTACCCCACGTGCGGCTGGGATACTCATCAAGGCTTTGGCTAAGTCGCAGTCGAGTCCATCGAAGACGGGTTCACCCAACCCTATCGGGAGGCCTGTCGCAACGCATTCAACTATCCCGCCTACGCTGTCCCCCTCAGCCCTCGCCTCCAGTATCTTTCTACGCATGGCTTCAGCCGAGCCTGGAGTCGGAGCCCTAACGTCGTTTCTGTATCGATAGTGTTTAGCGTCTTCGAGGGTGAAGTCTTCGGCTCTGACGCCCCCTATCTCAAGCGAGTAGGCTATGACCTCGACCCCGAGTGATTCCTTCAAGAGCTTCTTCGCGACAGCTCCAGCCATAACGAACCCTGCCGTGATGCGTCCAGAGAATCTCCCCCCTCCCCTATAGTCGTTGAATCCACCATACTTTACGTGGGCGTAGTAGTCTGCGTGGCTTGGCCTAGGGGTGTCCCTAATCCGCTCATAGTCCTCGCTCCTAACATCCCTGTTCCAGACAAGCATGGCTATCGGCGCGCCCGTCGTGTAGCCTCTAAATACTCCTGAAAGTATCTCAACTATGTCGCTCTCCACACGGCTAGTCGAGATTAGAGTGTTGGAGGGCTTTCTAAGGTTGAGCTCCCTTTGAACGTCGGCCTCGGTTAGGGAGAGGCCTGCGGGACATCCGTCGACAACTGCTCCAACGCATCTCCCATGGCTCTCCCCGAAGCTAAGGACTAGGAACCTCTCGCCTAGAATGTTGCCCCTCATCTCAAGCCTCCCTCTTCTCGAGAAGTCTCCTAATCTGTCTAACCTCCCATAAGATTTGTGAGAGCGGCTCCTCCCCCGGCGTCCATTCCCCCGCCTCCACGGCCTGAGGCCTCATCCCCCTAATCTTCTCGACGATTAGCCCCCTAACCCTCTCTAGGTCACCCATCTTGAGGTAGCCTAGGACTGCTTCCGCAACCTTTCCTCCCACTGAGCGTCCCGAGGAGGGGGCTGAGAACCCCGCGGTCTGGATTCCGAGGCTTGCGACGCCGAACAGCCTTGAAATCGGGCCTTGGGCTACGTGAAGGTTGGTTATACGGTTGTAGGGTACGTAGCTTCTCTTCCTCCACCAGACGCCGTACTCGACCTCCAACCCATCCTCTCCGAGAACATACCTTATCGAGTCATAGTATCTTGATATCCAGTAGGGAACCGTGGCCGCCGCTACCACTATTACGGGTATTAGAATAGGTCTTGTCGGCGGGATGAAGACTAGGAGGGGGACTGCCCAGATAAGAACAGCCGTGGAGAACGCTATGAGGAAGTATAGGAGGTAGATCTTCTTCATGTCTGGGTGTGGTTTAAGCTCTATCAAGCCTCCTTCCACCTTGCTCCCAGCGCTTTTATATGTTTGAGGAACTCGGGGTAGGAGACGTCGACCCACTCCGCTCCACTTACTCTACATCCCTGCTCGGTTGCGAGAGAGAGTATTGTTAGCGCCATGAAGAGTCGGTGGTCTCCGTGAGCATCTAGAGTAACTCCGCCCCCCAGCTTCCTCCTCCCCCTAATCCTCAGCTCCTCGGGTAGAACCTCAACTTCGACCCCAAGCTTTCTAAGCTCCGCAGCGGTTGATTCGAGGCGGTCGCTCTCCTTGAACCTTGCATGCCTTACACCCTTTATCAGGGTCTCTTCGGGGCTCTTGGAGGCCATCACCGCGACGACTGGGATGAGGTCTGGTGAGTCTCTCAGGTCGAATTCTCCGCCTCCACCGCCTCCAGCTCCCTTAACCCTAACCCACGTCTCACCCACCTCAACCCTGCTCCCAAAGGCTCTGAGGACGTCGAGTATCTTCGCGTCGGCCTGTGGAAGCTCGAGGCTTAGGGCGTTGACCCTGACCTCCCCACCGGTTAGGTGTGCGCCAGCTAGGAGGAAGGAAGCCGACCCAAAGTCTCCTGGAACCATGAACCCTGTTGCCTCTCCCTGCTGCCCTCCCTCAACGTGGAAGAATCGGTAGCCTTCACGCTCAACCCTGAACCTGAATCTTCTAAGGGTCTCTATGGTTGCGTCGATGTAGGGTCTTGAGACAGGGTCGCCTTCAACGGTTATCGAGACGCCTCTCCTTGACCCTACGGCCATGAAGAGGAGGGCTGAGACGAACTGCGAGGAGATGTCCCCCCTAATCCTCACCTCGCCTCCCTCAACCCCTCCACCCTTCACAATCACGGGCGCGCATCCATTCAACCTACTTGACCAGCACTCGACTCCAAGCCTGTGGAGAGCGTCTAGGAGAGGCTGCATAGGTCTCTTCCTCAGGCTCTCGTCGCCTGTCAGTATGACGTAGCCTTCCGGGGTTAGGGCTGAGACGGCTGTGAAGATGCGGAGGGTTGTCCCAGAGTTCTCAACATCTAGGACGTCTTCAGGAAGCTTAAGCTCTCCACCCATCACATCCACTCCGCCTTGGTCTTCGATTACTCCCGCCCCAAGCATCCTACAGGCATGGAGGGTTGCGTTGGTGTCCCGCGCCCTCAGAGGGTTTGAGACCCTGCTGATTCCCTTGGATAGGAGGGCTGCCGTGAGGGCTCTATGGGTGTAGGGCTTGCTCGGTGGAGCGGTTACCTCGCCTACGAGCCTCGAGGGCTTAACGACTATCTCCATCCCCTTTCAAGCTGAGTCAGCTACACGCAAGGTTTAAGCTAATCGCATCCAAGAAGATTGCAATGAGCGCTGAGGAGCCCAGGGCTGGGGGTAGGTTCTATCATGTAAGGGCTGGGAGAGGAGATGTAGCCGAGTATGTCCTCTTGGCGGGAGATCCTGCTAGAATCCCCTTGATCGCTGGGCTCTGGGATGAGGGGCGGGAGGTCTCCTACCATAGGGAGTTCAGGCTCTGGTCAGGTAGGGTGGCGGGTAAACCAGTCTCAGCCTGCTCGACAGGTATAGGCGCGTCCTCGGCTGCGATAGCGGTTGAGGAGTTGGCGAGGGCTGGTGGGAGAACCTTCATAAGGGTTGGAAGCACGGGGGCTATCCAGCCTGGGATAAGGGTTGGAGACCTCGTCATAGCTCAGGCCGCTGTCCGCTTGGAGGGAACGAGCAGCCAATATGTCTTGGAGGGGTATCCAGCCTACGCAGACTATGAGGTTGTCTCAGCCTTGGTTGAGGCGGCTGAGTCCCTAGGCTTCCCCTACCATCTAGGCGTGGTAGCGTCCACCGACAGCTTCTACCCGGGGCAGAGTAGGCCAGGGTTCAGGGGATATAGGTGGAGCTACTCGGAGAAGCTTATGAGAGACCTCCAAGCCATGGGTGTGCTAAGCTTCGAGATGGAGTCCTCAGCAATCTTCACGCTTGGAGGAATCTATGGACTGAGAGCTGGAGCCGTGTGCGCGGTCTTCGCCAATCGCGTCGAGAATGTTTTCGAAGCTAAGGGGGAGATGGAAGCAGCCAGGACGGCCGTCGAGGCGGTCAAGATTCTACAAGAGTGGGATGAGATTAAGGAGAGAAGGGGTAAGAAGCACTTCTATCCTAGGCTTCTAAAGACTTAGCCATCCCTTACCCATGCCTCCAAGTTGGAGGGCTTAGCCCTCAGAACCCTACCATACTCTTGGAGCGCACGCGCAACCCTCTCGGCGTCCACGGGTCTTGAGACAGCGGCCACAGCAGGCCCGGTTCCAGAGATACCTGCGCCGAGCGCTCCAGCTCTTAGGGCGTCGATTGCTGGGCTTAGGTCTAGGTCTAATGCGCCTGCCACGGAGAACCCGTTGAGTGTTAGGGCTTCCCAGACCCTCCCCTCGAGGGCGAGGTGGAGCGCCCGCTCGCTCAGCCTCCTAATACTCCGAAGAGCCTCAACATCCACGCTCCGGGTATAGGTCTTCCCCTCTGGAACCAAGATTAAGACCTCCAGCTCCTCAGGAGCCCTAAACCTCTTCAGGAGTATTCTTCTCTGGTTGTCGGTTACGTTGATTCCGCCGAAGAAGCTTGCTGAGGCGTCGTCGAATGCTCCTGTAATCGTTACCCCAGCCTTTATCGCCGCGTCGACCGCTAGGTTCACGAGCTCCATTCCGTTGAGTCTTAGTCCAACCGCCGAGGCCGTTGCTAAGGCTATGGCGTTGGCTGCGGCGCTCGAGCTCTTCAGCCCTCTCCCTATCGGGATGTTTGAGAAGGTTCTCACCCGCGCCCCTAGTCCCTCAACCCCAGCCCTCTGGAAGACCTCTTCAACGGTTTTCTCGGCGAGAAGTGGGCTCTCATCCTCGGCTCCAACAATCTCTACCTCGACCCCCTTTCCCTCGTAGACCTCGACCTCAGCCTCTGTCCAGAGACCCACCCCCATGGCGGCTCCAGCTCCAGAAGGTATGGCGTTAACTATGCTTATCGCTCCATGGGCTCGTGCCCTCTTCCTCAACCCCTCCACCTCTTCAGGGCTTTGAGAGCCTCAGACCTCATAACCTCCACCGGCGCCTCAACGCCTGTCCAGAGCTTGAAAGCCCTAGCACCCTGATAGACCAAGACCTCCAGCCCCGAGACCGCTTGGGCTCCAGCTCTCTCAGCCTCTTGGAGAAGCCTCGTTCTAATGGGGTTGTAGACGAGGTCTAACACTACCGCGTCTCCAGGTATCTCGCTGCTTTTGAGAGGGGTTTCATCGACGTTGGGGGTCATCCCGATGGGCGTGGCGTTGACTATTAGGGAGCATTTCTCGGCGTGGACGCCTGCCTCTCCCAGCCCCACTACCTCAACCTCGACGCCCAGCCTTCTAAGCCTCTCAGCCAAAGCCCTAGCCTTCGACAAGGTTCTATTCGCCACGATTATCTTCCTAAACCCTAGATTGGTTAGAGCTACCCCGGAGGCGCGTGCAGCCCCGCCTGCGCCGATAATCATCGCGTAGTCCCCTATCCTAACGTCTCTCAAGGCCTCCTCGACTCCGTAGACATCGGTGTTGTATCCTTTCAAGGAGTCTTCTATTACAACTGTGTTCACCGCCCCTGTGGTTTCAGCGGATTTATCGAGTTCATCGAGGAAACGCATCACCTCAACCTTATGCGGTATCGTTACATTAAATCCAGCTGCTCCGACAGCCCTCAATCCTTTAACAGCATGCTCCAGGGCTTCGGGCTTGACATCGAATGCTAAGTAGACATAGTTTAGACCCACAGCTCTGAACGCCGCGTTATGCATCTGCGGTGAGACCGAGTGTTTTATTGGGTGGCCTATAAGTGAGCAGAGCCTCGTCGAGGAATCAATGTCCCACAATCCTCAAAGCCTCCCTCAACTCCTGAATCGTTAGCTGACCCGGCGCAACACTCTCACCTGGCAGACAGGCATAGGCTATCGGTGCACCAAGAATCGGTGAGAGAATTCTAGAGACAATCCCAACCTCACCCATCGTGAACGCTACCAATCTCTCAGAGGGAAACTCGTTGTAAAGTCTTAGAACCCTGAGGTTATCGGAGAAGCCTCTAGCAAAAGTGACAACCTTTGCGAGGCCGCCTAGGTTAATCGCCTTGGAAACAATGTTCCTCAACTCCTCTTGACTCGGCGTCTCTCTAAAGTTATGCCACGAAAGAATAACTTCACAGTGATTGATTATTTTTCTCAGGGTTTCTTCAAGGTTGCTCATCTTCAGTTCAAGGTCTATGTAGGCTGGGTTATGCTCCGCGATTTCCATAAGTATTCTAGTTCTCTCATCTTCTCCCCCCTTGTATTCCCCGCCTTCCCAGCTTGGCCTCAGAGTGAACACGGCTCTCTCCCCAAATCTTGATACAAGTTTCTCAGGATAGTTTTCTGGGATTGCTTCGAGGTAGTCGAGGCGGAACTCCACTAGGTCTGCTCCAAGTTTTAGAGCCTTCTCAGCTTTCTCGGCCATTCCCTCGACGCTACCCGACTTCAGGCTTACGCAGATCTTGGTCTTCATTTCTCAAGTATGAATTCTTTAACCGCTCTCCCGAAGTGTCTTGCCCCGGCCTCGGCTATGTGTGAGAGTATTTTGTCTCCAGGCTTTAGCTCGGTTACCGACACTAGGCTGCCGTCCGGACGTATGAATCTTATTGTCTCAGCGTTTTGAACGGTTGCGGAGCCTTCAACCTCTCCAGCCCTAATCTTCACAAGTCTTAGGGGTCTTCTCTCAATCTTCACTCTCCCGATGGCCACGACTCTAGCTTTACCTGAGTTTGAGACGACTAGGACCCGGTCTCCTGTCGAGAGCTCTGAGAGGTAGCGTGTCGAGCCATCTGGCATGAGGATGTAGCAGTGGACTGCGCCTGCGTTTACTCTAAAGGGTCTAGGCGAGGTGAAGCTTGACCCTATGCTCTCATTATGTATTAGGAGGAATATTGAGGCAGTGTTTCCCACAAGCATTCCCTCACCCATCCCCAGAATCGCCACCGTGTCTATGCATGCTCTCTCACCCATTCCAACATCCTTAACCTCGGTCACCTCCGCTACGTCGAGTCTAAGTTTTCTAGGCGCGGCCAAGGCCTCGAAGGCGAGGTCTATGTCCCCTACACTATCGGCTTCAAGCACAACTCCATCAACCCCAAGCTCCAACACTCCTAGAAGGGTCTCAACCTCACCTGGGTTGGAGGCTACTGCGAGAAGCCTTGCACCAAGAGGCTGGAGGTCTGCTACAAGATTCTCAAGAGGGATTATCCTCCAGTCACCTGTCTCAACTATTATCGCCTCCGCTCCCGCCTTCGCTGCTGCCAGAACCTTCTCGACATCACCTGGAGACTCGACCTTGATTCTGAGAACTGTTCCCTCCTCAACCTGTGAGAGCTTGTGGACGACTCTGACATCGCCGCCCTCTTCCTCGGAGTAGATTTTGATTATTGCGCGCAAGTCTTCTGGAATGTTTTCTGGGTTGCAGTAGAAGGATTTTAAGCCCTTTGAGAGAGCATGCTCGATTAACGTTCTCTCAGGCTTCCGTGGATGAATTATCAGCTCCTTCAATTCTCCATGCTCACCCTAAAAGCTTCAAAGCCTCATCAACGCTCTTTCCCTCGATTATGACCGCCCTTAAAGCCCGTGTAATCTTTTCAGGGTCTCTATGCTGGAAGATGTTTCTGCCGAAGGTGACGCCTATTCCACCAGCCTCAACAACCGCCGCGGCAAGCTCGAGAACTTTTCTATCACTATCCATCTTCGGCCCCCCAGCCGCGACAACCGGGGCGGGACACCCCCTAACTATCACACGTATGTCGTCTGGGTTTGCTGAGGGCATGGGAACCTTAACTATGTCTGCTCCAAGCTCTGCCCCCACACGGGCGACGTGGGCGATTGTCTCAGGATTCTTAGGGTCTTGTATGTTTTCTCCCCTGGGATACATCATCGCTATGAATGGGATTCCCCATGCGTCGCATTCATCTGCGACGAGGCCGAGCTTCATCAGCATGTCCTGCTCATCTGCGTTTCCTAGGTTTACGTGCACTGAGACCGCGTCTGCTCCGAGTCTAATGGCTTCCTCAACTGTTCCAACCTGAACCTTCCAGTTAGGCTTCGTTGAGAGAGATGTGCTTCCAGAGATATGCATTATCATCCCGGTGTTGAGAGGCTTCGGGAGGTTCTTTATTATCCCCTTATGAACTATGACGGCCGTCGCCCCACCCTTCTCAACCTTTCTCATCGTCTCATAGATTCTATCCACACCCTTTATCGGGCCTGAGGAGACGCCATGGTCCATTGGGACACAAAGCATTTTTCCATTAAGCGTTATCCGGTTTATTCTAACCTGTTTTCCCGAGACCATTTCTCTCTTCACCTCAAGTATCCTTGGGCATATAATAGTTCCGCTGTCAGAACTGCGACGCCTGCCGCTCCTCTTATCCGATTGTGGCTCAGTGTATAGAATTTTAGGACGTTGGGTGAGTGGCCTCCCCTTATTCTTCCGACAACGACGCTCATTCCTGGAACGCTTCCAGCCATCACGTCGAATCTGGGTTGAGGTCTATCCTCCATCCTTGAGACGATTATGGGCTTCTCTGGGGCTGTTGGGAGCCTAAGCTTCTGCGGAGCCCCCTCAAACTCCTCGAGTATTTTCGCCGCTTCCTCCGGGTTCACAGGCTTGGAGGTCTCGACGTAGACTGCCTCTAAGTGGCCGTCGATTGTTGGGACTCTTGCGCATGAGGCCTCTACTGGGAATCTCGCTGGAGTGATTTCTCCATCTCCAAGGGTTCCGAGAATCTTCTTCGCCTCAACCTCAACCTTCGGCTCCTCGTTTCTGATGTAGGGTATCACGTTCGCTATTATCGAGTAGGAGGGGACCCCAGGCCACCCAGCGCCAGTTACCGCCTGATAGGTTGCGACCACGACTTTCTCTAACCCGTATTCGTCCATGAGGGGTTTCAGAGGCATGACGAGACCAACCGTCGTGCAGTTGGGTGTAGTAACTATGAATCCTCCTCCTGTTCTCTGTCTCTGCTTCTCGACCAAGCGTAGGTGCTCAGCATTTATCTCAGGCATCATTAGGGGGACATCCTTCTCCATCCGGTAGGCTGAGGTCTCGCTCACCACGGGGAACCCCGCCTCAACGAACCCTCCCTCTATCTTCCTCGCAACCTCTGAGGGTAGAGCCGAGAAAACTATGTCGGCGTCAACCTTCCTCGGGTCTGCTTCGACTACTTCTAGCTCGGCGACGCTTCGGGGGGCATTGCTCAGAGACCTGACAGCCTCTCCATAGAGTTTCCCTACACTCTTCCTGCCGCACACAGTCGTTATCTTGAACCATGGATGGTTCTCGAGTAGGGGAGGATACTCCACACCAGCCATCCCGGTTGCTCCAAGAATAGCTGCCTTCAGGGTCTTCATCTCTCCACCTCCAAGACGCTTCTTATGAGGCTGCATGCTTTCTCGGCGTCTTCGTGTGCCACGAATACTCTTATCGACGAGCTTATAGTTAGGAGTCCGTAGACGTTTATCCCTGCCTCGGCGAGGGGCTTCACTATTCTATAGATTATTCCGGGGCTTGTCTCGAGCATTCTCCCAGATACCGTTACCATGACTAGTCCTCCGTAGATGCTTAGAGCTTTTCCAAGTCTCTCGTTTATGAGCGTTGAGTGTAGTTTCTCGGCAAGCCTCTCAACCTCCTCCACGTAGAGGATTACCGACCTTTCCTCACTGGCGCTAGCCAGCACCTTGATACCCTTCTCGCTCAGTTTCTCGCTGAGCCTTCCAACTATGTCGGAGCCCTCGGAGCCATTTCCCACCACCGTAACCATGCTTACGTTCGTTGACTCCACCTTAACCTCAAGCTCGCTCTCATATCCCTCGATTACTGTTCCTTCACCTGTTACGAGCTCCTTGAGGCTCGCTATCCTGAGTCTAAGCCCCTTCCCAAGGTAGCGTAGAGCCTTGGTATGGATTATCTTCGCTCCCCCTCTGACTAGGGCCTGAGCCTCCTTGAAGTCCAGCGAGTCGATTACCTCTGCTTCTCCAACGAGGTCTGGGTCAGCTGAGAAGACGCCCGGAACATCCTTGACCAACACTATCTCCTCAGCGTTTAGGCATCCTCCGAGGAGCACGGCCGTTGTATCGCTTCCACCTCTCCCAAGCGTCACAACTCTTCCCCCGTCGGTAACCCCGAGGAAGCCGCAGACGACTGGAACCACACCCTCGTCGAGGAGCCTCCGCAACCCCTCGGCAACCCTCTTCCTGGTTTCCTCGTAGACTGGTTCAGCGTTGAGTGGGTCTCCTTTAGCGACTATCGGCCACAGCTCGCTTGCAGGGTCTATGAACATAGCGTTTATCCCATGCTCCTTTAAGGCGAGTGCGAAGAGTCTCGCACTCATCCTCTCACCCATCGAGAGTATCTCGGCCATCAGCGCTGGGTCAGGGCTTCGGCTAAGGTTTCTAACGGTTTTCTGAAGCTCGTCGGTGACCCCTTTAAGGGCTGAGACCACGACCACCACTCTAACACCCTTCTCAGCCATCCGCTTAACCCATTCAGCCGCCTCAGCAACCGCTGCAACGTCACGGAGAACTGACCCACCTAGTTTAACTACTATACTCCTAACCACATAGAACACCCCTATAAGAGAAAATTTTTCACCGAACCCCTGGCTTACGCCAGGGTAAAATAGCCATAGCTCCAGAAGCGGTAAAAGAACTCCTCGAAGGATTCTCTTCTACTCATCGGTCTCCGCCTCTGGAGCGCTGCTACATCTGGAGCTGAGGGGTAATTAAATTTTTCCAGAGAAGGTTACTCGAGTATCTCACGCCAGTCCGCTTTGATAGGCGGTTTACCCCCCTTCTCTCGGAGATAGTTGTAGGCTGAGAGGGCGGCTATGGCTCCCTGCGCAGCAGCTATCACCGCCTGCTTATACGGTGTGTCGGTTACGTCTCCGGCCGCGAAGACCCCGCGTCTACTGGTTCTACAGAGCTTGTCGGCGACTATTTCGCCGTTCTCGTTGAGTTCCACGAACCCCTGAACCCACTTGGTCTTCGCAACGTATCCGAGTTCGACGAAGACTCCGTCGACGGGAAGCTCCCGCACCTCACCCGTCTTGAGGTTTTCTAGGACGACCGCCTCAACCTTCTGCTCACCCTTAACCTCCCTGACAACGGTGTTTGGCAGAGTCTCGACGCCCAGCTCCCTACACTTCTCCAAGAGTTTCTCGCTTCCAGCTAAGACGGAGCCCCTATGAGAGATGTAGACCTTATTCTCATAGCTGCATAGAAGCTCGGCGGCCTCGACCGCTAGCTCGCCTGCGCCGACGACTAGGACACGCTTCCTCTTGTAGAGGGGTGCGTCGCAGACCGCGCAGTAGCTTACGCCTCTGCCGGTAAGCCTCTTCTCGCCTGGGACACCCATCTCACGCGGGGTCTTCCCGAAGGCTAGAACCAGTGTCCGAGCCTGATACTCTCCGCCTCCATAGGTCCGTACAGTGAAGACCCCGTCCTGCTCAGCTACCTCGACGGCCTCGTCATAGACTATCTTGGCTCCAAACTCTTGAACCTGCTCCTGCATGGTCTGCGCCAACTCGAAGCCAGATACCATGGGGATTCCGGGATAGTTCTCGATGCGTGGGGCGAGGGTTGCCTGCCCACCGATGTCCCGGGCTATTACAAGGGTCTTAAGCTTCTGTCTTGCCGCGTAGAGAGCTGCACTGAGCCCGGCAGGCCCTCCACCAACTATTAGGACGTCGTAAGTCTCGATGCTCATTTCCTTGGGGCTTTTACAGTATCCTATTTAAGTAGGTTTCACAGGCAAAGAGGGAAGTGAGATGAGCTCCAAGATTCATAGAGGGTTGAAGATTTTCCTCAAGGTTCTCGGCCTAGGCGCAGCCGCCTACTCATCCTACCTCCTCTACAACCTCCTAACGGTTCCATGGACCTATCCCATCCTCAACGCGGTCTCCATGGTTCTCCTCATAATTGTCACGGTCTTCGGGATCTTGGCCGCCCTCTGGTGAGCGTAGGGGATGAAGGCTGTCGAAGCCTCGGCTCCAGCGACCATAGCGAACCTCGGCCCAGGGTTTGATGTCGCTGGAATGGCTATCGAGGGGTTCAGGGACTGGGTTAGACTTGAGCTCTTGCCTGGGGAGGATGTAGAGGTTAGGGTTGAGGGGGCAGCAGCCCGAGGAGTAGCAGCCCAGCCTGAGAGAAACTCTGCTTCGGTGGCCGCCCTAAAGGTGTTCGAGCTCGCTGGGGAGAGAAGAGGGTTCAGGCTTAGACTCCGTAAAGAGGTTCCCGTGGGAGCTGGGCTTGGAAGCTCGGGCGCCTCCGCAGCCGCTGGCGCCTATGCAGCGAACCTTCTACTCGGCGAGCCTCTCACACTCCAAGAGCTCGTCAAATGCGCTGCCGAAGGTGAGCGCGCGGCCTGCGGCTCACCCCATCTAGATAATGTTGCGCCCTCACTTTACGGTGGATTTACCTTAATCCTAGATGTTGAGAAGCCTGAGATACTTGGGATTAAGCCTACTATGGAGTTTGAGGTCGTCGTCGCAACCCCTAGGGTGAGGCTTCCAGAGAATAAGACCGAGTATGCGCGGAGGGTTCTACCTGAGAAGGTTGAGCTGGGGCTGATGGTTAGGCAGCAGGCAAGCGTCGCCCGCCTCGTGGCCTCCATACTGAGAGGAGACCTAGAAGGCTTCGGAAAAGCCGTAAGCAGCGACTACATAATCGAGCCTGCTAGAGCAAAGCTAATCCCAGGGTTCCATAGGGTTAAGGAGACGGCGCTAAGGGAAGGTGCATTAGGGCTAAGCATAAGCGGGGCAGGGCCATCGGTGTTCGCGGTTGTTAGACCCGGTGAAGCTGGAAGAGTTGCGGAGGCGATTAGACGTGAATTCAATTCCCTCGGCGTGGAGGCCAGCATCTTAGTGACGAAGCCTTCAACGGAGGGGGCTAGAAGAGAGCTTATAGGAGACCCTTAACCATCTGCGCTACTTCACTGAACCTTTTTCAGCTAGATATGCGTCTCCATGCTTTTCTCGACGCCAACGTTGTCGCTGGAGGAAGCTTTATCTCATAGTCGGAGAAGCTTATGCCTCGGTCTTCAAGGAACCTCCCCACCGCCTATCTTAACAAGACTCTAAACCAGAAACTCTCCCAACCTTTGTTATTAGAGCTGAAGGAACATTAAGCCTTAGAGGCTGGAAAAGCCTAAAAACACGCAAATCCCTAAAAAGAAACCAGGAAGGGCCGGTAGATCAGTGGGAGATCGCCCGCCTTGCACGCGGGAGGCCGCGGGTTCAAATCCCGCCCGGTCCAATTTTATGGTATTAGCTGTTTTAGCAGGTGTTTGATCTTCCAGTAGATTGGGGCCGCGATTACTCCTAAGATTAGGTGTGGTGATATTCCCCATGGATCTGATCCTAGGGTCCACGGCTCCTCTATCTCCCCTCCCCAGAGTAGTGGGTAGTATGTGTCTAGGATGTCGGCGGCCAAGACCACTAGGTTTAGGATGAGCATCAATAGCGCTAGGATCCATCCAACGAATAGAAATCCCTCCGATAACCCCGGATTCCTCCTCAACAGGTATATGGATCTGGCAAAGACCACTCCTACAATTATGAGAATCATTCCTGAGAATGGATCTGGGAAAGCGTTTGGAATGTATGCCTCACTAATCCTTACTCCGAGCTGGATCTCCTCTCCCCCGATCCATGGAATCCACCACGCAACCGCTCCCTTATAGAGTTGAACGGCCCCGTAGAGTGGATAGAGTATTGAGAGGATTGATGCAAGGATGTATATCGAGCTATCTCTATTACTCATCTCTCATCACCCTAACAATAGGTGGCCGAGAGCCACGATAAGGAGATTTACGATGTATGCGAGTATCAGTCCATAGACAACCGCGAAGATCGTCCACTTCCATGACCCAGTCTCTTGCTTAATTGCCGCGATCGTGACTATGCATGGGATATAGATTAGGATGAATGTCATATATCCATACATGTCGACGGGGTTGTAGAGGTTTGCGAGCTTTGAGGCTACCTCCTCTTCGCCTGCTCCATAGAGCATGGCCGACGCCCCCAACACGATCTCCTTCGCAACGAACCCGAAGATCATGGCGACTATAAGTCTCCAATCCCAGTTAAGTGGTGTAAAGATCGGGGCCAAGGATCTGCCGATCGCTGCGACCAAGCTTCCTTCAGGATCCGTTGTGAAGGTGAAGGTCTCTGCATCGGTTATAGTTAATATTCCTATGATTAGTAGACCTATGAGGATTATTCCTAAAGCCTTTCTCAGATACATGGACCCCCTATCCCACATCCTGATCGCCGCGACCTTGAAGGACGGCTTTTGATAGGCTGGAAACTCTATGACGAATGGCGACACCCTTCTCCTGAAGAATGTTTTCCGCAATATTATGGCGACTGCGAACGCTAGGATTACTCCGAGAGCGTAGAGCGAGAATAATACGTCTCCAGCATAGGCTCCGAAGAACGCCGCCGCTATCGCTGAGAAAAATACTAGTCTGGCCCCGCAAAGCATCAGCGGGTTTGTGAGTATGGCGACCATCCTATCATTCTCCTCTGGAATCGTCCTCGTGGCATAGACCGCTGGAACATTGCATCCAAATCCCATGATCATCGGGATTATTGTTCGACCTGATAGGCCGACCTTCCTCATAGCCTTCTCCATGACGAAGGCCGCTCTGGCCATGTATCCTGAGTCCTCTAGGAGGGATAGGATGAAGTATAGGAGCATGATTAGGGGGACGAAGCTGAGCACGGCCCCAATTCCCTGAATTATCCCATACTCTCCGAAGAATAGGTAGTCTATGAAGGGATGGC
>CAYTSD010000004.1:0-57816 GCA_964440495.1 uncultured Nitrososphaeria archaeon | reverse complement strand
TTTAAGAATGTTTATAATTGATGTGGGCGGCTGAAGTTTATCTCTTCTATTACTGCATGTGGTGCGAGTACAGGCGTCTCAACCTCCCACCACAGTATCCAATACTTCTCGTCTCCTAGTTCCCTCAGGTTCCTGAAGATTTTCAGCATGTTGTCGCTTATTCTCAATCCTCTCACGGCTCCCTCTATGCTTCCCTTCCTTATCCTGAAGATCCCGTCTCTAGGGATTGTCGAGAAGTCTCCCGTCCTATAGTTTTGGTAGCGGAGATACCAGTCGTTCGTTACATAGATTCCGTCGTCTATCCCTGAGATCAGTTTGTCGAGGCTTCTCCCTCCTCCCTCGACTATGAGGTTGAATGGCTGTGGAACTATTAGGCCTGCGTTGGCGGTGGACTCTGTTCCAAACTTCTTCGCTGTTGTCGAGTTATGTAGATAGGTTTTGAGAACGCCTTCCTCGACTATGATGTTTCTCCTAGTTGGAAGCCCCTCCTCATCGAAGGCTGCGGCTCCATAGGTTCCCGGAATAGTTGGGTCGTCAACTATCTTCAGTTTCTCTGATGCGACTTGTGTCCCCAGCTTGTCGGCTAGGAAGGATAATCCTGTCTCCACGTAGAATGCTGAAGCCGCTGAGCCTAGATGTTCGACGAGGTGTGCGAAGGTCATAGGGCCGAGCAGCGTCTCATAGGTTCCAGGCTCCGCTTTCATGGGGTTCACAGCCATCCTCGCTATCTCTCCAGCCCTCCTTCCAGCCTCCTCGGGTTTGAAGTCTTGGTCACGTGCAGCCACCGATACGAAGTGTCCTGTCGCATCTCCGTCGGCGAATGCTCTTATGGAGAGTGTTATCCCGGAATCCTCGGCAACACCGTAGGCTCCTCCACTAGTCCTCAGCCAGGTTTTCCCCACAGAATATACGAGTGAGCCCGCAGCTCTCTTGGCACCCTCACCTAACGCAGCGTTTACAGCCGCATCCACGTGGTCGACAAGCTTCTCAGGCTCTCCGGAAACCTTCCCAGCTTTGAGTAGGGCTTTGTCATACTTGAAGGGGCCCTTCGGTAGGGGTGCGTATATGTCGCTTGGCTGGCTTCTCTTGGCGAGGGAGACTGCTTCCTTAATAGCTCTCATTATCGCTGGCTGAGAGAGCTCGTTCACGGTGACCGACGCCCTCCTCTCCCTTATCGCCACAAATATCTCGACCTCGTTCTCAACTCTTTCCTCAACCGTAAGTATCTCGTTGTTGGAGAACTTTATCATCCTCTCCGTCCCCGACGACACTGTAACTACCACGTCTGTGGCTCCAAGCTTCCTAGCTTTCGAGATCACCTGGCGGGTAATCCGATACGGCTCCATACCATTCTCTCCATCAATAAGGCTCCCTCAAAAATAAATAATCTTTGACCCATTTATTCAGTTGGGATGACTAAGCTGAGAGCGGTGATTGTTGCTGCTGGGAGGGGGACGAGGCTTTATCCCTATACGAGGAATACTCCGAAATGCTTGCTGGAGGTCGAGGCCGGCGTCTCTCTCCTAGACTTTCAGATAAAGCTGCTGAGAGAGGTGAAGGTTGAGGAGATAATCGTAGCGACGAGGCCAGAATACGTGGACGCCATAAAATCTAGGGTTGGAGAGAGTGTGAGGATAGTTGAGGTAAGGGGGGAAGACTATGGAAACCTCTACTCGTTCTATACAGCGGCGAAGAATCTGGAGGAAGACTCCGTATTGGCGGTTATGTCCGACCATCTCTTCGAGCCTGAGATTCTTAGGAGAATAGTCTCCGCGGATGGAGATGCTCCTGTAATCTTATGCCTCGACAGGGAGCCAGAATGGAGGGAGGCTGAGGAAGGTCTCCGAATAAGAGAGAAAATGAGGGTTGTCTTGGAGGCTGGTAAGAAGCTCAAAGAGTTCAGCGGAGTGGATACAGGCCTATTCCTAATAAATGCGGAGGGTCTCAGGCTCATCAGAAAGGTTATCGAGGAGAAGGGAGCCAAGGCGGTGTTCGCAGACCTAGTAAACTATGCCGCGGCGCAGGGTAAGGCGGCCTACGTAGATGTAACGGGGAGGCTCTGGATGGATATAGATGTCCCCGAAGACCTTGTGAAGGCTAGGAAACTCTACAGGGAGATTCTTAGGAGAACACTATACAAGCCAAGCGACGGCCCAGTCTCAACCTACATAAACCGCCCAATCTCCACGAGAATCTCCCTCCTCCTCTACAGGCACCTACCTTGGCTTAAACCAAATCACGTAACGATTCTCAGCTTTCTTCTAAGTATCGCTGCAGCCTTCCTCATAGCATGGAATTTAATCCTTGTCGGAGGAATCGTTGCTCAGCTCTCATCGATAATTGACGGCGTTGATGGGGAGCTTGCGAGGCTCAGGGAGGAGGTGACGAGATTCGGCGGCTTCTTCGACACCGTTCTCGACAGATTCGCAGACCTAGCCATAGTAGTCGCCCTAGGAATATACTCCCTCCAGACATTACCCCTACTCCACAGCCTCATCCTAACATCTCTCGCCTCGGCTGGAGTAGTCTTGGTAAGCTATGTCAGCATCGCGGCGGGAGGGAGAATAAATCTACAGAGGCTTCGGAGAGGCTTCCCATGGGCGACGAGGGATGTTAGACTTTTCACGGTAATGGTGGGAGGACTACTGAACCAGCCGCTCATCCCTCTAATCTACTGTGCAGCCACCCCTCCAATATTCGCGGCCAAGGCAATAATACTCTACAGGAAGAAAGCTGAGAAGCCTGCGCCGAAGCTTCCGGAGCTTCGGCCACCTAGACCGGAGCTTATGGAAGTCAAGGAAAGACCTAGGAGACGGGGAGCGATAAGAGAAAATCTTACAGCACTTTTCACAAACGCCTTCAAGCTCATAATAATCCTAGCCCTAACATACTTTACCTCAATCCTCTGCGGAGACGTAGGCCTCCAGCTAGCAGACCTAATAAGATTCAACGTCTCCCACATACTCACAGCTATAAACATAGTTGCAATAATCTACTTTGGATACAAGATATTGATGGTTCTAAAATTCTTCACGGAGGAGGCGGCGGACCAGCTTGTCAGAAGTCTTGAGATAACTGGCTCAACTCTGAGGAGAGTTGGAGTAGATTTGCTCTATCTATCCACAACCCTGCTCGTCTGGATAGCGGCCTCATCGGTGATAGGGTATATCCCAGAAGAGCTATGGATTCTGAGAATCTTCATAACCTTAATCATAGCGGTCTTCTTCCTCCTAATACTATATGACTTAGTTAGAGTCTTTTATAGAGAGATGAGGGGTGTCTGGGAGAGATTTTTGGAGAGGCTTGAGAAGAGGGGGTAGCTTGGGTTGAGGATAGGGTCTATGAATCTGGATGAGGTTGCTGTGTCTCTAGGGGTTAGAGGAGAGGTTGAAGCCCTAAGCATCCACGGTGTCCCAGCGATAACCAAGAACCCTGACTCAGGTATAATGAGCCTCCTCATAGTCTTGAAGGAAAATAATGCCTTGAAGATTAAACGGAAACGTGTTCTCCCAAACCTTAGCTACAGCGTCATAATCGGCGGAGAGAGTCTCGCTAAAGACAGCTCTGATGAAGTATATGGAGGGGTTGCCGCCCACCTCTTCCTCTTCCCCTATCTATCCATGATAAACGGTGAAAAACTCCACGGCATGGAGGAAGAATATAAGAGACACATCATAGTTGAGTCTCTCCGAAACCTGATTCTCGAGCACCAGCTTGCCTCAAGCAGGGTCGTAATCAAACCCGAATACTTCCTCTATGAGAAGCTCCGTAGGCTCTCAGTAACCTACCCTCCCTCAAGACCCCTCATAAGAGCCGTATTCACCTCGACCTGGACTTCAAAGGCTGTCAAGATGAGTATCAAGGGATTCGAGAGAGCTATAACTAAACTCGTTGAGGAGGGAATCTTAACAGATGTGGGGGAAGGATACTCGCCCACACCAAGCTTCGTCGAAGAGGTTCTCTCAAGCTCAACAGTCTACCAGAGACTATCAGATGAACTTGAACACGCCTTCAGACTATATCTAACCTCAGGCCAGGCCTCTTCACTCGACTTCCTTAGAAACGTTGAATTCAATTTTAAAACCCTGATTCCACCTAGGCTTCCCGACCCAAGTCGGATGCTCTATATCCAGACCTCACTCGGCCTCCAGCCCCTCATGGAGAAACTCGGAATAAGGGAGCTCGTTGAGAAAGTTTACGGCATCAACGCTTCAAAGGTTAAAGTCAAGAGGATTGGAGGGGTCTTAAACTCGGCCTACGTAGCGTCATTCAAAACAAATGGCGGGGAAGAGAGAATTTTTATGAAGAAGTTTCTCAACTGGACCGACTTTAAGTGGGTTATAGCATGGCTATGGGCTCTAGGCGTCAAGAACTTCTCAGTTCTAGCATCCACACGCATGGGTAATGAGATATTCTTTGTAAACAAGTTAGCTGAACTTGGATTCAATACCGCTGAGATCCTCCACGTTAGTTGGCCTAAGAAGATTATCGCCCAGAGATACATAAATGGCCTCGATGGGGTGCGCTCGCTTCTAAAAGGTTTGGGAACCGAGAGATTCATAGAGGTTTCACGCACAATGGGCAGAATACTGGCCGAGCTTCACAGCAAAGACATCACGATGGGTGACTGCAACCCTCATAGCTTCCTCTTCACAAAAGATGGGGAGGTATATTTGATAGATTTGGAGCAGTGTTCCTTCGGCGGGCTTCGGGATTGGGATATAGCTGAACTCCTATTCTATACAGCTCATTACCTTGACGGAGACAATGCTGAGAGATTTGCCTCGGAAACCGTTAAAGGGTATCTTGAGAAGGGTGAGAGAGATGTGGTTGAAGGAGCGTTGAAGCAGAAGTATAGCAGGCTCCTCACGCCGTGGACTCCGATATGGATTCAGAGAAGGGTCGAGAAAGGTGTTAGAAAGGTTCTCGAAACACTATGAAACCTATCAAAATCTTTAAAGTAAAGGGGATAGAGATTAAGCTTCTACAGGTTTCAAGAGTCTATAAGCCATCGACAGCGACTAGGCTTATCGCCGAGAATCTCCCCGAGATGGAGGGGTTAAACGTCCTTGACCTGGGGACAGGTTCAGGGGTGCTGGCTATCCTGTCCTCGAAGCTGGGAGCTTCACATGTTGTCGCGACAGATGTATCGAGACGTGTCCTCAGAACAGCAGAGGCCAACCTAAGGCTTAACAATATCTCCAACGTTGAGCTCAGGCTTGGAAGCCTCTATAACCCTATTCAGAGAGGGGAGAGATTTGACGTAATAATCTCTAACCCTCCTATGACCCCCTCACCAAACCCTCTTCCGAGATATACTTGGGGAGGGATTGATGGAAGAGCCGTCCTAGACCCTGTGATAAAGAATGCGGCGCATCATCTAAGAGATGGCGGTAAATTGATTGTTCCAGCGGTCTCCCTCGTCGGGATAGGTGAAACCCTCCGCTTAATGAGAGAGACAGGGTTTAAGGTAAGAGTTCTCGACTACACTACATATCCATTCGGCTCAACCCTTCTCCGCTTAAGAGACTACTTAAAGAAGCTGCCTAACGCGGATTATTTCTACGACCAGCATGGAAGACCTAGGTGGAGGATAGTCTTGTTTGAGGGCGTTAAGATTTGAGGGCGTCGTCAACAGCTTTCTTAAGTCTTCTAATCCCTTCTCTGAGATTCTCTTCAGAGTTTGCGAAGCTTATCCTGATGTATCCCTCCCCGTAGCTTCCTAACGCTGAGCCGTGTAGAAGCGAGACACCGTAATTGTCGATAAGCCTGAGCACAAACTCCTCGGAACCTATTCCAAGCTTATCTAAAACCCTACTTATATCGACGAAGGCGTAGAACGCTCCAGTCGGCCTAGCGAATCTAATACCCTCTATCTTCGAAAGCTCTTCAAGGATTACATCCCGCCTCCTCTCATATTCCCGCGCCATCATAATGCTTGGTTCCTGAGGTCCCCTCAGAGCAGCTATCCCAGCATATTGGTTGAATGCTACTGGACAGGAGGTTGACACGTTTAGGATTTTGAAGATGTATGGTAGGACTTCTTCGGGGGCGAGTAGGTATCCAAGCCTCCACCCAGTCATTGCATAGCGCTTAGAGAATCCATCGACAATTATTATTCTATCCAGTTCTCCCTTAACGTTAAGCGGGGAGAAATGCTTTAACCCATCGAATAGTATCGGTCTGTAGACTTCGTCGGAGATTATGAAGAATCCATGGTCCTCGGAGAGCTCAACTATACCTCTTACATCTTCCTCGCTCATGACTGTTCCACATGGATTGTTGGGTGAGTTGATGAATACGAGCTTCGTCTTAGGGGTTATCAGCTCGGCAAGCTTCTCAGGAATCATTCTATAGTTATCCTCTATTGTAACTCTGTAGGGTATGGGTTTTCCTCCGGCGAGGAAGGCTGCCGACTCGTAGGCTGGGTACCCTGGATTAGGGTAGATTACCTCATCTCCCTCTTCTACAATCGCTAGCGTTGCCGCGAAGATTGCCTGCTTGCATCCTGTTGTGACGGCCACATTCTTCTCCCAGCTTATCTCTACACCGTAGTCTCGTTGAACGCTTTCAGCTATAGCTTTCCTCAGCTCAGGTATCCCGAGGGTTGGAGTGTAATGGGTCTTCCCTTGCTTCAAGGCCTCGTAGGCCGCCTCCTTAATGTGTTGAGGTGTGTCGAAGTCGGGTTCCCCTATCTCGAGGTGAACAATCTTCTTCCCAGAGGCTTCAGCCGCCAAGGCCCTTAACAACACGTTGAAGACTGCTTCAGCTTTCAGCTCCTCAATACGCTTTGGAACCTTGAAGGGGTTCATGTTGAGTGTATTGAGTCTGATTCTCTCTTAAAAATCTTCCATAACCCTAATTATCAGGTTTCTAGAGTAAGCGTTGGAAATGTCTGGAGATGAGAGGCTTCAGGGATACGTTGGGAGAATTAGGGTGGTTCTGGAGTCCTCTGGTGTAAGCGTCGGCGACGAGGTCGAGGTTGAGGTCGATGGCCGCATCTATAGAGGGATTCTGATGGCACGCTACGAGCTCGCCGAGCCAGACTACATAGTCCTAAAGCTTCCAAATGGCTACAATCTCGGGATAAGGGTTCATGGAGATGTAAAGGTTAGACGGGTCGCTGAGGCCGTGAAGCCAAGGTTCGTCCCACCTCCAAGACCTCCGTCAAGACCAGGCCTACCAAAGGTAACGATAATGAGTACGGGTGGGACGATAGCGAGTAGAATAGATTATAGGACTGGGGGTGTTAGGCCTGCTCTCACAGCCGAGGACCTCCTCTCAATCGTGCCTGAGCTCGCCGAGATAGCTGCCCTCGACGCAGAGATACTCTTCTCAATCTTCAGCGAGAACCTTACGCCAAGCCATTGGAACGAGATGGCTGTGAGGGCCGATGAGCTGATAAGAAAAGGGGTTGACGGCGTCGTAATAGCGCATGGAACCGACACCATGGGATACTCGGCCGCAGCCCTGAGCTTCGCCCTCCAAAAGCCCCCGGTTCCAGTGGTCTTCGTAGGCGCTCAACGCTCCTCCGATAGGCCTTCAAGCGATGCGGCGACGAATCTGATAGCCGCTGTGAAGGTTGCAGGCCACGCCCCATTCGCCGAGGTCTGTGTAACGATGCATGCATGGCACTCGGATACCCTGATAGCTGTCCATAGGGGGACGAGGGTTAGGAAGCTCCATACGAGCAGTAGGGATGCCTTCCAGTCTGTGAACGCCAGTCCGATAGCCTATGTCGAGATGGGTGATATACGGGTTAGGGAGGAGGGGTTGAACCCACGTGGAGGAGACGGCTACACCTTCAAACCCGGATTCTCCGATGAAGCAGCCCTGGTGAAATTCTATCCTGGAATGCCTCCAGAGATTCTTGAGGCAGTCACGGAGAAGCATGTTAGGGGAGTAATCCTAGAGGGGACAGGGCTTGGGCACGTCGCTTCAAGGCTCATACCAGTTGTGAGAAGGCTTGTGGAGAGGGGGGTCTTCGTTGGGATGACATCCCAGTGCATCTGGGGTAGGGTGAATATGAGGGTCTATGACAACGGCCGAGACCTCTTGAAAGCGGGTGTAACGCCTCTCGACAACATGCTTCCAGAGACAGCCTACGTCAAGCTCTCGTGGGCTCTCGCCCAGACAAGCGACCCAGATGAGGTTAAGCGTCTCATGCTCACGCCGATTGCAGGTGAGATTGGTGGGAGGAATATGCCTAGAATGGAGGCTGAGGCGCTGTGACCCTCGACTACCAGAAGCTTGGGCTGAAGGTAGGCCTCGAAATCCACCGCCAACTCGACACAAAGTCTAAGCTCTTCTGCGACTGCCCAACCGACTCTAGGACAGATGGGAGGGAGATTAGATTCGTTAGGTGGCTTAGGGAAGCCCAGAGCGAGCTAGGTGAAGTAGACCCAGCCGCAATCTTCGAGGCAAAGAAACGTAAGAAGATAGTCTATCACGCAAACACTGCGTCAACCTGCCTGGTTGAGATGGATGAGGAGCCGCCTCACGACCTAAACAGAGAAGCAGTGGAGGTCGCCTTAACCATAGCCCTCCTAATGAACGCTACACCGGTCGACGAGATACACGTTATGAGGAAGATAGTTATCGACGGCTCCAACACCACAGGCTTCCAACGCACATGCGTAGTTGCTCTAGGCGGGAGGATAGAGGTTCATGGAAAGACCATCCCTATACAGACGATAACCTTGGAGGAGGACGCGGCTAGAATACTTGAGCATAAACCTCACGAGGTTCACTACGACTTAAGCAGGCTTGGAGTCCCCCTAATAGAGGTCTCGACAGCCCCTGCGATAAACTCTCCCAGGGAGACGCTTGAGGTCGCCTACGCTATCGGGAGGCTGCTCCGCGCCACGGGAAAGGTGAAGAGAGGAATAGGAACCGTCAGACAAGACCTGAACATCTCGATTAGGGATGGAGCACTGGTTGAGATTAAGGGTGTCCAAGAGCTAGGCCTACTCCCAAAGGTTGTTGAACTAGAGGTTAAGCGCCAACTCCACCTCCTAAAAATAAGAGACGAGCTCAGGAAACGTGGGGTAAGCGAAGAAGATGTAACCTCAGCCCAAGTCAAGGATGTTACACACCTATTCGAGAAGACTGGGTCGAAGGTGTTGAAGAGGGGTCTCAAGGCTGGGGGGAGGGTTATAGCCCTCAAGCTCCCAGGCTTCGGAGGCCTAGTAGGTCTGGAGGCGGCTCCAGGGGTCAGGCTTGGCGCAGAGTTTGCGGGAAGGGCGCGTGCATGGGCCGAGGTTCAGGGAATCTTCCACACCGACGAGCTTCCAGGCTATGGAATCAGCGCTGAGGAGGTTATGGCATTGAGACGTGAGATGGAGGCTGGTGAGGAGGACGCAGTAGTCTTTGTCGCAGACGAGGAGCAGAGGGCTAGAGAAGCGTTGGAGTATGTGAGGGAGCGGGCGGCCGAGGCTCTACGCGGAGTCCCATCCGAGACACGTGGCGCACGCCCAGACGGGACAACAGTCTACCTAAGACCTAGACCTGGAGCCGCAAGGATGTATCCTGAGACCGATCTCCCGCCTTACCCTGTCTCCGAGAGCTACTTGGAGGAGCTTAGGAGGAGGCTTCCACCAACTCTAGACGAGGTTGCTGGGAGGCTTGCTGAGAAGTATGGGCTTAGTAGGCAGATTGCCGACGAGCTGATAGACTCCGAGCGCGTTGAGCTGTTTGAGCGGATTGTCGGGGAGACAGGTGTAGCCGCAAGCGTTGTGGCCTCAACCCTCACGGAGCTCCTGAAAAGCCTCCGAAGAGAGGGCGTTAAGGTTGAGAGGATAAGTGATCAACACCTCCTAGGGTTTTTCAGGCTGGTGGGACGGGGAGAGCTCGCGAAGGAGGCTGCCGAGAAACTGTTTACTTGGCTGGCTGAGAATCCTGAGAAGACCGTTGAAGAGGCGGTTGAGGCTCTAGGCCTCAGGCCTGTGAGGATGGAGGATGTTGAGGCTCGGGTTACCGCTCTTCTCAGGAAGCATGGAGAACTTGTGAAAAGGAATCCCGGTAAGGCGGCTTCGGTGATTATGGGGGAGCTTATGAAGGAGTATCGTGGGAAGGTTGACGGAGCGAGGCTCTACAGCCTTGTTAAGAAGCATCTCAGCTCTGGCCAAACCTCCGATTAGCCGCCCACCTAATTTCAGTGCTCTTAGAGTGCCCTAAACCCGAAGCCTAAGCCATTTTCCCACTTTCAATCCCCTGTGGAAGGCTTATAACAATCTCCTAGCCTAAATCAGGCGGGAGCGCACACATGTCATACAGGGTTAGAGTGTTATCGAATGGCGTTGAGGTCGAGGTTGAGGGTGACAGAGAGTTTGTTGAGGCGAAGCTAAGCGACCTAAGCTGGCTTGAAGCCATGTTGGAGAGGCTTTCAGCCATGGAGGGAGGCAGAGGAGAAGCCGGGGAGAAGCCCTCCTTCATAGAGTTCGCGGACAGGCTTGACCCAAAATCTCATCCACAGCGGTTCCTAACTATAGCCTACTACCTTTATAAATGGGAGGGTAGAAACGTAGGCTACGACGACTTCGAGGAATACTATCGGAAAGCGAGGTGGCCGACCCCAAGCAACCCTAGAGACGTTGTAGGAGACCTTGTCAGAGATAGGCTGTTCGAGGATGCGGGTAGAGTCAACGGGAAGAAAGTCTTCAGGATTCTGCGGAAGGGAATTAGGTTCGTTGAGAACGGGTTCAGGGAGGCGTGAAGATGAGCGGAGAACCTCTCAAGATCACTATAAGGCATGGAGGGACGGAGGCAGAGTTTGAGGGAGGATACCAAGAGGTCTGGGCAAGCGTCAACAGGTATCTCTCCCAACTCTATCCAGCCCTAGAGGCGGTGAAGAAGCTTGTCGGCGCAATCGATGTCCAGAAGCTTGCCGAGAGGCTTGCAGGCATGGTTGAGATAAGGGAGGGTAGAGTGACGGTACTCAAGGAGCTCGACGCTAAGCGTAAGATACTCCTCTGCCTGGCCGCCGTCTATGTGGGGAAGGCTCTAGGCCTCCTCGAGAAAGACACCCTTACACCCAAGGAGGTTGCAGCCTACTCGGGGCTTAATGAGAGGGTTGTCCGGGCAAGGCTGAGCGAGCTTAGGAGAGCAGGCCTAGTGGTGAAACAGGGGGAGGGGCTCTACACCTTTACACCAGCCTCGCTCCGAGAGCTCTTCGGTGAGAGCCTATGAAGGAAGATGAGCTTAGGGTCAGCATAAGGTATGGGGAGCTTGAGGCGGAGTTCTCTGGAGCGCCCGAGGAGGTCTATCGACAGGTAGTCGCCTTCCTCGAGAAGGTTATCCCAGCCTACTCGCTTGCCAAGAAGATAGCCTACAGCGTCGGCCTCCAAGAGGTTCTTGAGAGCTTGGGCGGCCTCATAGCCTACGAGGAGAGCGAGGGCCTCTTCTTCCTCCAGAACCTCGACGACCTCCCAGTCACGGACGCAGTCCTCCTCCTAGCCCTCCGAAGCCATCTCGAGCATAGCCTCGGTAGGAGGGAGAGCCCGACGGTGAACCTCTCGGAGCTTAGCCGAAGCCTCTCCAAGAGCGAGAAGACCGTGTCAGGCAGGCTGTCCGAGCTTGTTCAACGTGGGATGCTTAGGAGGCTGGATAGAGGCGACTACACCATAACCCAGCTTGGGATAAAGCGTGTGCTCGAGAAGTATGGCCAGACTGGTGAGAAGCCTTAGACCCGCTCCTCCCGCTCAGCCACCCTGCCCTCAGGCCTGTAATACACGTAGCGTCTGGGCGAGCCTTCCCTAACGAGAACCCTCTCCCTAACCAGGTCTAGGAGGGTGTGGGAGACCGCGGTTGAGTCATAGTTGTAGCCTCTTCTAGCAAGCTCTTGCGTGGTCTCCGAGAGGCTTCTAGGCCTATCAAACCACCCCTCCTCTATGAGTTGGCGGAGAAGAGATGCGCATGTGGGCTGAGGTCTCCTCCTAACCCTCTCCCTCCGCTCTTCCTCAACCATCAACTGGGGGAGGGCGGCCCTAAGAGCCGAGACAACCTGCCTCAAAGCCTCCTCCAACTTATCGGGTGGAGCCTCAACCCTGACCGTGGCAGGCCCTATCGTGACCTCAACCTTGATTTTTTCCTGCTCGTTCATTTTTCATCATGCTCAAGTTGAGCAACATTTATAAGCACAGCAAACCCCAATAAACAAGGGGAAACTGCGGCATGACCCTCCAAAGCCAACAACCCCAAATAGAAGCCTCACAAAGCTATTTTAAAGCTTTCCTTGAGAGCAGTCTCCGAAGCCTAGAGAAGGTCGACGGCCTCAGGCTTTACGCTGGTGGTGTTGAGAATATTGTTCAAGATGAGTGCTGTATAGCCTTTCTGGAGGGCCGGGGAGAAGGAGCCGTTGAGATAATTCAACCTGAGCTTGAGGCGCCTAGACGCCCTGTCGTGGCCATAGACACCTCCTCGATAAGGGTTGCGGCAGGGTCGAGAGGCGTAGTCATAGCCGTTAGGGGGGCCATCGTAACCCGAGACCGCTCCAAAACAGCTGTCGAGGTCCTCGGCCCACTGGTCTTCTATGTGAGCTACGAGAACATGGGAGAGCTTCTCGCCTCGGTTCTCGGCGCCGCCCCCCTCGAAGCCTGGGGAAACTACCAGCTCTACAACTCCATCCAGAGGGTGATGGCAGGCCTAATCGAGAAACGGATGCAGGAGTACGCCGCCGAACACTATACCGACAGCATACTCCTCTTCGACGGCTCCCTCTCCGCAGGCCCCCTAGACAACCCCCTCTACCTAGTAGGCAGGATTCTCGAGAAGGCCAGGCCTCGGGGAAACGATATTCTCGCCTTCTCTAAGACTAGTGTTCTAAGGGTTTGGGGTGAGCTTCTAACAACCTTGGGCGCCGAGGCTGAGCCACCCTACCTAGTCGAGGTCACCCAAGCTGTCAGGAGCGCTGAGATGAGGGTTCGAGTCCTAGGAGACATATTCTTGGCCAGGCTCTGCCCCGGATGCAGCGGGTTCAGGGTTGACGCCAGCATAACCGCCTCCGCGGAAAGGGTCTTCGGAAGCCTCCTCCGAAGCGATGCCCTAGTGTATGGCTACCCTGAGACCCTCATCCTAGCCCACGACTACTGCACCTTCAGCAAGCTCGACGTACTGGCAATCCAAGCCATGCTTCGCAGGAGGAGCGTCGAGATAATCCACCCAACCTCGATTCGCGACCTCCTCTTCAACCCGGTGGACGGGGAGGTGTTTAGATGAAGCTTCTATCCAAGAGCGGTGACCTGGTTGAGCTCCTCGCCGCCCCAGATGAGAAGCCCCTCCAGCGTGGGGACTACCTCCAAGCAGTGGATGGTAGGAGACGTCTCCTCCTCCAAGTCATAGACGTAGACTACGCCGAGCTTCCAGGGGGGCTTGAGGATGCTCTAAGAGAGCTTGGCTCCGAGGAGCTTTCAACAAGGTTGATAGACCCCTATGGTGTAGGCTCCCTTGTAGCCGGTCTTAGAGATGCCCGAATAGTTGTTGCGAAGCTCCGGGGAGTAGTCGATGGAGATGGATTGCGCAGCGACCTCCTCTGGCTTCCCTCAAAACTCGGCTCCAGGATAGAGCATGCATCCCCAGAGCTGATAGCTGAGCTCTCAAGCATCGGTGGGAGAAGACCTATAGTGATAGGTGAGTGTATGGGCGGGATACTGACCGTGAACGCCGAGGCCTTCGACGGTAGACTGACAATAATCACTGGGAAGAAGGAGACCGGTAAATCTCATCTAGCAAAGCTTCTCGTAACCTCCCTAGCAGAATACGGTGCAAAGATAGTTGTACTGGACATTAACGGAGAATATGTTGGGCTCTCAACAAGATTGGACGGAGGTAGAAGCGGGGTCGCCGACAAGCATCTAGTTCTAAACCCAGGTGAAAACTTCAAGGCATCCATAGAAGACGCAGGGCTTGGAACAATACTCGACATACTTCAACATGTCCTAAACACTCCAGCCGCAAGCCTCAGAGAATTCATCCGACTATGGGGAACCGTGAAGAGAGTTAAGGGAAGGGTGAGCCTACGGGGGTTAATAGAGGCCGCTGGAAGAGCTCAGATGCATGAATCGGTTAGAGAAGCGTTGATGAGCAGATTACTGAGCCTCAACTCAACTCAATTCTTCAGCGAAGAAGAGGCAACAAACTTGGAGGAAACCCTAAACAATATGGAGGATGGAGGAATAATCGTTGTCAACCTCTCGAAGACCATTCCAAGCGGCAGAAGAATAATAGTGGAGTATCTTCTGAGCAAGCTGTCAAGTCTTCTAAGAGAAGGTAGAGTAGACCCGATTTTTCTCGTCGCTGAGGAGGCTCACCTCTATCTAAGGGAAACCTACTGGGATGACCTTGTTACGAGGATGAGGCATACAGGCCTATTCCCAATCTTCGTCACAAATCAGCCTGACATGATACCCGAGACCGTTTATAGACAGGCTGACAACATCTTCCTCTTCAACTTCACGAATGAATCAGACCTAGAATACATCTCGAAGGCTTCTAGAGTAGACTCTGAGACCGCCAAGAGAATTGCGAAGGCGCTCCCCCCAAGATACTGCCTAATGATAGGTAGGATGGTGAACGACCTGCCTATCGTTGTGAAGGTTAGGGAGATGCCTCTGAAGACTATGGGTGAGACGAGGCTCTTCTTCAAGCTTAGGGAAAGGGTCTAAAGAACGGTTACAGACTTCGCCAAATTCCGCGGCATGTCGGGATTATATCCCTTTTCAACAGCCATGTAGTATGCGAGAAGCTGGAAGGGTATCACATAGACTATTGGGCTTAGAATCTCGTGAACCTTCGGCAGACCAAGGAACCAATCACACTGCTTCTTGAGTTCCTCATCACCCTCGGTTCCAACACAGTATATCTTGGCACCCCTAGCCTTCATCTCCATAATGTTTCCAATAACATGCTTCCTGGTGGAGTCGTTTGGAGCGATGAAGAATACTGGATAATCCTTCTCGATAACGCTTATCGGGCCATGCTTGCTTTCACCCGCTGGATAAGCTATACATGGTATGTAGGATAGCTCCATGATTTTGAGCCTGGCCTCGAGGGCTGTTGCATAGTTTATCCCTCTTCCAAGGAAGAAGATGCTGGAAGAGTTTGCAAGCTCTTTGGCAAGCTTCTTTATAGGCTCCTCAGAGATTTTCAAAGCTTTCTCAACGAGTTCTGGAACTCTACGCAGCTCCTCCTTAAGCTCATCTATCTCATACTGGGCCAGCTTCCCCCTCTTCCTAGCAAGCCTAAGACCAAGCATTGAGAGAACCATTAGCTGAGCCGTAAAGGTCTTGCTTGCTGCAACCCCTATCTCGGGGCCCGAGTTCTGGAGAACATAGGCTCTCGCAACCCTGGTAAGGGTCGAGCCTACAACATTCGTCAATCCAAGTATTGTAGCAGCCCTCATCCTCGCATACTCCAAGGCGTTTAAGACATCCGCCGTCTCACCAGACTGGCTTACAGCGAGAATAACCGTGTCGACACCCGATGAAGCTCCATAGTTCTCAATATATTCTGAGGCTATCACTGGATAAGTTGTTAGACGAGCAATCTTTGAGAAGAGATATGATGCGGCGACGCAGGCGTTGTAGGATGTTCCAGCTGCGAGGAGCAAGGTGTCCCTACTTCTATCGAGGAACTCTGCGAGGAGGTCGATATATTGTTGCTGGGCTTTCAAGGCCTCTCTGAGACTGTGAGGCTGCTCATGAATCTCCTTTAACATGAAGTGCGGGTAGCCGCCTTTCTCAGCCATCTCGATACTCCATTCAAGAGTCGTCGGCTTCCTCTCAAACTCCACACCAGTATCTATTCTAACCAGTTTAACTTTGTCAGCCGTGACCTCAGCCATCTCACCATTCTGAAGAAAGATAGCCTTATTCGTATACTCTATGAACGCCGCTACATCGCTTGCAGCAAAATTCTTTCCATCTCCAAGCCCTATAACTAACGGAGACTCCTGCCTAGCCACAACTATCTTGTCAGGCTCTTTAGAGTAGATTACTGCTATTGCATAGCTTCCCTTAAGTCTTCTAACAGCCTCCCTAACCGCGTCGAAGAAACCTCTACCCATCTTTAGATACTCCTCTATCAGGTGAGCGATTACCTCAGTATCTGTTCTCGAGGCAAATTCATGCTTCCTATCGAGGAGCTCCTGCTTCAGTTCAAGAAAGTTCTCTATGACCCCATTATGAACTATCGCCAGCTCCCCCTTACAATCTATGTGAGGATGAGCATTAACCTTGGACGGCGCTCCATGCGTCGCCCACCTTGTATGAGCTATCCCAATAGATCCAGGAAGGTCGTCTAGGTTTAGTCTTTTATGTATCTCATCTATCTTGCCTACATCTTTCTTGACGTAGATCTTCCCATTATAGACTGTTGCTATGCCTGCTGAGTCATAACCTCTATACTCTAATCTCTTAAGAGACTTGTGGAGGAGAGGTGAGACTTGAATCCCCTTGGCCGCGCATCCAGTTATACCGCACATTTCTGCAGAAAAAGGGGGTTGAGTCAGTTATTTTAAGCTTTCATTATTCTAGGATTTTAGAGCTTCAACTCCTCAGATTCTATTCCTATGAAATTTTCCATGGCCAAGCCGTAGGTATGTTAGAGGTATTTCGAGAAGATTTTCAGGGGATTAGGTTGGTTATCTATCTTGGTAAAGGGTATAAAGCTTCGGCTCTCAGCCTCGGCTAGGTTAATGATAGGAGACGGAGAGCTGGGTGGAGACCCATTCATGGATGAGGAGGCGAGGGAAGAGCTTAAACGTAGGTTGGAGGCTTCTCTCTCTGCTTTAAACGCTCAAATCGAGAAACTTAGATACAAGTATGCCGAGATGGTCTCCCGAAGCAGGGAGTACTTCGAGAGGGTTATCGACGCCTTAGTGAATAAGGATGAGGGGAGAGCCGCAATCTATGCTGAGGAGATAGCCGAGGTTAGAAGGCTTGCAAGCATGGTCATGAAGACGCAGCTTGTCTTGGAGCAGGTTAAGCTTAGGCTTGAGACAATCCTTGAGATAAGTGAAGTCATAGGTTTAGTCGTCCCCTTGCTCTCACTCCTCACAGAGGTTGAAGACGAGGTTGCAGGAGTGGTCCCAGAAGCAGCTCAAAGCCTCCACGAGCTCGCTGAATGCATCGAAGAGTTTACATCATCCTCAACTCAAGGTGAGCTGTCGCCGATAACTATGAGTGAGCTTGACGAGGAAGCTGTCAAGATTCTTAGGGAGGCGCAGGAGAAGGCTGCGGAGAAGGTTAAGAGCTCCTTCCCAGATGTGCCTCAGCTGACCGAGAAAGAGAGAAAGGTTTACTCCTACGTCTCAAAGAAGGATGAGATAGACGTCTATGAATGCTCGAAGGAGCTTGGGATAGATGTTGAAGAGGTCAAGGAGATTTTAGAGGAGTTGGAGAGGAAGGGCGTGATAGAGCTTGTTGGAAGGGAGGCTTTAGGCTCCGAATCTTGAAGCCCATTCAAGCATCTTCCTCATAGTATCTAGATCGACGCTAGGCTTCCTTCTCTTGATTACATCGATGAAGTCTGACATGCTTATCTTCCTGGGCTTATTATCCTCGCCGCTTCCCTTCTCGAAGAACTCGCTTACAACCTTCATCTGAACCTCCATGCAAATGTCATGTATATCTGCTCCGGAGTATCCGTCGGTCATCCTCGCAATCTCACTTAACTTGACATCCTCATCTAGTTCAAGTCTACTCGTATAGTATTCAAGCATCTTAAGCCTCGTCTCATAGTCAGGTAAACCTATGAAGATTCTTCTCTGAAATCTTCTTATGAATGGTTCGTCGAGAAGCCAGGGCTTATTCGTGGCTGCGAGAACGTAGATGTAGCTCTTCTTACCCTTGTCTAGGAGTCCATCCATCTCCTTTATCAATTGGTTTCTCGCCCTCGCCTCTCCTCCAACCTCATTCCACCGATAGGCTGTAAGGGAATCGGCTTCATCGATGAATATTATCACAGGCTTACCCTCAGACTCATATTTTCTCGCAACTTTGAAGATGTTTGCAACATTCCTTTCAGACTCTCCAAGCCACTTAGACATTATTATCGAGGCGTCAACCTGCATGAAGACTGCGTCAATCTCCCTAGCAACGGCGGCTGCAAGCATAGTCTTCCCACATCCGGGTGGGCCGAAAAGCAGGATTCCACGTGGCCAGCCTAGCGGGAAAAGGTCTGGCCTCTTCGTGGGGTAGATTATACTCTCCTTAACAGCCTTCTTCGCATCCTCTAATCCTATTATATCATCCCATGTGACTTGGAGCGGCTCCTTGAGGATGTAGGGTTCATCGGATGTCTTCACGGTCTTTGTCTTCACCGATGGCTCTCCTTCTGCTTCAGCCTCCCCGAGGACTTCAAGCCTATTCTTATACTGCTTCAGCTTCTCCTCGTAGACCCCCCTCATAATCGGGTCCTCGGTCAGCTCAATTATTCTCGAGAGAAGCCTGATAACCTCACGGTATCTTCGCGCAGCCTCCTTCTTTAGACCCTTCTTATCGAGCTGAACAGCGTCCCGCGCACGTTCAGCCGCAAGCCTCTCCAATTCTCTCATGTCGGCAATCTAGTTGCGGTAATCCAATCTAAAATCTGTAGCCATTCCTTTAAGTGAGGCTAATATCATGTGATATAACCTGATAATGCTGAATAATTATGGGTCTTCTTTGGCTGTGTAGAAGGATGCGCATGTCATGGTTCTCGCGACTCCTTCCATGGCTCTGATTCTCTCTATCACTAGTTCTCCTATCTCCTCCATGGAGCCTCCTCTAACCTTGACGAGTATGTCCCACTCTCCTGAGATTAGGTGGACCTCCTCGACGTCTGGGAGCACGGCTATCTGATGTGCTAGGTTCTTCTGGGAGATGCTTGGGCCAGGCATGAAGGATACGAGGATGAAGGCTGTGGTGGGTTTCCCGAGTTTGGAGTAGTCTATCTTGACCGTGAATCTCTTAATTACCCCTCTGCGTCTCAGCCTGCTTATTCTCTCCTGAACAGTTGTCCTCGGCATCCCAAGCTTCTCAGCTATCTCCCTAACACTCTGCGAAGAGTCGAGTTCAAGCTGCCTCAATATTAGGAGGTCTTTCTCGTCGAGGGCTTCGGGCATGGCCTCTAATTTCTCATGAACCGTTATAATATCTTAAATCTACGTTGATTAACGTATCATTAATCGGCAAGACTTATAAAAAGAAAACCCCAAGTCGAGGGGGAAGCCTATGGTGAAGCTGAACGGTGTAGCCGTACATGGTTACGGAGGCTACATCCCAGTATACCGTATAAAGGCTGAGGAGATAGGTAGGCTCTGGGGGAGGGAGAAGAGCGAGCTCCCAGTCGAGGAGAAGGCGGTCGCAGGCCCAGACGAGGATGCCGCCACCATGGCTGTTGAGGCGGCTAGGATGGCGGTCAAGCGGGCTGGAATCGACCCAAAGCAGATAGGGGCAATCCATGTTGGAAGCGAGTCGAAGCTCTATGCCGTGAAGCCGACGGGGACCACAGTCGCCGAAGCCCTTGGGGCAAGCCCGAAGGTCTTGGCAGCAGACCTAGAGTTCGCCTGTAAGGCTGGAACCGAGGCCCTCCAGTTCGTTGCAAGCTTGGTGGAGTCTGGGAGAATAGAGTACGGGCTTGCGATTGGGGCGGATACAGCTCAGGGAAGGCCTGGAGATGCCCTAGAGTACACGGCTGCCAGCGGAGCCGCCGCCCTCCTAGTAGGCAGGTTCTCCCAAGACGCTGTAGCCTCGATAGAGGCTTGGACATCCTATGTCACCGATACACCGGACTTCTGGCGGAGACCCTACGAGCACTACCCAAGCCACGCGGCCAGATTTACAGGCCAGCCGGCCTATTTCAGGCATATAATCGGAGCTGTTAGGCAGCTTCTAGACGAGGACGGATACAGTCTAAACGACGTTGACTACGTTGTCTTCCATCAGCCGAACGTGAAGTTCCCTCTAGCCGCAGCAAAGTTTCTCGGAATCCCCCTGGAGAAGCTTAAGCCAGGCTTAGTCTCAGGATTCCTTGGAAACACCTACTCAGCGTGCAGCCTCCTAGGCCTCGTCAAGATACTCGACCAAGCCGAGGTCGGTGACAGGATTCTCCTCGCCTCCTTCGGCTCAGGGGCGGGGAGCGATGCCTATGTCCTCAGGGTTCTCGACGGAATAGTTGAGAGACGTGGGAGAGCACCTCTCCTCGAGCAGCTCATCCAGAGGAAGATCTACATCGACTATGCAACCTATGCAAAGTTTAGGGGGAAGCTTCTAACGAGGTGAAGCTGGTTGGGTAAAGTCTATGTCGCTGGAGCTGGTTTCACGAAGATTGCCGAGCACTGGGAGAAGAGCTTGGAGCAGCTTATGGCCGAGGCGGCTGCGAAGGCTTTGGAGGATGCTGGGATAAGCGGTGTGAACTCCATCTATGTTGCTAACATGGCGGCTGAAGCTTTACAGGAGCAGGCTCATCTAGGCGCCCTACTAGCCGAAGACCTAAACCTCTCAGGTATACCAGCATTTAGAGTAGAGGCAGCCGAGGCATCGGGAGCCGCCGCAGTCTATGCAGCCTCCTCTGAGATACTTTCTGGAAAGGCTGACGCCGTGCTTGTTGTCGGCGGAGAGAAGCTCTCCGACGGCCTCGCAGAAGAGGTGACCTCTATTCTACTAATGGGTCAAAGGCAGGAATATGTGGGATACATTGGCGCCTCCTTCACCGCGCTGAACGCGCTCCTCTATCAACTCTACCTCCAACGCTACAATCTATCGGAGGAGGACGTCGCAATCTTTCCAGCAATAAGTCACGAGCATGCAGCAGGGGTGAAACATGCCCAATATCCATTCAAGATAAGCTTAGAGAAGGTTCTCGCATCACCCTATGTTGCAAAGCCTTTGAGAAGGTTCGAGATAAGCGGGATAGGGGATGGGGCTGCCGCAATCGTATTGGTGGGTGAGAGGCTTGCGGAGAAACTTAACACGGAGAAGACGGAGCTATACATAGCCGCGGCAACCGATTATCTAACACCCTTTGAACGTGAAGACCCCCTTTATTTCCCAGCTCTCGCAAGGGCTTCGAGAGAGGCTCTGAGAATGGCCTCCATCGAGAGAAGGGAAATAGACCTACTTGAACTTCATGATTCTACCTCGATAATGGCGGCGGTCTCGCTCGAGTCCACCGGCTTCGCGGAACGAGGGAAGGCTGGAAAACTAGCTAGAGCTGGGGAGTTCAATCTGGGTGGAAGCCTTCCCTGCAACACCTTTGGGGGGCTTAAAGCGAGAGGGCATCCAATAGGGGCGACTGGAATCTATCAGATTGCGGAGACATATCTACAGCTCACGGAGAGGGCTGGAGGGAATCAGGTTGATGGAGCAAAGGTTGGGATGGCCCAGTCCATAGGAGGGCTGGGAGCAACCGCGATAACAACCGTTCTAAAGAGAGGTGATGTGGAGTGAAGGTGCCTAGGTATTGGCGCAACAAGCCCTTCAACTATAGACTCGCTGGATGGCGATGCACCCACTGTGGAACATTCCATCATGAGAGGCCGATAGTCTGTAGAAAGTGTGGAGCCAGAGAATTCGCCGAGGTTGAGCTTCCTAAGGAAGGAAAACTCCTAGCCTATACCATACTCAAGACCCCGCCGAAGGAATTCGGAAGCCAGACTCCCTATATAATAGGGTTGATAGAGCTGGTTGACGGGACGAGGATACTCTCGCAGATAGTGGATGTCCAGGAAGATGAGCTGAGACCCGAGATGAAGGTTGAATTAGTCTTCAGAAAGATTCGCGAAGATGAATCCTCAGGCATAATAGAGTATGGATACAAGTTTAGGCCTATGCTGACTTAGTTAGCGGCAGCCTTATCTAAGTCTATCCAGCAGCCTTCCTAAGCCTCTTCCATACATAGATTGTAGCATATTCCCTTGGGATTCCCTCTCTCTGGGCAATGGTATCTATCTGCGTTCTAAGCTTCACTTCAGCGTCTTCTCCAAGCCTATCATAATACATATCCACCATCTCTCTCAGAAGCTTATCGGCGAGCTCTCTGTAGGATGTAACCTCATAGATGTTGTCAGCCATATGTCTCAGCTCAGCTATCTTACCATCGATTTCCTCCATCTTCTTATTCAGTTCAGCCATGCTTTTCCTAAGCTCTGGAACCTTTTTCTCAAGCTCCTCCTTCTTCGAAACCGATATGGGTTTACCTTGCTCTTCAAGTTGTCTGAGAGTGTCAAGCTCTATCTGGTTGAAGTATAGTTCTTCCTCTATGGTTGAAAACTTTGATTCGAGTAGAGCTTTAAGCCTGTTGTATCCCTCTATTGCGTCATTGATGCTTTTCAGCGCCTCATCTCTAAACATGTCCCATTTCTGGAGAAGCTTCTTCAAGATTGAGAGAGTCATTTCCTCCTGCTCCATAAACCTCTGCTGCGTCACCTTCTCCCTTATCCTAACTTCCTCAATCTTCTCCATCACGGTTTCATAGGCGGCCTCAACGTTAATTGTCGCCTCCTCAATCTCTCTATCCTGCTCGCTTACAGCCTGCGACTCCGGAATCTCGGTTACCTCGGGCAGCTCCTTCTCCTCTTCAACAGGCTCTATCTCAGGTTCAGGCTGCTTCTCCTTCTCTTCTCTAGGCCCTCCTTTTATCACGATACGTTTGGGCATGCCCCTAACACTTGTCTAGAGCATGCTATAAGTATATTTATTTCTTTAGAGGGCTTTCCGCCACAATTATTGAGAGGAGGATTGCTTGTTCGGCTATATCGGCGCTGTATTCCGCTACACGCATTAGGTCTTCTAGGACTGTTTTTATGAGTGAGGCATTTCTAGGACTCGTCTTCCACTTCATAACCTTCTCAACAGCTCTCTCATACTGCTTTCTCCTTATCTCCCCGACTCCATCAACTATATTGTTTGCAAGTTCTCCGTCTCTTTTCTCAACGGAGTTGAGAGCACTCTTAAAGGCTTTAACCGCCTCCCTATTCATGGTAGCTATCTCTGCGGCCAAGTTGTCTACGAGTTTTCCATCTATTTCCTCTGCTATGATGGCTATGCTCGCCGCATGGTCTCCAACCCTCTCAACGGCTTTAGCTATCGAAGCATAGCTGAGAAACTCCATCGGGTTTATTAGTCCAAGGTCCTCTAAAGCCTCAGGCCTCTCTAAAGCCACGTTCAGCTGTCTTATCATGTAGTGGAAGAGTCTATCTACTTCATCATCTCTCTGGAAGACTTCTGCGGCGAGTTGATGATCTCTGCCTAGGAGTGCTTCCACAGCGTCTTCAAGCATCGATGACGCTATCTCTTCAGCTCTCCTGAGCGCATCCTGTAGAGGAAACTCCATGTGGCGGGTGAAGCATTGTATAAGTATCTCTGAAGCCGACTCGCTTAGAATCTCCATCCCCATAAGCCTCCTTCTTACAGTGTCTTTTATGACGGCCTTCATCTCGGGTCTAGGAGACTTGAAGCCCACCTTAATTACATCGAAGCCCGCCTGATACATTGAGATAAGCTTCCTAACAATCTCCTCAGACCCTGCTTTCTCACCTGCTGTCAGGCTTATCTCCTTAAGCTTTCTCTCCCCCTCTCTTTCCGGAACTAGAAGCAGTGACAAGCCCTGACGTGGTATGAGTCTAATGTAGCTACCCTTATGAAGTCCAGCCAGCCTCACCCAATCCTTTGGAAGCGAGACGACGAGAGTTGAACTTCCAGTAAGCTGAATCCTCCTCCTATATCCTTCTCCACTCATCTACATTTTTCGGACATGAGCCTATTGTTAAGTATTCCTAACATCATTTCCCTATATAGAGAAAGTGTATATCAATAGACGAAAATCCTCAAAGCATATATTTTTCATTCGATACCCCTCAGCCGATGGCTGCGGCAGCCCTCTCGAAACCTCTCGCAGTTTTCCTCATCATAGTCTCCTTCATAGCTGTTACCGGAATCCTGTTCTCGCTTGAAGCTCCATCCCAGGGAGAGGGCTACGGGCTTGTTTCAGGGAGCTTGATAGGAGCCGGCTCATCCTTTCTGAACCCGCAGATGCAGGCTTGGGCCATACAGTACTACGAGTTAAGTGAGGGTAGGGTTAGGGTGAATTACCAGTCTCTTGGAAGCGGGGCGGGTCAGGCGAAGTTCAGGGAAGGAATGCTTGACTTCGTCGGCAGCGACCCACCACTGAAACATAAAATCTATGTTGAGCTGTCATCCAGGGATGGCGTCCTCCAATTCCCAATAATTGTTGGAGGAGTAGCGGTAGTATACAACATTCCCGAGATAGGGGATATGGAGCTTAAGCTGACAGGCGAAGTGATAGCGAAGATATACTTAGCTGAGATACTTTTCTGGGATGATGAGGAGATAAGGAAACTAAACCCTGACCTCAATCTCCCACATGAAAAGATAATCGCTGTTCATAGAAGCGATGGAAGCGGCACAACTAAGATTTTCACAGCCTATCTATCCTCGGTTTCAAGCGAGTGGGCTGAGGAGGTTGGAGCAGACTTCACAGTCCAATGGCCTGTCGACAGCGTCGGCAATGGATTAGGCGGAAAGGGTAATGAGGGCGTGGCCGCAGCCGTGAGCCAGAACAAGTATTCAATAGGCTACGTGGAGCTGGCATACGTTAAGTCGGCCAACCTTAAAGCAGCTAAACTAATGAATCGGGATGGATTCTTCGTTCTTCCTACCTCTGAGACCTTGAAGGCAGCTATAAAGGAGGCCTCCTTAACTCTTCCAAACCCAGATGAAGACTGGAGCGGCATAATCGATAAAGTAGTCAACCAGCCTGGAGAGAATAGTTACCCGATAACCTCCTTCTCATTCATAATCCTGAGAAAGACCTACGACCCTGTGAAAGCCGAGCTTGTTAAAGAGTTTTTTGGATGGGTTTTAACAGAGGGTGAGAAACCAGAGAACGTGCTTGAAGGATACGTTCCACTTCCACCAGAGGCAGCTCAAATAGGTCTCAAAGCGTTAGAGATGATAAAGGAGGTATGAGACCTATGAGAAGCGAGAGAAAGTTCTTCATGTTCCTGCTCGTCTTCCCTATAATCTCATTCATAATAGTGGCTGGAATAATTTTCTCCCTAATCTACACATCTTTCCCGATATTCTTGAAGGAGGGGTTAAGATTTATTGTAACCGCCGTTTGGAATCCTCCGAAGGAAGATTATGGAATTCTCCACGCAATCGTCGGAACCCTGATAACCTCCGGTCTCGCGGTTGGTATAGCTACTCCCCTCGCAATCTCCTTAGCAGTCTTCTCCATAGAGCTTGTCCCAACGAAGCTTAGGGACGTGATTAACAGCTTATCAGACCTAATGGCAAGCCTTCCAACAGTAATCTATGGACTCTGGGGTCTCTACGTATTCGCCCCACTGCTCCATCAATACGTTATGCTTCCCCTCCACGAGTATCTCGGATTCATTCCACTCTTCTCTACAAAGCCTTCTCCAACAAACCTGTTCACGGCTGGAACACTCCTCGCAATAATGGTGATACCGTTCTCTTCAAGCGTGATTAGGGAGGCATATGAAGCTGTTCCGCAGGGCTTGAAGGAAGCCGCCTACAGCATCGGGATGACTCAATGGGAGGTGATAAAAGTCATGACAGGATACATTAAGTCAGCAATATTCGCTGGAGTGATTTTAGCGCTCGGCAGAGCCATGGGTGAGACTATTGCCGTAGCGATGGTCGTGGGGAATACTCCAACTCTCCCGAAAAGCTTGTTCGACATGGGATACACCGTCTCAAGCCTCATAGCAAACCAGTTCCCAAATGCTGAGTCCTATGACTACATGGTAGCCGCACTGTTTGGAGGAGCATTCCTACTCTTCCTAATAGGGCTTGCAATAAACATACTGGGGCTAAGACTCGTAAGGAAGGTGGTGACTCAAAGATGATTGCGAGGAAAGTCAAGAATAAGATAATGATTGGGTTGATAGGTCTCTTGGCAATAGTTTCAGCAGCCCCTCTCTTCGCTATTATTGCATCAATATATGTTAATGGTGCAAGGATAATCTCACCTCGGTTTCTTGTAGATTTTCCTCCTCCACCTCTGGGGGGAAGCGATGGTGGGATAGGTCCAGCTCTTGTAGGCACCCTTATTCTTATGGCTTTATCTATTCTTATTGGTGGAGGTTTAGGGTTGTTTACTGGGATATTCTTGTCGGAGTATGGTCACCACATCCTATCTCATTACACTAGGCTTTCTCTCCAGATAATGGTTGAGTTTCCAACGGTGATAATAGGTCTCTTCGCCTACGCGGTCCTCGTCCTGCCTCTTAGAAGCTTCAACGCCTTCGCTGGAGCATTCGCCCTAGCTATAGTGATAATACCCTACGTGGCTCTCCAAGTCCGCGAAGCCTATGCATCCATACCCTACAGCTTGAAGGAAGCCGCCTACAGTCTAGGGGTTTCACCCTTCGTAGTTAATCTTAGAATCCTCCTAAGCGTTGCGAGGAGAGGTGTTGCAACAGCTTTACTCGTTGGTTTGGCGAGGGCTGCAGGTGAGACCGCTCCACTTCTCTTCACAATACTTGGGACAACTCTCTCCTACTTTGAGGGACTTGACAAGCCTATAGGGGCGGTGCCACTCCTAATATACAACTTCGCCTTAAGTCCCTATGAGAGATGGCATGAGGTCGCATGGGGGGCTGCAGCAGTGCTACTGACAATAATCCTCGCGCTCTTCATAGTGACGAGAAGTCTGGTTAAGGAGGTGAAGCTATGAGGTGGGCTGTTGACGTAAGAAACCTCAATGTCTGGTATGGGCTGAAGCATGTTCTGAAGAATGTGAGCCTCAGAATCCCGAGGAACATGGTGTTCGCGATAATGGGGCCGAGTGGATGTGGGAAGAGCACCCTCCTCCGCGCAATGAACCGTCTCCTCGAACTGAATCCGTTGGCCAAGGTTGAGGGAGAGGTCTGGATAAATGGGGTGAACATTTACAGCGATGAGGTTGACCCGATGGATGCTAGAAGGCTTGCTGGGATGGTCTTCCAGGTTCCGAACCCATTTCCCCACCTCTCAATCTATGAGAACGTCGCTCTAGGCCCGAAGCTCAACGGAATAGTAAGGAGCAAGAAGGAGCTTGACGAGCTTGTTGAATGGGCTTTGAGGAAGGCCTATCTCTGGGACGAGGTTAAAGACGAGTTAAAGAAGCCTGCAGCCCGCCTCAGCGGAGGCCAGCAACAGAGACTCTGCATAGCGAGGACCCTCGCCCTGAAGCCTAAAATAATCCTAATGGATGAACCCACAGCCAACCTAGATCCCGTGGCCGCTTCAAAGATCGAGGAGCTTATGCTCGAGCTCAAGGAGGACTACACGGTGGTTATAGTGACCCATAATCCTCAGCAGGCCGCCAGGGTAAGCGACTATGTAGCATTCCTCTACATGGGTGAGGTGATAGAGGTTGGTGAGACATCCAATGTATTCACAACACCTAAACATGAGTTAACCGAGAAATATGTGGTAGGTAAGATGGGGTGAACCTTGATTGAGTGTCCGCAGACCGTTAGATACAGGGGTTGAGAGACTTAAGGGAATAATAGGAGACATGGCCGCCGCGGCGGTAGAGGCATTTAGAAGAGCTATGGAAAGCGTCTTCACGGGGAAGGTCGCCCTCGAAGATGTGCGGATGCTCTCAGAGCAACTTAGATTCATGAGGGAGGAGTCTGGGCAGCTGGCGATAGAACTCATAGCAAGATTCCAGCCGGTTGCAACAGACCTCAGGAGAATTAGATCCTGTCTCCAAGTCTCCTACGATCTCTCTAGGATTGGGAGATACTCGCTTGATATATGTGAGACAAGCATTCTTGTTCCAGTGATGGGATGCGACTTCTCGAAGCTTAGGCAGCTCTACATAATTGTCCTCTACATGGTTAGGGAGGTTGGCCGAGCATTCATATTCGAAGACCTGGACCTCGCCAAGAAGGTTAGAGAACTTGATGACGATGTCGACGCACTCTACGACGACTATCTCAAGGGACTGTTGGAGAGGGGTCAGAAAGATAACCCTCCATGCCTAATCGCTGGAACACTTGTCCTCAGATATCTTGAGAGAATCGCTGATCACGCATGCTACATAGCGGACGCGGTTTCCTACATAAGGACTGGAAGTCTTGAGATTGAGAAGGAGTAAAGGCTTTAACCTTCGCTTCTCGGAGGCCTTCTAGATTGAAGACTCTAAGATTCGGTGATGGAATTCCCTCAGCTGAGGAATGTGGCTGTGGTCTAGACCATGACAGAACTCTTCAAGCCGCCGTGATAGCGCCTCTCAAGGAGTCTCTAGGTCTTCTAAGCTCAAACTCTTACGCCGTCTTCTATGATGAAGTCACCTTTAGGGTTGCTGGGAGATTTGTCGTAGATTTTGTCGATGGTGAGGGGTTCCTCGTTAGAGCGCCTACCTTCAGTGAGGCTGAGGAGAAGGCTGAGAAGGTTAAGGGTTTCGAGACAATTATCGGCGTTGGCGGGGGCTCGGTCATAGATGTGGCCAAATACGCCGCCTACAAAACTGGTAAGACATTCATCTCGATACCTACGGCGCCCTCCCATGATGGGATAGCCTCACCAACGGCCTCGCTCTTCGATAAAGGCCGAAGAATCTCGATTAAGACCCGTGCTCCAGTCCTAGCCCTAATCGACCTAGATATAATGATGGATGCGCCTAGGATTCTCAGGGCCTCAGGATTTGGAGACATAATCGCGAAGATAGTCTCGATAAAGGATTGGCAGCTTGGTAGAGATGAGGTAGGTGAACCATATTGTAAGACCGCTGAAAGCTGTACTCTGCGAGCTGTTAGGCTTGTTGTTGAGGCGCTGAGTAAGCCTCTCAGCAGACGGGAACGTATAGAGAGCCTTGTTGAAGCCCTAGTCTACTCGGGTGTAGCGATGATGGTTGCAGGCTCCTCTAGGCCTGCCTCTGGAAGCGAGCATCTCTTCAGCCACTACCTTGACATGAATCTGAGACATAGGGCGCCTCACGGGATTCAGTGCGCGATTGGGGCGCTAGTCATGGCTCGTTACCATGAGATACATAATCCGGGCTGGTGGAGGAGACCTGAATATGGTTGGAGGAATATTAGGAGACTTATGATTGAAGCTGGGATACCTGTAAGTCTTGCAGAGAATGGGATACCTTTAGAGATTGCCGCCAGAGCCTTGGTTGAGGCCGCTGAGATTAGACCCAACCGTTACACGATACTACATAAGAGGAGGCCTAGTCTAGAGGAGGCTATCCAGCTCTTTAGAGAGGTCGGCCTCCTGTAAAATAAGGGTTTATTACTGACGGCTCTAGATTGAGCTAGAATGCTTCAGGTAGGAGTTATCGGAGTAGGGCAGATAGGCTCAGCCATAGCGAAGGTTCTAGCGCAGAGCGAGAAGTATAGTGTAATCGGCTCGAGGAGGAATATCGAGAAGGCTAGGGAGCTTGAACAATACGGTGTCAGGCTTACGAGAGACAACAGGGAAGTGGCCTCAAGTTCCGACGTCGTCTTTCTAGCCGTTAAGCCCTACAAGGCAATCGATGTTCTAAGAGAGGTTGCAGACCTCCTAGATGGAAAGCTCCTAATCTCCGTCGCCGCAGCCATACCCATCAAGAGGCTTATGGACACGGCGCCCAGGGCAAAGATAGTCCGTGCAATGCCTAATGTGGCTATAATGGTTCGTGCGGGTTTCACGGCCTACACCAAGGCGCCCGGCCTGACGGAGGAGGACTCAAGGCTTGTCGAGGAGCTTTTCTCAGAGATGGGGAAATGCATGGAGGTGGATGAAGAGCTTATGGACGCCGTGACAGCCCTAAGCGGAAGCGGCCCCGCCTACGTCGCAACCCTAATCGAGGCCATGGCCTACGCTGGGCTAAAGGTAGGTCTCCCAAGAGAGTTTGCCTACCAGTCAGCAGCCTACACGGTCTTCGGGACAGCCAAGCTCTACCTCGAGACAGGTCTCCACCCAGCAACGATAAAGGAGATGGTTCTAACCCCGGCAGGCACAACAATAGAAGGAATATTCTATCTCGAGGAGAGCGGTGTAAGAACAGCTGTAATGAAGGCTGTCGAGGCTGCTGCGAGGAGGTCTAAGGAGATAGCTGAGAAGCTGAACGAATCCTAAGAACGGCTCTACATCCTCTTCAGCAGACTCTTATAGACCTCATCCGCCTTAACCCTAAAGAGCCTATCGATAAGTTGAGGTGAGATTCCCGCCGCCCGCTTAAGACTCTCAACCCTCGCAACATGGTATCCATGAAGCATTATCACTAGATTCCAGAAGATGAGCTTCGAGACGGACGCAATTGTTGGAACAAGCTCATCTATTCTCCCCGATTCAGCCTCAATAACTTTCAGAATCTCTCTAATCCATGCACCCATACACATGCACATAAGCCTCCTATGTACGCCGTACCTTGCGTGAGCCAACCCTATCCTAAAGACTTCCTTAGCATGTCTTAGGTCGTAGCTGCCTTCAAGGAATGTGAGAAACCAGTGCTTAAACAGCTTCTTAGCCTGCTCCTCGGTTAGGTTAGCCTTCTTAACAAACTCCAAGGCAAGCTCACATGATAAAAGAGACCCAACAGTTCCTGAAACAATCTCCTCAGAATTTTCCAGTAAAACATTCTTGATTTTTCTAATTCTCTGAATATCTTCATCTGTTAACATAAGATAGCTCTTCGTTATCTCTGATATCTTCTTTAACTCCCCCTCAAAGTTCATCTCAACCGTACTTCAATGATGTGAAATTAAACTTTTCTCAAGTCCCTTTAGTAGACGATATACCATGGAGTATATTACTGGAATCCCATTCTTTTTATGAATGAGACGGTTAGTATTCCTAGGAACGGTATTATCGAAATCGCTGCGAGTGTTAGAGATATTGGAGCCACGCTAACTATGAGTGAGGCTATGGACGGCCCTATAACGTTTCCTAAATCGAAGGACGTTAAGAAGATAGCGTTTCCAGTAACTCTCGCATAGGGTGGGGTTGTGTGTGCTGCCACCGAGGCCGTTAGAGGAAACACTAATCCATGGCTTAACCCAACAAGCGCAAAGCCTAATGTAAATAAGGGTACGGCTGGCGCGAGGCCTATCAGAAGCATTCCAGCCCCCGCCGATGCTAGGGCTCCGTAAAGGAGGACGAGTATCCCAATCCTCTTCCTTAGCCTACCTAGAAAGAGTCTCACCGCAAAGACTATGAAGAAATACATGAAGAAGAGCATCGAGACATACTGGTCTGTAAGCCCTAGCTCAAGTTTTCCCTTAAGAGGAGCGTAGGCTGTTAAAGCCCCATAAGCTGTTGAGAAGGTTAGATAGGTTGCCGCCGCAGCCGTTACACCCCCCTTCCTCAACACCATCAACAAATCTCTTAGTTTGACTCTCGATGACTGGAATCCTCCCCATATTCCGTGGACCTCTCGGAGAAAACCTGTTCCAGCCGCTATCGCCGCTATCCCGAGAACAGAGGCCACAAACATAAGAGATCTTAGACTGATTGAAGAGACCAGGAGTGTTCCGATAGCTGGCCCTGTCACGAGTCCAAGTGCTAGGGCGGTGGTGTAGCTCTCAATTGAGCTAGTCATCTCAGCCTCATCGGTAACAATCATACTTGACAGCGTTAGCATTAACGTATAGTCGAGTGCGACAGCGATTCCGTGAAGCACCCTAAATCCTAGAAGTGAGAAAATATCGTGGGAGAGACCGTATCCCGCTAAAGCCACGGTGTTCGCTATCAATCCTCCTATGAGGGCTAATGTGAAGTGCTCTGTCTTAAGGCCGAGAGAGAATGGGACGCGGAGGAAGAGGGCTGTAACAAAGGCGGCGGCGGTAATTATCCCAACTTCAGGCTTCGTTACGCCAACATCTTGGTAAGCATATATTGAGAGAATAGGCCATATCATGAATATTGAGACGGAGACTGAGAAAGCCATCACGCTCAGCAGAAAGACTCTTCTAAGCATTAGACCACTTGCCAAAGATGAGGAAAAATAACCTATTATGGATTTAGGCTCTCCACCACTCGAACAATATATAGAGTACACGTTTAGTTCTAAGTTCTGGAACAGCTATCGTGAAATGCTTCTTCACGGTTGTCGCAAGCCTTCCAGACCTAATAACGTCGAGCGCCGATATCTTGTCTTCGAAATCTTTAACCTGAACTATGAACGGCGCATGCTCGAGGCCTGGCCCAATCTTGTAGACCGCGAAGTCGCTTCCAAACTTTATTCCAGGTGTCACTATGAATCCTCTATCACGGAGGTCTCTGTAAACAAGATACCTCTCCCTGAATCTTTCATAGTTCTTCTCGGCGTAGGTTAGAAGCTCGTCGAACCCGATTCTCCTATCATCCTTTAAGATTTCCAGCTTATTCTTCTCCACAAGGTAGACCGCCTCTATTATATCCAAGATCAACGGTGCGTCGAAGTCCGCTGCCTTAGGCTTCGGTATACCTAGAGGCTTTCCGTAGAACCCCTCTCTATAGAGTCTTCTACCATCCTCAACGTCCCAGACTATTATTGTATCTTGGATAAGCTCTGCTCTTATCAATCGCATCTCTCCTAGGAGGCTACGTTATCAGAAGTGAGAGGGCTCTCAGTATATCCGCTACGCGTTCAGCTCTATCAGCCATGTCTTCAAGCATGCTGACAATCTCTCTCATCAGGAGGAGGGGAGCTATTTTCAAGTTGCTTTGGAGGAGGGCGAGATCAAGTGAACGGTAAATCTCGTCAACCTCTTTCTCGCATTTCTCGGTTTCACGGATCTTACGCATGAAGGTGTCTGGGTCAAGCGTGATTGCGAGAAGAGTCTCCCGAAGAGTTATCAAGGTTGTTAAAACTTTCTCCCCCAACTCTATTATCTTCTTTCCAAGATTCTTGTCTATCTTAGTCTTCATCTTTCCAAGGTTTACGAGTCTGAAAGCCGCCCCTTCAATCGTGTCTGAGACCTTATCTATCTCAGCCACCAATCTAAGAAAATCTTCCCTATCGGTAAGAAGGGCTCCGACGTTATTCATCTCTCTCTCGATTACTCTGCTGGTCTCTTTGGCTGACTCATCGTTCTTGAGAATCTTCGTATAGTATTCCTCGAGAGCTTTGGTGTCCGGTCCCCTAACATAGTTCTCAAGCATGTCTAATAGAACTCTATAGTTGTCTACAACTTTCCTTATCTGGTCCTGTATCAGTGTAAGCACTCTTATCCGGAAATCTTCTTCACGGTCCCTTGGAAGCGACATAATCCATAACCTCTTTACAGTATACTATTGTTGGAGGTTGCTATAAGTCTTTCTACACGGGGTTCAGAAGCTTTCTAAGTGTTTCAGGAAGCTTGGATATCTCTACTCTGAACTGTGCCGCTGTATCCCTGTTTCTCAGAGTAACTGTTTCATCTTCAAGTGTTCTATGATCAATTGTTATGCAGTAGGGGGTTCCTATTTCGTCTTGGCGTGCATATCTTCTCCCAATGCTTCCTGACTCATCGTAGTCTACGTCGAATTCTGTTCTCAGGGTTTCGTAGACTTCCATCGCCTTCGAGGTGAAGGGCTCCTTCGAGAGGAGCGGTAGGACGGCTGCCTGAATCGGAGCTAGGGTTGGGGAGATCTTGAGAACGGATTTTCCCCTGCTCTCTGTTAGGGCGTTCTCTAGGATGCAGTAAAGGCTTCTGTCAACACCCATCGATAGCTCGAATACATGTGGTAGAACTTTTTCACCGTCGTCGAGAACAGTCATCTCCTTGCCGCTCATGGCTTGATGGCCTCCAAGGTCATGGTCTCCCCTATTGTTACATGCTACAAGCTCTATCCATCCTAGGCTTGTCTCAACCTCCAAATCCCATGCCTCGACGGCGTAGAACGCTTTTTCATCCTCTCCAAGCTGCCTCAGCCGAATCTTTTCCCTAGAGATGCCAGCCTTCTCATAGAACTGCTGTATCAGGGCGAGATAGTAGGCTACGAGCTCGCTTGAGACGAGTTTCTTGTCCAGAGCCTCCCTACAAGTTATCTCCATGGGCTCATCTCTGCCGAGAGGCTGTAGTCGAAGCCCGTAGTCTAAGAAGGGCTTTGCCTTCGGGAGGTCGTTTGCTTTATTCGGGTTGAAGAAGACCTCTATCTCTGCTTGATAGAATTCACGCATACGTAGAAGCCCCTGTCTAGGGGATATCTCGTTTCTGAAGCTCTTACCGACCTGCGCTATCCCTAGGGGGAGTTTTCTACGCATTATTCTATAGAGGCGGAGGAAGTCTATGAATATGCTTTGACATGTCTCTGGCCTAAGATAGGCCTCTCCACCAGCTACGCCTATGCTTAGCCTGAACATCATGTTAAAGTGGGAGAAGTCGGTTAACTCTCCACCACATCTATTACACCTTATCCCCCTCTCCCTAACAATCTTCTCCATCTCCTCCAAGCTTGCACGCTCAGGCACGTGAATCCCGGTCTTCTCCTCGATCAGCTTATCAAGCCTATAGATCGCCTTACATCTACCGCATCTCGCTATAGGGTCTACGAAGCTCTCCAAGTGCCCCGAGGCCTTGAAGACGTTTTTTGACAAGACCTGTGCTCCGTCGATCTCGAGCATCTTATCTCTTCTAACAAGCTCTCTGCGCCAGAGCTCTATGAATCTCCGCTTGAGGGCTGCCCCGAGTGGGCCATAGTCCCAGAACCCTGCTGGAGCGTCTCCATAGATCTCGGAGGCAGGCATGAAGAATCCACGTTCAAGAGCCAGCCTCATCAAGGCGTCATACTTGGACTCCGCCTTAGCAAGCCTACTCATCCTCTATTACACCCGCTGGGAGAAGGTTGGGCTGGACGCCCTTATATAGGCTTAGCCCACTATCACGGCCTTACAGACAGGGCATGTCCCATTCAGGCTTACCCATGTATCGATGCATCCTCTATGGAAGATAGCCCCACAGGCGCTACACTTCACAGCATCCTCAGGCTTAACAGGCTCATAACATATGCTGCAGGTGGCCTCTTCTATGTCGGTTGCGGGTACGATTCTTGCGGTGGCAGGCCCCCTTGGTCTCCGCGTTCTAGGCGTTGTCGGTGGAGGGGGTGTAGGCGCTGGCTCGAAGGCTGGTGTAGGCGTAATCTCTGGAGCTGCTGTGGGTATTATCTCCCTCTTCGTCGGCGTGAGGAGAGCGAGAGCGCCCACACCTATCTGGACTATTCCTGTGAAGATTGCTGCGAAGAAACCTATATCGGGGTACCCGCGTATCCCTAGCTCAAGAATGTGGTAGAAGTATATGTAGAGGGGGGAGAAGAGTGCGAGAACACCTCCAATAACTGCTAGAGCACCTATCACGAGTTTGGTGACGATTACCCGTTTAACCACATATGCTATGAGGAGGCCTATTCCAGCCATCAGTCCGCCTGCCACCGAGAATATAAGCGACTCCGGGAAAACATATCCAACCAAGGCTGCAACGACTTTCCCATTGCTCTCGATATACCAGCTTAGAAGCAGTGTTAGGATATGGATTGCGCCTACCGCTGCTGCTCCTGCGCCTATCTTATAAAGTCTGGCCATAACCTCTTCTTGACCAACTATCACTCCTGCATCCGCACCTCTTCTAAACCCTTTAGCCCAGGCTCTTTTATAAGAGTTGATTTTCGAGATATGCCGAAACACCTTTTTATAGCCGTATCAATTAGCCTAGGCAGAGATGAGTCCCTTCACAAGCAAGAAAGATAAGCTTCTAGAGCTTGAGGAGAGGCTTAGCGGGAGACTAACCGAGATAGAGAAGAATCTGACAGAGGGCTTGGATAACAGGCTCTCTAAGATAAACAACGAGCTTGACAGGGCTCTAGAACTCTTATCCACGGTCGCCTCTCAACCTCAGCGCTGGGAGTCAAAGCTAAACTCCTTCATTGGGAAGGCTGAGAAAGTCGCTGAAGAGTTGACGATAGTACGCTACTATGAGAACATGCTTCTCTCGGTTCAGGAGGGGATAAAGGACATCGTTGAGTCGCTGAGCAAGGAGCGTGAATCCCTTAGACAGGAGATTAACCGGGTTCTAAAGGAGAAGACCGAGCTAGCGGTTATGAAGGAGGAGATAAGGAAGTGGAAGGAGGAGCTTGACGCCAAGGAGAGGAAGCTTACCCTTAGAGAGGCTGAGGTCAGAGAGCTTGAGGAGAGGAAGACCGAGCTGGAGAACAGGATAGCTGAGCTTCAGCAACGCTATCTGGCAGGGCTTGAAGAGGCTCGGAACAGGCTCTCAGACATGATGAAGGAGATGCTCAGGGACTTCAAGCTGAGGGAGATACGGCTGGAAAGACTGGTGAGACGTGAAGCAGAGCTGAAGGACTCGCTTGCGAGGATGAGGGAGAAGGAAGAGGAGGCTGCGAAGCTTGAACGTAAGCTAACTCAGCTTAAGGGCGAGTTAACCTCTCTAAGTGAGAGGAAGAGGAGGCTGGAGTCCGAGATAGAGGAGCTTGAGGAGAAGCGTGCGAGCCTTGAGAAGACTCTGGCCGATATGAGGAGGGCTTTCCTCAGCCCCTAGAAATCTCATCCTCTATTCTCTGAACCCTTTCAGCCAGCTCGTGGAAGGCGTCTATCAGCGCTGAGAGCTTGTCAGATAGGTCTCCCAACTCTGTCTGAAGATTCCTCTCCAAGTCACTTAACGTCTTCTCGATTGCTGTAATCCTTGCTGAGAACTCTTCAACCACCTTCACGAGCCCTTCACCTCTCTCCAACCTTCCCACCTTCTCCTCCAACTCTGATACAGCGTCATCTAAAACCACTATGGCGTCGGCTAAACTCTTAGCCGACTCTAGGGTTGCAACCTTCTTACCCCCAGGGGTATCTAGATAGCTTAACTCTATCTCAACGACTCCTTCTTCTTCCTCCTCTTCCTTCTCCTCCTCTCTTCTCTCCTCCAGACGCTTCACCCCTTGCAGATTCTCCTTAGATAAGGCTTAAAAACTATACCTTAAAGATGTCTAAAGCGTTATAGGTCTCTTACAGAGAGGGCAGGTCCCCTTAAGCCTAACCCAGTCCTCAAAGCAGCTTCTATGCCCGATTGCTCCACAGTGCGGGCACTGGATCGTCGGAGCCCCCTCCTCTATCTTGGAGAGGCAGATTACGCAGAAGTTCTCTTCACGGGGCTCCTCCCTCGGCCTCGGCTTTCTAACAGGCTCCTCAACCGACCAGGGATCCCAGAACCCCACGCTGACCGGCTTGCCGAGAACTATTCTCTTAGGCAATCTCCTGCGTCACCCTCCCTCGGCTATGCTTCTCGAACCTAATTAATTGTTTCTTCCACGAGTTCTATCTGTAGTGGGAGGGGGGTAAACCTTCTACTGGTCTCAACGTATATAGTCTCACCTGTTTTCACGCCTACCTGCCTTAGGGTTTGCTCGTCGCTGAGCTTCCACTTCTTGTAGAGGAGTTCGGGGTCTGGGAAGCCGAAGCTCTCAGCAATCCTCTTCTTAAGCTCCGCAACGGTTTCCCCGGGCTTCGCCGTGAATACTACACCCTTCTCCCTGACATGGTCGCCGCAGACGAAGCAGTCCTCCCTTCTGTCAAGCCTCACCTTCGTGAATCTTCCTGCAGCCCCATCGTATACTAGGAGGCCTTTCATGGGTTTCCCAACACTTCCGCCGTGGAGGAGTTTTATCACCTCGGTTGAGGCTATCCCAGCTATCGTTGCGGCTATACTCTGAAGCGCAGGCATCTTGGGCTTGAGAATCTCCTGAATCTCCTTAACCCTCTCTCGGAGGCTATTGTCAAGCTTCTCCAACATATCTGCCTGCGAATACTTTAGGTCGAAGATAGTCTTTATTCCAAGCTCGAATAGCTTCTCAACTACTTCGGTCTCGATCTCTATCCCCTGTTGCTTGAGGTCTGAGGCCAAGTCTTCAGGCTTTCTTCTTCTGAGCGTGCATTCAGCAAGTTGAACCTCCTTCGGGATTAGGTCTTCTCCATGGCATTCGAGGCAGGCGGTCTTTCCAGGTATGACTATTTGGAGGTTGGCGTAGAACCCTTCCATGGCCGCGTCGATAAGCGGTTTATCGAGTTCAACGGCAACGGAGTTAAGCCATCTTCTAACAGGCCAGTTATCTAGACATGAGCATAAAACATCTGATTCCTTGAAGAGTGTTAGGTCAAGCTCTCTAACATCGCTGTAGAATGCTTCAACCCTTACCCATGGATTCATCTCTCTAAGCTTCTCAACGGCTGCCTCGACCTTCGGCCTACCTAAATCCCTGTCTAGAAACAGCATCTGCCTACTTAGATTCGAGACTTCCACAACATCGTTATCAACTAGTATCAATCTCCCAACACCCATTAAGGCCAGGTTCTTCGCAACTTCGCATCCAGTTGCCCCAACCCCAACTATCATCACTGTTGAGTTGAGGAGCTTATCCTGCCTCCAGCCCTCGATTCTCATCTGTCGGTCATAGCGATCCTCCCGAGGGATTGGGGAGCCTTCACCCTCACTCATTACCCATTAACCACTCTCTTATCAAAGAGACCTACTATTATACTACTTTGTGAGGGCTTGGTCGGGTCTTGCGAAGAGCTCTATATACTGTCTAACCCTCGCCTCAAATATATCTGGTCTAAACTTCATCTCCATGGCCGCTATAGTGTTTAGGGGGTCGTCTGGATTCGGGTTGTTAAGGAGGTTTCTGAGAGCCTCGATGACCGTTATCACGTGGAGGGCTGGAGACCAATCATCCTTAAATATGGACTCGCAGATACGTGCTGGAACCTCGTCGGTGAAGTTGGGATGCCATATCCTCGTCCACCAGACCACGTCAGGCGGCACGTAGGGAAAGCTCCGAGGAAGAAGTATCTCCACCTTGAAGTATCCACCCTCGTAGATCCCTGTACCGACAAGTACGCCTTTATAATGGGTTAGATCTCCTGCTACAACGTCGAATAAGGGTTCATGCTCATGGACTAGCTTATACTCTATTGCCAGCCTCTTGTGCCAGAGGAGTTCAGGGAGTTCCGCCTGCATAGCTAGAACCCCCAACGGTTCTGGTGATTAAGACTAGCTTGTCCCCATCCTGTACTCCTAGGGATTGGAGGGTCTCAGTGTCTTTAAGCGCCCTACCTCTATAGGTTAGGCGTGTGGTGTCTGGAGGCAGCCTCTTCATGGCGCAGACCTTGGCTCTAATCGCACCTATAGTGGTCGAGGGAGAAACCTCTAACTCGATAGGGCTTCCACCACCTACAGCTGGAACTACCCTAATCTTCATACCTCTAAACCCCAGCTCCTCTCCAAGAAGGTTGGGAACTATATATAAGGATTAATTGCCTGGAAAACTTCGAGGATTCTCGAGAAATTATCGAGGAGATACCTAGGGAGCCGCCTTAAACCCGCGTTAAACCTCGCTTAAGCAAGATTATATTCAAGTGTTTCAACCTTTTTCTAAGGATTATGAGGGTTAGGATTTATCCGCTGGCTCTCGGAAAAGTAATCAAACATGCTTTGATAAATTTAGACCGGGAGGTTGCGGGCTTACTGGTTGGGAAATACCTCAAGAAGCAGGATGTTCTCGAAGTGTGGGACGCGATAACTGGAGACCAAAAATCTACCTCAGCATTTGTCTATCTACAAGAAGAAACTATGGCCGCAACCGCTGAATGGCTGATGCGTGAGAGACCCGGCCTTTACATAGTTGGATGGTATCACACTCATCCAGGATTTGACGTCTTCCTATCGTCAATAGATATTGAAACCCAGAAGAGATACCAGATGATGTTTCCCAAAGCAATAGCGATGGTGGTAGACCCAGTAACTTATGCGAGAACCAGGAAGCTTAGAGACCTTAGGGTTAAGGCCTTCAGAATCAATAGAAAAGGAGAAATCTCATCGCTAAGAATTACAATAGGAATACATAGAAGAAAAGTTATCGAGAGCACAATACAGGGGATGGAGACGGTTGACCTGCGATACATTCGGGGAGGAGGCGAAGTGGAGGAGGCTGAGATAGAGAGCAGCGAACCATCAACCACTATAGGAAGCGTATTTAAGAAGATAAAGAAAAAATTCTCACCGAGTGGGGAATAAGCCGAAAAACAAAGCTTTCGAAAGCCTCTATACAGTAACTTTCCTCACATAAGTAAATTAAAAAGATATGGAGGGATGTAAATCTGTGCTAGAGCCGAATATTATTCGCTTTCTTTTCTTAAAGTGAATCTACATCTCTTATTTCCCATAGCGACACATTCTTCTTCCTCTGCCTTCCATTTATAGCCTGTTAACTCGCCTAAGAATCCTTCCAGTAAACCTTTTGTCCAGTAGCACTGTGGGGTCTGATACCTTCTTCTCAGAACCGCGGCCTCCCAATTATCTTGAACGCTGTAAATTATAGTATCTTTGACCGCTTGAATCTTTTCTAGATCGCCGTAGCCTAAAGCCTTTCCAATTAGACCTAATGTCTCTAGAGATTCTAATATTGTTTTACTCTTCACTATCGGCATTAGGGAGTGAGCTACCTCTTCCCCGGTTCGGAGTCCAATCATGTATAGGAATGTTTTTGCGCCACCTTCTGTCACAATTTCCCGAAGCCCGTTGAAGAGTCCGCTGTAAACGGGTTCTCTAAGGATTATCGCCCTCCTTCCTAGAACTAGGGTTGGGAAGAAGGCGTTTAAGGCTAGCCTCTCGTCAGGCGTGTCGAAGATTAAAACCTCTTCAGCTATGTTGAGCTCCCTAATTCTTGATGCTATAGCCTCCTCGGTATCTTCCGGGCACTCCACATAGTAGAGCAGATCCACTATTCTTGCACTAGGCGATGAGGGTCTCATAATTATGAGATTAGCCCCTTCTTCGATTATAGCTCTAGTGATTTTCCTTAGGTTCTCGGGAATGTTCTCAATATCTCTTATCAGGATCCCCTTCAATCTCTTGTTCGGGAGAAAGTCTACGTCAAGAGCTTCAGCAGGCTTAGCGACGATCTCTCTCAAGCTAACTTTCCTAATTACAGTCATGCTAAGGACGCACATACTATTCAGAAACTTATTTATAAACTATTGTATTACATAGCTCAAAAGCAATTCTCTAATTAATTCAATGTAAGAAAAGCAGAGGATGAAAGAGAAGCATGAACTTAGAACATTTGTAGGCGTATTTTTATCGGTTAAGGTGACATATTAAAGAGAGAAGTCACCTCCAAAGAAAGCATGAAAAGTCTTCCAGCCAATGTAGAGGCTAATTGGAAAAGAAGCTGCTGAGGTGTTGGAGATCGGCCTGAGTCTCAGGAACCCGATGCTTGGGGGGAATTTCTCCGGGGGGAGGAAAAAGGGAGACCCTTTGGGGGAGGTTGGAGAAGAGGCTCTGGATAACGTTAAATAGTCACCCTGGGGGCGGTTTAAAAACTTTTAAAGACGTAGCTCCAAATCTCATCGGCATGCCGAAATCAAAGGGATTCAGATACAAGTCACGTAGGATACTCACTCTTCCTAGGGGGGCTAGGAGAAGCCCTCTACCCGAGATCTATCTCAGAGAATATAAGCCTGGAGACAGGGTTACGATAAAGATTAACCCCTCCGTCCAGAAGGGAGCGCCTCACAGAAGATACCATGGAAAGATTGGGGAGATCCTCGAGAAGAGGGGGAGAGCCTACGTTGTCGCGGTTAAGCTAGGTGAGAAGCTGAAGAAACTCACAGTCTTACCCGATCACATAGCTAAATGGGGTGAGTAAACCTGCCTAAGAAAGTAACCTCTCAAACTCCCCTCTCACTGCCTGAAGTAAGGGAGCTTATGGAGGAGAGGGAGATGGAGCTAAACTCACTGCAGATGCGTGTCCTAAACTATGCTAGAAAGTACTCCAAGCTTCCACCTGAAAAAGCTAAGAAGCTTATTGAGGAGCTGATGGAGAAGTTTGAGCTTACACGGGAGGAAGCGGTCCAAATAGTCGACATATGTCCGACTCACATAGAGGAGCTTAGAGCGATCCTAAGCGGATACAAACGCCTGGTCTCATTCCTACTCTTCTCTGAGGAGAAACTCAAGGCAATAATCGAGCTAATAAAGAAACATCTAGAAGAAGAGGGATAACCGGGAAAATAAACATATCAGGAAAAGGAGCTGTGAAAGCTTTTGGCAAAGCAGAAAAAATATGAAGATTTTGCATACGTTCTCGACGTTTTCCCAGCCTCAGAACTGCGGGCACAGGCTCCAAACATAGCTGTTGGAAGAAATGAACTAATAGTCCAATTACTCGGTGAGGATTACTTCACCCTCTTAGAAGCAGCTGTTTCCCAGAAGCATAAGCCTCTTGTCGGGACAAGAATATATGTTGGAAAGGATGTCCCAAGAAGTATTCTAAGAATAATTAGGAGGATAAACTATGATGACCTAACGCAGACAGCTAAGAATGAGCTGGAGAACGCGGTAAGAACGATTGTCGAGACGAATGAGAAAAGATTCGTCGAGTTCTTTAACACGTCGATGCCTGTTACCCCCAGAATGCATGCTCTAGAACTTATCCCAGGTATCGGTAAGAAGATTGCGTTGAAGATTCTGAGGGAGAGAGAGTTAAAGCCCTTTGAAAGCTATGAGGACTTGAAGAAACGAGGCTGCGTCCAAGACCCTGTTAAAGCCCTTGTTCAAAGAATACTGCAGGAGCTTACCGATATTAATGAGAGGCATAGACTTTTTGTCAGAGAGCCTATAATACATTCAAGATGAAGAGAAGAATTTTAGGCCAACACTTCTTGGTCAGGGAAGAAGTCTTAGACAGGTTAGTGGATTATGGAAAGATTTCTAGAAGAGACGTAGTTCTAGAGGTTGGTGCAGGCAGGGGGGAACTGACGAAGAGGATTGCGGAGAAGGCTGGTAAAGTAATAGCGGTTGAGCTTGATGAGTCTCTCGCATCTGAAGCCGCGGAAAATATAAAAGGCTACGATAACGTGGAGCTGCTCATCGGCGATGTTCTGAAACTTAGGCCTAAAGGATTTAACAAGGTTGTCTCAAACCCTCCCTACCGTATCTCAACACGTCTCATAGACTGGCTCATAGAGTCTCCTCCAGAGTTAATCGTTCTAACACTTCAACGAGAGTTCGCTTCAAAGCTTCTAGCCAAACCCGGCTCCCATAAATATGTCTTTACATCATTTCTGGCCCAGCTCTTCTATGAAGTAAGGATAGCCGAGATCGTTCCAAGAATCTTCTTCAACCCTACTCCAAAGGTGGATTCAGCGATAGTTGTCATGAATAGGAGGGTTGATGTGAGAGGGATTCGGCCTGAAGAGAAGAGTTTTCTAAAGCTTTTGTTCACGAGGAGGAGGCAGACGGTTCGCAAAGTTTTGAAAAGTTTTCTCAAGGAGTATTCCAGGGAAGATTTGGGAAGCCTTCTCCCAAGGAGTATTCTCTCCAAACGCGTCTATCAGCTTAAGCCTGAGGAGCTTCTCACATGCTCCAGCATACTTATTAAGCTTAGAGGTCTTTAAATCCGGTATGAGTGGTAGACCTTTCGGGATAACGGTCTTAGCTATACTGGAGGTTATAGGTGGATTGATTTGGCTTGGGTCAGCTGCGTCCCTCTTCGCGGCTGCAGGGATGGCGGCGATGATACCTCTCGTAGGCTTGCTTGCTGGAGGAGTGTTGGTCATCATAGCGGTCATATCCATAATCTTGGGCTTAGCCTCCTTCGCTATTGCGTGGGGGTTCTGGACTAGAGCCAGCTGGTCTTGGGGTTTAGCGATAGGCCTCTCAATCCTCGGGATAATCCTAGGGCTTCTAACCCTCCCAGCAGGGATAATCACCATACTTATCAACATAGCGATAATATACTATCTGACGAGGCCTCACGTTAAGTCCTACTTTGGGAAACTGTAAATGCTTAAAAGAAGCCTTCCCCTCTCCGAGTCTGGGAAGACTAGATGAGGGCTAAGAACTGGAGGGCTAGGGAGAGACCCTACTCGAGAGAGGACTTTATCCACGGTGCTCCACAGCCCAGAATAAGCAAATACTCCATGGGAACCTTTAGAGAGGACTATCCATACGAGCTTCTCCTAATCTCCAAGGAGTCTCTCCAGATAAGGGACGCATCCCTGGAATCAGCCAGAATAGCAATTGGAAAACATCTAAGCAAGAGGGTTGGAGACGATAATTACTTCGCCGAGCTGAAGGCTCACCCCCACCACGTTCTAAGAGAGAACAAGATGATATTTGGAGCACATGCCGACCGACTTCAGGAGGGGATGCGCAGAGCATTCGGGAAACCGGTTGGGAGAGCGGCTCAAGTTGACGCGGGGCAACCTGTCTTCAGAGTCCTGGTCACAGAGACGGGGCTTGAGGCAGCGAAAGAAGCGCTCAAGCTCGCGGCAAAGAAGCTTCCAAAGAGTTATAGGATAATCATCAACAAGCTCGTGAAGCCTCAGCCTGAGGCTGGCTAAAAGAGAGAAAATCTTGAAGCGTCTCAAGATATTCTTCGACGGCTCATCGAAGGGGAATCCAGGGCCAGCTGGTCTCGGAGTAATAATATTCGATGAAGGGGGTAGGGAGCTGAGGAGGATAGGTAGGTCTCTGGGGGTTAAGACGAATAATGAGGCGGAGTACTATGCTCTTCTAAAGGCTCTGGAAGAGGCTTTAAAGCTCGGGGCCAAAACAGTTGACCTCTACTCCGACAGCATGCTCCTGGTAAAGCAGCTTAAAGGAGAGTACAAGGTTAAAGCACCGAGGCTTAAAAAACTGTATCAAAGAGCCTTAAACCTGTCATCGAGGCTCGATAAAATTTCAATACATTATATTAGTCGGAGGCTTAACCGTGAGGCCGATACTCTGGCCAAGGATGCGGCTAAACGTGTACGTGCTCTTAAATAGATCCTATGCTTAAACATTTGGAGAGATGGCGAGTAAGAGTGAGTGGAAGCCGATACTAATGGTTCCAGGCCCCTCTGAGGTCGCGCCCGAGGTCTTGGCCGCAGCCTCCAAGCCTCCCCTCCCTCACTTCGGTAGGCAGTGGGGTAAGATTTACGAAGAAACAGTCGCTCTTGCTCAGAAGCCCTTTGGAACATCTGGCGAGGTTCTCCTAGTTCCTGCCCCAGGCTCAGCTGCCCTCGAGATGGGGATAGCGAACCTAGTTCCACCGGGAGAGAAGATGATAGTTCTCGTTAATGGAAGCTGCGGGGAGAGGGTTGTTGAGATGGGTCGCCACCTCGGCTGCGATGTCATAAAACTTGAGGCAGGATATGGGGAGATTCTGAAGCCTGTAGAGCTTGAGTCGGCTTTAAAGGAAAATCCCGACACGAGAGCCGTTGTAGCGGTTCATGTAGAGGCATCTACAGGCGTTAGAAACCCGATAAAGACCTATGGAAAGATAGTGAATGAGAGTAACGCTCTCTTTATAGTTGACGCAACCTCATCCTACGGCGGGATGGAGATAAGTGTCGACGACTGGTTCATCGACTACTGCGTCGGCCACTCAAGCATGGCTATCTCAGGTCTAGCTGGAATAACCCCTATAGCGATAAGCCCGAAGGCAGGTAGAATAATAGATGAAAGAAAATGGAGCCCGCGCGCATGGTTCCTAGACCTACAGGTATGGAAGGAGTCCATAGAGAAGCTTGGAGTCATGGGCCACCCCTACCCCACGGAGGTTCCAACCCACACCATACTCGCACTTAGAGAGGCTTTGAAGATCGCAATAAACGAGGGATTGGAGAAGAGGTATGAGAGGCATGCTAAAATGGCTGCGGCCTTTAGAGAAGCTGTCCGAGCGATGGGTCTCGAAACCTTCGCGCCAGAAGAATACGCCTCTTCAACCATTACGGTGATAAGCCTTCCAGAGGGAATGGCTAAAAAGCTGATACAAGGCTTGCTTGAGAGATTCAATGTAATGATAGCGAGAGGTGTGGGCAAGCTTGAGGGTAAAAGCGTTAGAGTAGGACATATGGGGATAACTGCGACAACCCACTACTTGGTCTACACGATAACCGCTCTCGCATACACGCTTAGAAAACTAGGATTCGAAACCGATGAGGGAGTAGCCTTAGAAGCCTTCTACTCATCTCTTGGAATAAAGTAGCGGAAATCTTTAAGACATCCAATAATTCTCGATTCAACGATGGCTGCGATAATTAAGGAAAGAGACAGGAGACTATTATCTCGGAAATTTGAGAGGGAGCTTCAGGGAAACGTGAGACTCATAGTCTTCACCAAGAAGCCTGAGGAAGAAAACTGTAAGATAATGAGGCAGATTGTTGAGGAGGTCTCAGGTCTCTCAGAGAGGCTTCTCCCAGAATACTATGATATCGAGGAAAACTCCGATAAGGCTTCGAGATGGAGTATTGACAAAACTCCAGCCCTACTTCTCTTCGGCGAGAAGGAGTACGGGGTTAGATTCTTCGGCCTACCCGCAGGCTACGAATTCACAACACTGATAGAAGACATAGTAGATGTCTCTAAAGGTAAATCTAGGCTTGCTCCAACCTCGAGGAAAAGAGTCTCAGCAATAGCCACACCTCTCCATATACAGGTATTTGTCACACCTACCTGTCCATACTGTCCACGTGCCGTTAGAATAGCGCACGAGATAGCTGTAGAGAATCTCAACGTGAAGTCGGATATGATTGAGGCAACGGAGTTCCCAGAGCTATCCGCTAAATATCAGGTCATGGCCGTTCCCAAGATAGTGATAAACGATAGATACTCCTTCGAGGGAGCTCTCCCCGAACCCTATTTCATAAACTATGTCCTAGCAGTGGTTGAGGGAAAGGTTGAAGAGCTTCCTTCAGAAAGATATAGGGGAACAGTTACAAGGGTTTAGTGTATCAGATTTTTATAGAACTGTCTCGAGGTTGGCTACATGATTAAGACCCCTCCAAAATATGTCTGGATGGATGGAAGGTTTGTTGAGTGGGAGAACGCCGCTGTCCATGTCTCGGTTCATGCCTTACATTATGGGACGGCGGTCTTCGAGGGCATCAGAGCATATATGGGGAAGAAGAACCTCTACGTCTTCAGGCTTCCCGAGCATCTAAACCGTCTAATGAGCTCAGCGAAGATGCTTGGACTAAGCTCCCCCTACAGCGTTGAGGAACTCAGAGACGCAGTAATTGAGCTGCTTAGGAAGAATGAGTTTAAAACAGACCTCTACATTAGACCCCTCCTCTATGTAGGCAGAGGAAGCATAGGTCTCGACATATCTAAGAATGAGGTAAATGTCCTAATCTTCGCCTTCCCATTCCCACGCTACTTCGAGAAACCAAGAGGCCTGAAGGTATGTGTCTCAAGCTGGAGAAGAATAGATGACGACAGCTCACCGCCCATGGCGAAGGTTTCAGGAAACTATGTAAACTCCGTCCTCGCGACGATGGAGGCTAGAAGAGCAGGCTACGACGAGGCAATATTTCTAAATCAAAAGGGCTACGTGTCGGAGGGACCTGGAGAGAATATCTTCCTCGTGAGAAACGGTTCTCTTGCCACACCCCCGCTCTGCGCATCAATCCTTGAGGGCATTACACGTAACACTGTGATGGAGCTGGCTAGGGAGGAGGGATTCAAGGTTGAGGAGCGTATGATTTCACGCGGAGAACTCTATCTCGCCGACGAGCTATTCTTCACGGGAAGCGCAGCTGAGATCACGCCGATAATCGAGGTTGACGGCAGACCTGTTGGAGATGGAAAACCAGGCGAGATAACGCTTAGAATCCGGGAGAGATTTATAAAGATAGTGAGAGGGGAGGATGAGAGCCACATAGAGTGGCTCACACCAATCTATTAGGTGGAGCAATTATCCTGCGGTGAGCAGTGCTCCCAACCTCTTAGCCAATGCAACTATCGTTAACACAGGTGGATTACCTAATGAAGCTGGGAGAAGACTGCTGTCACATACGTAAAGCCCATTGATCTCGGTTTCGAATTCCTTGTTAACGGTTTTTCCGATGGCGGCTGTTCCACCTGGATGAGCTCCCCTCACCTCTGTTGTTAGAAAAGATCTAGGATTTACGCCTGCTTGTCTTAGAATGTTCTTAGAAAGCTCAACCCCCTTCTCTAGCTTTCTCCAATCATTCTTGGTGATAGGTTTACATATTCTACCATTTGATTCTATCTTTCCCGAAGAGTCGTCAGCGATCTTTGTCATCAATCCAAGCATTTTATCCCGATTAAACGCCCGCATCTTCTTAAGGAGTGGAAGATAGAGAAGCATGTGGAGACATGTATCCAATATTGGTGTTAATATGAGGCCGTCGCTTTCATGGAATTGGTTGATTATTGTGGCCATTCCAAGCTCATCTCTAATTCCATGTTTCTCTATCATACCATAAGTGTTTATGAAGAGGTCTACGAAGAGCCCGTCTCCTGCTTCAAGCCCTGACCTCTGCAAGATAATAGGCGTACTTAATCCCCCAGCAGCTAAAATAACTTTGTCAGCGGAGATCTCCTGAGAACCCGATGGACCACGTGTCTTTACTCCCTTAACTTCTCCATCTCTGTAGAGAACCTCTTCAACGGATGTATTTGTTAGGAGTTTTGCCCCTGCTTTTCTAGCTTCACCCAAAGGTTTGAGAGCGCTCCATCTCGCTCCATACCGGCACCCTGTAACACATAACCCGCAGTTAGTGCATCTCTTAAAGTCTATAAACTTGGGCATGGGCTTAACACTGTATCCGAGTTCTTCGGAAGCTTTTCTCAGAATTTTTGTCCTCTCTCCCATAAAGTTCTCAGGCACGAGAGAAACCGCTAGCTCCCTTTCAGCCTCCTCAAGTTCTTTATCCAAATCTATTCCAAGTCTTCTGAGATCTTGTTGCGGTGGCTTCACACAGCATCCTAAAGTAACCATGGTAGTTCCTCCAACCATGATTGTTCTGAAAATAGTGGTTCCGCCGTCTACTTTCTCTCCGGGGGAGAATCCTCCTGTATAGAATCTCATCGCCCTCCGCTCTGTTCCAAGTTTATGGAACCTCCCACGCTCCACTATGGTGACGTTTTTTCCACGGATTGCAAGTTCCTTGGCTAGGGTAGCTCCACCTGCTCCAGAGCCAACTATTAAGAAATTTGGATTCACCTAAAACCTCTCGGAGATGGTTGGGGTGGGCGCTATATATCTCTTCGCTATAGGAGTTGTTTTTCAATCTCTAAATCCTGTTCCATCCATCTTTTGAGGGATGCCGAGGGTTGTGCGATTCTCTTTAGAGGCCGTCGATGAGGCTGGTAGAATTGTGAAGAGCGGCGGGGCTGTAATCTATCCAACCGATACTCTCTATGGGCTTGGATGCAATCCCTTTGACTCTAAGGCTGTTGAGAGGGTCTATCGCTTAAAGGGTAGGGTTGGTAAGCCTCTCCCAGTCCTCTCCAGCTCTCTTGGGAACGTGCTCCGTGTCGCTATTCTCGACGAGACGGCTCTCCAGCTGGCCTACTCTTACTGGCCTGGTCAGCTGACCCTAGTGGCTAGGGCTAGGCCTGAGATTGTAGGGGTTCTCACTGCTGGGAGGGAGAGCGTTGGGGTGAGGATTCCAGCGAGCATCCAGGCTTTAGAGATAATCGAAGCCTCCGGCGGCCTCCTCGTTGGAACTAGCGCCAACCCCTCCGGCGCCCCGGCACCCCGAAGATTAGAGGAGCTTGACAGCAGGCTTGCCGAGGCGGTTGACCTTGTGATAGATGGGGGGCCATGTAGGTTTGGGAGGCCTTCAACAGTTGTCGAAGTCATTGGAGGCTCTCTACGTGTTTTGAGGGAGGGTGCTGTGGAGGTTGAGGAGCTGAGGAAATGGGCCGAGGAGCACGGCCTAACGCTCAACATCTAGCGTAGCCATACGTTCAAGGACTAGGAGGAGAGCCGCCTCCCGCCTCGAGCCCGCCTGAACAGTCTCCACCTCCTCCACACCTATGCCATAGAACTTTAAAGCCTCTCCAATCTTCTGCTCGTCTCCTAGAGCTTCCTCAGAGACCTCTTCTCCTCCAACTAAGGCGGCAACCCTTCTAAGAATATTTGAGGCCTCAGCTCTATCCTTGGCCATGACGGCGGCTCCCAGCTCCCTCGAATCCTCTCTAACCCCAATCCTCCGGAGAGCTCTCCCTATCTGGGTGTCCGCAGCCAGTCTCAGAAGAACCTCAATCTCAACCCTCCTAGCAATATTGGTTCCAGCCCTAAAGGCTAAGTAGGCGGCGGCAACCGCGGCGTGAATCTGCCTGAGAGAGATTATAGGGTCTGCGTCGAAGAGCTGGACGACTGAGTCCCCGCCGCTAAGCTCCCTCACCCTCTCAAGAACCGCATCAGGGTCTGCTAAGACGGTTCTCCTAGGATTTCTATAGACCGCTGCCGCAATCCAAAGGTCTCCGAAGCTCGTTAGAGCCGCCATACCTCACCCTCCATGTATTATAGGTATGAGAGTTACCCTATCTCGCTCCCCTACAGAGACCTCCTCGACGCCTCCTAAAACCGTGACCTCGACCCCATTAACAAGGATGAGGATTCCCGGGGCAACCCCTCCATCCCTTAGAACCCTCTCCCTAACCCTCGGCGGAAGCATCTCCAAGACCTCTAGAAGCTTAGCCCTTCCCCTAACCCTGAGCCTTAGGGAGGGGCTTCCCCCAGCCTCAGCTCTCAGAGGGCCGAGCAGCTCAACCTCCAAGACCCCTTCATCTCCAACCATAGCCTTCTTACGCCCTCAGTGAGGTGCATGCTCCTCATATAGGCTCCGTGCAGGTCATCCTCATCATCGGGGCATCCGGAAAAATGTCTCAGCAGTATTTAAGAGGCTTCGACGCTCTGCTCCTCTTCCTCAGCCTCCTCCAGCTGCTTCTTAGCTAGAGCCGTGAGGTAGCCTGCAACCTTGTTTCTCAGCTTTTTCGAAACCCTTCCGACGAGAACTTCTCCGACAAGCCTCTTATTTGCCTCGAAATCCGTAGACACCCTGTCACCGAAGGCTTTGAGAATCTCCTTCGCAAGCACCTTGACCTTCCTCGTCCTCACCTTACCCATGGCTCAGCCCAAGGCGGAGAACGGCATAATAAAAACGTTGCCCAAACCCTTAAGAAAAATACACGAAAAAATTACAGCATTGTTTATCCACAAATTTTATATGTTAAATCATCTAGGCAGCCTTTGAGGAGCCATGCTAAAGGCGAAGAGCTATCTCAGGAAGAAGATCCACGTAAGCGGGAACGAGTACTTCTACATACACATTCCGGCAAGGCTTGCTCACGACAGCCAATTCCCATTTAAAGAAGGAGATGAGCTAAACATATCAGTAGACATCAACAAATCAAGAATGATAATAGAAAAGGTTAAAAGAAAACATGGAAGAAGGAGAAAATAATCTATCTCGGCAGATCAGCGCCAAGAGACTTGGTCTTAAATTCACTCTCTAAACGGGATATTATTCTTCTAAAGGATGTGTTTATCCTGAAAAGATGAGACCTACATCTACAGTCAGTGGAGCCAAACCTTGGAATAGGGTAGGTTTCTCCAATAGAAGATATTATCTTTGCGGCCTTACATTCATAAGGTTTTGAAAGCGGGAAAATGGATGCGTTGAGAATCTGTACATAGGGGTTTGCGGTGAGGTAGTCTATATGCCATCTAAGGGGCTTTCTCTTTCTTAGATGTCTCCTCAGCCTCTTCTCAACACTGTTTTGAGCAGAGCCGACGTAAACATATTCACCCTCATCGAAGTCTACTACTCCCAGAGACCCAACTCTAATCCTAAGATGCTTCTTGACCCTGAGGAGGAGGATGTATATCCCCTTCAACTCCAGTATGAATTACTGGGCGGGCTTATAGATTAATGCTTATAAGAGGAGCTGAGAACCTAGTCTATGAAGCATTATGGAGGTTTCAGGAAAGCCTGCTCGGCTCTATGAAAAACTTCCCGACGGAAGGATTAAGTGCACTGCATGCGCAAGATACTGTAGGCTTAAACCAGGTCAGGTTGGATTCTGCGGCGTAAGGAAAAATGTTGATGGAACACTTTACCTGCTCGTGTATGGAAAGATAATAACGGCTCATGTTGACCCAATTGAGAAGAAGCCCCTAATGCATTACATGCCTGGGTCAAGTGTTTTCTCGATAGCGACTACGGGATGCAACTGGATGTGCCAATACTGCCAAAACTATGACATTAGTCAACGTAGAAAGGTTGAGGGTGTCGACGTAACCCCGGAGATCGTGGTTAAGATGGCTAGAAACTATGGAAGCCACGGCATAGCATACACCTATAATGAGCCATCAATATTCATGGAGTTCGCTCATGATGTAGGGGTTATAGCGAGGAGGGAGGGGCTGATAAACGTCTTCGTTACAAATGGTTATTGGACCCCTGAAGCAGTCAATGAGGCTAAAGACTTCCTCGACGCAGCCACAGTTGACTTCAAGGGAAATGGGGAAACAAGTTTCGTCAGAAAATACATTGGAATACCCGACGTAGAGCCTGTCTTCCAAACATTGCTTGAACTAAGAGATAAAACCAACGTCCACATAGAGATAACAGACCTTGTTGTCCCAGGTGTTGGAGACAGCTTGGATGCTGCTAGAAAACTTGTTCGATGGGTTCATGATAATCTTGGCCCAGATGTTCCCATTCATTTCCTGAGGTTTCACCCTGATTATAGGATGATGAATTTTCCTTGGACTCCTGTTGAGACTCTGGAGCGTCATTGGAAGGTTGCTAAGGAGGAGGGGATGAACTACGTCTATGTTGGGAATGTTCCAGGCCATCCCTACGAGAACACCTATTGCCCGGGATGCGGTAAACTCGTAATCGCTAGAGAGGGCTTCGACATAACCCAGTGGCATCTAGATGAGAAGAATAGATGCAAGTTCTGCGGCTATCCGATTGCTGTCGTGGGAAGGCCTCCGGCAACCTATCGACGCTATAGATTCATGCCGGTTGAATGGAGACTATAGTCCAGCCTCAGCCAATCCGAGAAGAGAGATATTCCCGATGTTTACATTTTTCAGATGCTTTGAAGCAGCTTTATAGCATTCCTCAACCTGCCTCCTGGGAGTGACGGTTACATCGCTCATCATGAAATCTGGGTGAAATATTAGTAGACTGTATGGTATATCGGGGCTTAGGTCTGCTATGAACTCAGCTATCTTCTCAACCTCTTCGGCGTCAACATAATGTGGGACGAGAAGCGTCGTAGCGGTTAGAACAGGCACCTCCCTCCTCCTCTCATAAAACTCTCTATAAATCATCTCGAAGTTGTGTAAAGCCTGCTTATTGTCTTGACCGGTTAATGCCTTGTGAATGGATGGAGTGAATGCCTTTAAATCGAATTTTATGTTCCCTCCGCTCTCATAGGAGAGCTCCGCAGCTCTCTTAACAAGAGCAGGGTTTCCGCTTCCATTCCACTCAAAACATATTCTCATAACCCTGCTTTTAGGCTTCTCCTCCAATATCCTTCTAGATGCATTTATTGCGAAGGGTAGCTGAGGTTCAGGAGAGCCGCCGAACCAGCACCAGCAAGTAATCCTCTGATTAAGTAATGTTTTCTCAACAAGCTCGTCGACACTTACAAGCTTACCTTCCTCTATCTTCTTGTGAGTCCAGTTCTGGCAGAAGAGGCAGTTGAAGTTGCATCCATAGAAGAATAGGGCGAGATTGTAGTAGCCGTATTCCGCCCCGCTTCTAACAGCGTATCTCGGGTAACCTGCTCCAGTGCCAGCTGGACAGAACCATGCCGCGCAGCAGTTGGTTACATGTGGGTCTAAGTAATAGTGTAGCAGCCCATGCTCCGAGTCCACGATTGAGTCTATCTTTCCTCCAATATTCTTCCTCAACCCACAGTATCCCCTCTCACCCTCTCCAATTACACATTCATTAGAGCAGATTACGCATCTTATCCCTCCAGACGTTCTCGGAGGCTTAGCAGGTAAACCAAACAGCTTTCTGCTTCTAGCATGTTTTTCTTCAACTATTCTTAATGCCTCCTCGCTTCTATTTCTTAGACACTTTACACAGACTCCTATAGCCTCTGAGATGAGCCTTGACCTCGTTCCACAGATGCTGCAAGCCTTCTCCTGAACTCTTATCAAGCCTATAGAATGTTGTTCGAGGTGTTATTTCAAGGTTGAAGCCCCAGCCTATTCAACTGATATTCTTCGTGGACTGCTCTAACGGCCTCTGCTCCATCCTCCTCCTTCACTACGAAGGAGATGTTAAGCTCTGAGGAGCCTTGGGCTATCATACGTATGTTTATCCCTCTTGAGGCTACGGCTCCAAATACTCTGCTAGCAACTCCCGGCGTCCCCTTCATCTCTTCTCCCACTACGGCCACAACGTTGACATCATCCTCAGCCTCAATCTCCTTGACAACCCCTCCTCCTAGAAGGGAGGTCTCAAGACTGCTTAAAGCCCTGCTCAACATTCTTCTCGGAACTATCAGCGATATACCTGACTCCGAGACGCTTTGAGAGATCATCTTGATGTTAACTCCTTTCTGCGCTAGGGTTGAGAGAATCCTTGCAGCTGTTCCAGGTTTCCCGACCATGCTTGCACCCTTAACAGTTAGCATGGCTACATCTCTGACGAGTAGGACTGCCTTAACGACCGCACCCATCTTCTTAGGCTTTGAGGTTATTATAGTCCCTGGGTTGGATGGGTTGAATGTGTTCCTGATTCTAACGATTATTCCAGCTTGCATCGCTGGCTCGAGGGCGCGGGGGTGGAGGCCTTTCGCCCCGAAGAGCGCCATCTCTATGGCCTCGCTGTAGGATACGCTTGGCAGGACTTGGGCGTCTTTGACGATTCTTGGGTCTGCTGTCATCAGCCCGTCGACGTCGCTCCAGAGCCAGACCTCGTCGGCCTCGAGGCAGAATCCCAGTATGGTTGCTGTGTAGTCTGAGCCTCCTCTACCGAGAGTTGTCACGACTCCCTCCTCGTTAACCCCCATGTATCCGGTGACGACGGGTGTGACCCCCTGGTCTAGTAGCGCTCCAACCCTTCTCTTAACCTCAAGTCTGGTGACCTCCATTAATGGGGTTGCCTCACCAAAGTTTGAGTCCGTGATTATCCCAGCTGAGCCTCCATCCAGATATTCGGCCTCAACGCCGAGCTCTCTCAAGGCTCCCCAGAAGATTCTGGTTGAAAGCCTCTCGCCGAAGGATACGATGTAGTCACGTGACCTCGGTGTAGCCTCCCTAAGATAGAGGACTCCGAGCGTCGCTCTCCTAAGCTCCTCAAGGTCGCGGCCAAGACTTCTCTTAACTTCATCCTTGATCTCAGGGTTCTTCAACGCGTCTTCTACGGCTCTCTCATGGGTCTCGGAGAACTCCGACAGAATACGTTCAACATCTTTTCTCCTTCCTCTCGATGCTTTGTCGACTAGGTTGAAGAGCTTGTCTGTGACTTCGTTCATCGCTGAACAGACAGCGACTACCTCATTTTCATCAAGATAATGCTTGAGTAGTTCCGCCGCTCTCCTTATTTTCTCACCGTCTCCAAGAGATGTTCCACCAAACTTCATTACAATCCTCATTTTAGATTCCTCCCCTGGTGATGGTGGCCTTAATCTGGATTAGGTCTCTTATAATTGCTGTAGCTGTTTCCCTTCCTCCGGCTCCCTTCCCAGTTATGATGTGTCGCCCAGAGTTCTCTGTATGGAATGCTACGGCGTTCATAGCATATTTGACTGCGAGGGGGTCTTCACGTCTTATTGCCGTAGGCTCAACCCTTAACCCTCCGTCAACCTTCCCCAGAAGCCTTATCACCTCTCCTCTCTCCGCGGCTTTCTCCACATCCTCTAACCTTATCTCATCGATTCCCTTTATCTTAACATCCTGTATCGTTGACTTTATTCCCAGAACCTCATTTGCTAGGATTACTAATTTTGCTGCTGTGTCAAGCCCCTTTATGTCTAGTGTGGGGTCGCGTTCAGCGAATCCCTTTTCCTGAGCCTCCCTAAGAGCCTTCTCGAAGCTCAGCCCATCCTCCTCCATCCTTGTGAGAATATAGTTCGTTGTCCCATTCAATATTCCTTCAACCCTTATGACCCTGTCACCCATCGCGCATTGACGGGCAAACTCTATTACAGGCATTCCGCCGCCGACGCTGCCGCTGAACCTCAGAATCACTCTTCTATGATTGGCGATCTCCTTTAAGGCTGGGAGAGCTAGAGCTAAGGGCCCCTTATTAACGGTCACCACGTGGAGCTTCTTGGCGAGGGCTTTGCGTAGATAAGTGTAGCTCGGCTCTCCGTCGATAATGTTTGTGGGGGTAGCGTCTATGTAGATATCTGCCTCGACATCATCCAAGACATCCTCAACCCCTAGACCTCTTCTACCTAGCTCAGGATACTCCGCCACTGTTTTCTTAAGCTTCTTAACTTGGAGGGCTTGTAGAGGCTCTAAGCCTTGCTCAGATACTGCGGCTCCTCCTCTATCGACTATGGCGACGAAACGTGGGTTTAGGCCGTAGAGCCTCCTCAGTTCTCCACCTCTCTCCCCTATTATCTCGAGGAGGCTTCTCCCAACGACCCCGAATCCAGCTAAGATTATCCGCAACCTCTTTAACCTCCTTGAAGGTCTCTAAGCCGCAGCCGACGCAGAAAATTTAAGGATTCAACCCAAGTTGAGGCGAAGGAGATGGGTTCAACGGCTTTGGAGGGTGTTTCCGGAGCTTTCACAGCGCTTCTAGCAGGAGTTATCCAAGGTGTCTCTGAGTGGCTTCCCGTAAGCAGCAAGACCCTTCTACTCCTCCTCTTCATGGGTTTCGGGCTTAGGGCCAGCGACTCCTACCTACTTGGACTGTTCCTGAATGGAGCGACGGTTGCAGCCGCATCCATCTACTTTAGGAGAGAGCTTCTAAAGGTCTTAACCGCCCTTCCCAGGATTCATCTTCATGGAGAGGACGCCGCTCTCCTAAGATTTCTACTAGCCTCCCTAGCTTCAACGGCTCTCGTGGCAGTGCCCTTAGCCATCTTCTCTCTAAAGGCCTTAGAGAGCGCCGCAGCCATAATCTTGGTAGGCGTGCTTCTAGCCGTGACAGGTATAATCTCTTGGAGGAGGGAGAGAGTCGAGGAAGCCTCCTCAAGCAGAGGGGTAGGAGTTTTGGAGGGACTTATTGCGGGAGTTGCTCAGGGATTCTCAGCACTACCTGGGATAAGTAGAAGTGGGATAACTCTCTTCGCCTTGCTCTTAATGGGCTATAGACCTAGAGAAGCATTGAGGCTCAGCTTCCTGATGGGGATTCCAGCCACGCTTGGGGGAAGCCTATACGCCCTCTCCATCGCACCAACACTAACCCTAGGGATAAATCCTCTGATAGTGTTGGCTGCCTTCACGGCAGCGACAGCGGCCTCCATTCCAACAATAGACTTCCTACTAAAAATCTCGATAAGGGTGAAGACCTACGTGTTTACTCTAGGGTTGGCGGCTCTAACGATCCTGGCTGGAGTGATCCTGCTTCGTTGAAGCGTAGTCTAAGAGTTCCTTAAGAATCTGAGCATGTTTTCTCTCATCGTACTCGATTGCTTCGACTAGAATCTTGATAATCCTGTGGGGTAGAAATTGTTTAACCTCATCGAGGCTATGGACGTGAACTATCTCCTCCTTAGATAACAGATTCATAAGAATCTCACGGTCTAGTTCATCTACCTCTACCTCACCTCCCCTTTCAATAATGGATAGGATAAGCATCATCGTGTCCGCATGCTTTATGCTGTCACTCGCCACTATCCTAAAAAGCATCCTAACTAGATCGCTCTTAAGCTTGGCGGCGACACGCATAAACTCTTCAGCCGATTCCTGTTCAGCCTGTAATCTAACTCTCAAGGATTCGATGAGCTTCCTTAACTTATCCTCTTGGATAGTAAACGTTGATAGTCTTTCAGATTCGCTGGCTTTTAGGACTGTGAGAACCTCGAAGGCAAGCTCATACAGCTCAGGCGTCATTATTCTTCCACCCCTCTCTACAACACGTTCAGTAAATGCGTCAATAAGTTTCAGAATCTTCTTCCTAGAG
>CAYTSD010000003.1:22387-59726 GCA_964440495.1 uncultured Nitrososphaeria archaeon | reverse complement strand
GCTTGCGAAGTCTCTGAGTAGGAGGGGTATAAGGTCCTGGAGGGAGACGTTGAGGATGAGTCAACCCTGAAGGAGGCTGGAGTTGAGAGATGTAGAGCTGTGCTGGTCCTCGGGGAGGACGTTGAGAAGAACCTGGTCTCCATTCTAAGGGTTAGGAAGCTTGCTGGAAGCATCCCGATAATAGTGCTTAGCGGGAGGAAGGAGTTCGCAGACGTTTACAGGGAGGCTGGAGCAACGGCGATAGTCGACGCCTATGATGTGACGGGTAGGATTGTTGCTGGAAGGGTGTTCGAGCCTCTGGCCAGCGAGGTTTTAGCAGATATGGCTGAGGCTGAGAGAGACCTAGACCTCGTCCAGACAGAGTGCGGAGTAGATCTAACCCTTGGAGAGCTTGAGGCCAAGGGCTTCACGTCGAAAATAATCCTCGTCGAGAGGAATGGGAGGAGGTTCTACACGCCTGGAAGCAGCTTCCAGCTTAGGAGAGGAGACTTGGTGGTGATGGTTGGGCTGCGGAGCCATCTCCCCAACGACTTCAAACTCATCTCTGGCTCAGACTAAAATCTAAGCATGTGGAAGAGTGGGGAGAGATGCCGCTGGCGGCGAAGGTGTTCGAGATAAAGCCTGAGACAACGTTTGAGGAGCTAGCTGACAAGCTTCGAGACTATAGAGTCGTTGAGGAGAGGGTTGAGGAGGACCAGAGTTTCGAGCTTCTGACAGAGGTTAGAGACCTAGACCTCCGAGACGAGATACTTGAGGGAGTCTTCAGTAGAGATAAGATAATCATAGTTAACCAGAGGGGTAGGAAGGTTCCGATAATCAAGACCGTTGATGCTAGGATAATCTTCAGGAGGAGGGAGGGGATGACCCTGCTGACAGTTGTTCAGGAGAAGCATTTCGCCAACGCCGTCGCATCCCTTCTCTCCCATCACCTCTTCCTCTCCTACAAAGCGGTTGTAGAGGCACGTATACTTCCAGAGGTTATGCGCGAGTTTCATGAACGTAACCCTGAGGGAACCAAGGTAATCTACTTCGATGGACTCGACTTCCCAGAGGTTGATAAGCTCGCCCTCTACGGCGGGAGCTTGAAGAACTCAGCCCTCTACGAGGAGTATCTCCAGCATGGTAACATCTGGTACATAGTCTTCACCGTGAGTGGGACGAACCGGGTTATGGGGCTTACGAGGAACTGTGTCGTAACATCCTTCACACGGATGCCTGAATCCGAGTTCATCGAGTACATTCACGGCATAGTCCACCCGTTGATATATGAGAGTAGGAGGAGGGAGTTGGGGGAGAGGTGAGGAGAGCCGCCTCAGCCCCTGGGAAGGTAATACTCTTCGGGGAACACTTCGTAGTCTACGGGAAGCCTGCTCTCGTAGTGGCTATAGGGCTTAGGGCGAGGGCTGAAGCCGAGGAAGGGGGCAAAGGAGTAGAGCTGGCTGGATGGAGTAAACCTAACCCGGCTGTGAAGGCAGCCGAATACGTCGCAGAGAAGCTTGGATACGGGGGCGGGATTAGGCTGAGAATAGAGTCGGAGATCCCTCTAAGCGTTGGACTAGGCTCCTCGGCCTCGGTCTCCGTGGCCTCAGCCGCAGCGGTCTCCCTCCTCGCCTCAAATAGGATAGATCTTCCACTGGTTTTGGAGGCTGGGATGGAGGGTGAACGGATAGCCCACTACAACCCTTCTGGGATAGATCCTACTATAGCTGCTCTGGGAGGCGGGGGAGTCTACGTGAGGGGTGAGGGGCTTAGGAGGATGGGGTTCAAGGCTGGGAACATACTTCTCGTCGACACGGGAAAGACTAGGAGGACCGGTGAGATGGTCGCCCGTGTTAGGAGGTTCGCTGAAATGCATCCTGAGAGGTTTAAGGCTCTTTTGGAGGAGGCTGAGAGGCTTGTCTGGGAGGCTGTCGAGGCGCTCAAGGCCGCCGACACAGAGACCCTTGGAAGACTCATGCTCAGGAATCAGGAGATGCTTAGAGAGGTTGGGGTCTCCTCGCCTGAGATAGAGGAGGCGGTCAGGCTCTGCCTTAGGTCTGGGGCCTTAGGAGCTAAGCTCACGGGTGGGGGAGGAGGCGGATGCGTCATCGCCGTAGCCGATGAAGCGAGGCTGAGAGCCGTCGCAGAGAGAGTTGGGGAGAGGTTTAGGGTTATGGTTCCTAGGCTTATGGCTGAGGGTGTTAGGGAGGAGGAAAGTTGAGGGAGCTTGTCGTCCTGAAGCTTGGAGGCTCGCTGATAACCGAGAAGGATAAGCCCTTCACCTTGAGGAGGAGGGTTCTGGAGAGGCTTGGAGAAGAACTATCCAATGCGGGTAAGCCGCTTATACTGGTTCATGGAGGAGGCTCCTATGCTCACCCAGTCGCGAAACGCTACGATGTCTCCGAGGGATATAGGAGCGCCAGACACTTGGAGGGTTTCGTTGAAACCGCTATCGCTGTCAGGAGACTCAACCTAGAGGTCGTCGAGATACTCTCACACTCAGGCTTGAAGTCTATAGGTGTGCCTGCCTCAACAATAATCCTGACAAAGTCCGGCAGAATCCTCGCATGCAACTTTGAGCCAGTCTTCTCGGCACTCGACCTAGGCCTAGCGCCAGTTACATGTGGAGACGTGGTCTTCGATAGAGAGCTGGGATTCACGGTTCTCTCAGGAGACGCTATCGCATCCTACATGGCGTCGAGGCTGAGGGCAGACCGACTAATCTATGCTGTGGACGTCGACGGGGTCTATGTAAGGGATAGGGCAACCAATAGAGTTGTGTTAGCGGAGGAGTTCAGGCCTGGGATGCCTATAGAGCCTCTCGGAGAATCGGTTGAAGACGTTACAGGAGGAATCGTTAGGAAGCTTGAGGAAGGGTTCCGGGCGGCTGAGAAGGGTGTAGAAGTATATGTGGTGAATGGGTTGAGGGAGGGTGTCGTCGAGTCTGCTGTGAGGGGTGAGAGAGTAAGGGGGACGAGGCTTAAGCCATGAGAAAATTATTCAGGTGTCTGAACCGCTAGAAAGTCTTCGGGCTTAATGTTCTCGGCGAGTTCAGGTGTAAGTGTTCCACGCTCAATCAAGACCCGTTGAGCAAGATACCAGAACGCGTAGGGAAGCGAGAGCCTGCCACGGTTATTCATGGGGATTATCAGGTCAACGTCCCCACAGGTGTTATCGGTGCTACACATAGCTATTACAGGTATCCTAGCTATCTTCGCCTCCACAACCGCCTGCCTATCATATCTGGGGTCTGAGACCAGTATAAGCTCAGGCTCCATGTAGGTTTCAAGCTGGGGGTTTGTGAAAGACCCAGGCTCGAATCTCTCGGTTATCGGTATGCATCCGGTGAGCTCGCAGAACTTTTGGACAGGCTTCACTCCGTAGACGTGGGTTGAGACCACCACTACCTTCTCAGGAGGATAGAATGAGATGAAGCGTGCGGCCACCTGAAGCCTCTCAACGGTCTTGTTTATGTCTATTAGGTAGACTCCGTCGGGTCTAAGCCTATAGATGAATCGCTCCATATGCTTGACCTTTATCTTCGAGCCTATGTGGACGGCGTTTCTCACAAGTATCTCCTGTATGGTCTCCTTTACCTTTGCTTCCTCAGCCTGTTTCTCGCCGCTCATGGAAGCACCGCCATCCTATTCATCCCGATTATCTCACCTATCCTTAGAAGCTCATTCGCCTTTGCGACACGTTCTCCACCCATCACACCTGCCTTCAACACCTTGCCTCCCCATCCGACGGCAAGCTGCGCCAAGTGTCCTTCAGGAGGCTCACCCGACCTGTGGGAGACTACTGGAACTATTCCACGTTCGAGCGCAAGCTTAACAGACTCCATCGCAACCGTAAGCAGCCCAACCTGGTTGGGTTTTATTATCACTGCTTGGACGGCGTCTCTGTCCGCCGCTTCTCTGAGTATGTCGGGTCTCGTGACTATGAGGTCGTCGCCGCATACAAGGGTCTTCCCCCTAACCATCTTGGAGAGCTCGGCGAATCCATCCATATCGTTCTCATCCAGTGGGTCTTCAACGTAGTAGAGCTTGAAGCGGTCAACCCACTCAGCAACCCTCTGCATCTGCTCCTCCCTACTCAGCTTCGCACCCTCGGTTGGATAGATGTAGAGCTTCTCCCCAGGGTCCCAGAGGCTTGAGGCCGCGACATCCACGCCTATCCTGACCTCGAATCCGAGCTCGTCGGAGATCTCTGAGGCGGCTTGACCCAGTATCTCCAGCCCTTTCTCAGTGTTTACTGGGGGTGCGTAGGCTCCCTCATCCCCTCTTCCGAGGGTGAATCCTCCGAGCTCCTTGTCTAGAAGCCTTCCAGCCCTCTTATGCACTAGGAAGTTCGCCTTGACCGCTGAGGCTATGTCGGGTGCGCCTACTGGGATTACTAGGAGCTCCTGCCAGTCGGGTGCGCCTTTCCCAGCATGTCTCCCTCCGCCGATAACATTTCCAAGCGGGTAGGGTAGCCTAGGGTCGTCGGTGAGCTTGAGGTGCTGGAAGAGCTGTACACCCTTGGCCTCTGAAGCCGCTAAAGCTGATGCGAGTGAGACCGCGAAGGCGGAGTTCCCTCCAAGCCTGCTGAAGTTCTCCGTCCCATCAAACTTTCTCAATTCATCTTCAACCAGCTTCTGGTCGGAGGCATCCAGTCCTACGAGCCTTGCGGCGAGCTGCGTGTTGATTAGTTTGACGGCCTCCGCCGCTCCTCCAGGCGGATAGTATGCTACCTCCTTCTCACCCTTGCTTGCTCCAGCTGGGGCCGCCGCTCTCCCAAATCCTCCCTCAACCTCAACCTCAGCCTCGACTGTTTCCTGTCCCCTACTATTGTACACGACCCTTGCCTTTACGCTCTTAATCGGGATTCCATGCATTCTATTCTCACCTTGGGGAATAGGGTTTTGAACCGAAGATTGTATGGAACTCGATTATCTCGTCGAATACCTCGTAGTGGGTTAGGAACATCCTCCTACAGCAGTAGCGTTTGACCCCTAGGTCGTCCAAGACCTTCCCAGGCTCCTCTCCAGCGTCAACCCTAGACTTATACTCCTCCCACTTATCGGCTATCAAGGCGCCGCATGTGAAGCAGCGGATAGGGAACATCATGACTGTTTCCGAGCTATCCCTCGGAGCACACAGTATTTTAACTTATCAGAAAAGAGAAGAGCTGGAACCTTTATTAGGGGTAGCTGGAGCCTGCCTCCGAGACAGTTCTCCGAGACCTTAGTGCCCATGACCTACCCCGCTCAGCCTACTGAAATCCCGTGAGAAGCTTACACCCTAATTTTCCCTGCTCGGAATGCAAATACTTCGAGAGATGTCTCTCGGATGCAGGCCGCCTAAAATCTCCTTTGCAGACCTGACTCGTTTAATCTTTATTCTCCTCGGCTTCTAAGATTATTTCGGCGGCGATTCTAGCAGCCTTTCCAACAACTTCGGGGCATCCGGTTGGGCTGTGGCCTCCAGCCTTCTCAAACTCCTCGAGCTCCTTTGGGTCGGCTAGGTTAAACCATCTTCCATACTTTCTCTTCTGGATGTCTTTGCAGATGCAGCTGCCGAACTCTTTCACGAATCTGTCATGGAATTTTCTGGCAAGCTCGTAGGCCTTGCGTCTCTTATACTCGGGGTCGTGGGCGAAGAAGTCGTCGTAGTCCCTCCCAAACTTCAGGCTTATAGCCATAACTCCACCAGTGAAGGCCCCGCACACGTATCCTAGTAGCCCTACCCCGCCTGCTAGGGCTGTCGCGGCCTTGAACGCGGAGTCTCTTGGAAGATTTAGGGCGTCTATCAGGGCTAGGAGAGCTGACTGGGAGCATCCGTGAAAATGTCCCTCATAGAAGCTAGCATCCTTCTCAACCTTCTCCAAGATTTTCTTTCTTGCTTCCACGAGCTACCGTGATTTCTAGAGCTAATAAAGGTTAAGAAGACTTCTACCTATAGGATTTCTGCTTGAATCTCCGCGCGGAGTAGCGGTTTGGCTTCTTGGGTTCAGCCTGCCTCGGGTCTCCCGCGAGGAGGACGCGGTTGTATTCCTTAAGCTTCTTCTCAGCGGTTGCGCTCCTGGATGCGAGTGCTCTGGCTATCGCGAAGGAGACTGCGTCGGCTATGGCCATTATTCCGCCTCCATTGACCTTGACGTCAAAGTCGTGGCTCTTCCAGAACTTCTCGTCAAAGTAGAGCGGTGTAAGTATCTTTGACCTGACTATCTCGTTGCCGAAGCGTTGGAGAGGCTGATTATTGATGTAGATGTTTCCAGACCCGGGTCTAACTATTAGGCGGGCGACGGCGGTCTTCCTCTTCCCAACGAAAGGCCCCATAACCTTAGTCAAGCTTTATCCTCCCTCCGCTCAGCTCCTTGCTCAACTCTTTCACGGTTATGTATCTTATGAGTCTACCCGACCTGCTTCTCGCCTCTCCTAGGGCTGCTTCGGGGAAGCTTATCTTCTCGGCTTTCTCGAGGTTCTGTGGGACTCCCACATAGACCTTGAGCCTCTTCTCAGCCGCTCTTCCACGCGGAGTCTTCCTAGGCAGCATCCGGGCTATTGTCAGCCAGACAATCCTCTCAGGCCTCCTAGGATACCAGACCTTAACCACCTTATGCGACGAGAACTGCCTCCTCCTGAGAAGCTTTAGGTATCGTGGGAGCACAGCGCTCTTCGTCCCAGTTATCACAGCCTTCTCAGCGTTGACCACCGAGACCTCGAACCCGCTGAGTAGAAGCTTAGCTATCTTCGAGGCCATGCGTCCAAGCCTCTGACCCGAGGCGTCAACCACTATCAACCGCTTCTCCGCGAGCTCCTGCAAGCCAGCACCCGCTGATGGTGGATTGACGTGAGTATATAACCCCTCCGCCGACCTCTACGAGGAAGCCGCCGTCTGCCTCGCCTTCTCCCATCTCAGATATATTTCAGCCATCTCGTCGAAGGTTAGGAAGACTATTGTCCCATTATCCTTTAGGGGCTTCAGGGAGCTGAGCCACTCCTCATAGGCCTCCATCACCCTCTCCACCTCCTCCTCAGAGTCTCCACACTGGTAGAGATGGGAGCTCACCCACCACGTGTTGATCTTCCCCTCCTCCATGTCTTTTAACGCCTCTTGGAAGGACTGTTTAACGGCGTCGAAGCAGCCTTCATCTCTCCTACAGTCTATCTCGAAGACGCTGGACTTATACCAGCCTGGAATATAGACTATGGTTCCGGACTCGTCGTGGCTCAGCCATCCGCTCGTCCTCAGGTCTATCATCTGGACTGGTGGGAGTATCCATGGATGAAGCCTTGAGGGGGAGATCATTGTGGCCCTATAGTAGGGCTTCTCAACAGCTGTCATAGAGACGAATCCCAAACATCCATCACATACTCCCAGTAATCCAATATTCTCGAGCTCGAATCCTCCTCCAATGTTGGTAGGCTCCCGCCCCAATGCCTCAGCAACTATCTCCTTAACCCTTCTATTGTATTCAAGTTTCTGCTCATCTGTCTTCAGCCCCAGCTCCTTTATGTGGTGTCCTAGGTGGCTTTGAACCCCTACCCCATGTCCTCTCTCCAGCAACTCTCTGAGGATGAATCGGCCGAACTTTACGTCAGCCTCCGCGAACTGTTTCTCCGTCTGAATCGAGAGCTTCGCACCATATTTCTCAAAGAGTGATGCGAGTCTGTCAAGGGTCTCAGCGTACTTCATGAAGACCCCTTCACTCTCATTATAGTAAATTGGCTTCCCCGGGTTTTCTTCTATGTGTAGCTGAAATCCGACGAAGAGTCTTTTACCTATACAGTCGTAGGGGCATGTTCTCCAATCTTCACCTAGGTCGCATACACCATTTCCACAGGTTGATGGTATCTCAACCATTTCAAGAAGTTTGCTGAGGGTTTTTGAGCCTGCTTCAAAGAATGTGAGGGCATCCTCTAGATACTCGTTTAGAGGCATCCAGTGTCCAAGGTCGTGCCAGATGAGCTTCCTCTCGGAGGCTGAAGCCGCTGAGTCATAGGCCATCTGACAGGTTGGCGGTGGGAGAAGGGGGTCTTTCTCGCCGCAGTGGAAGTGTATCCGCCCCCTGTAGTCTGGGAGGTGGTAGAGCGGGTCTATATCCATGAGCTTCTCAGGGCTGCTTAGAAGCTCCTCAATCATCGTTCTCTCCTCATCGGTTTTAGGCTGAATGTGTGAGAGAACGTAGGTAAGGTTGGCTGCGGCCAGGAGTAGCACAGCTTTCTCTATCCCACTGTCGCCGAGAGCCACTCCCGCCGTAATGCTTCCAAGACTCCTCCCTATCAGGTATACTTCATCGGCTCCATCCGCTCTCAAGAAATCTTCAATCTCAAGTATCTCCTGCGACCCTGTCTTGACGACATCGTAGAAGTATCTTGGAGCATATTTTCCTCTCTCGCCGTGGTGTGGTAGGTCGAATGCGAAGACGCAGTAGCCATGTTTCTTGAACTCATCCATATCCCTCCTCCACACAGACTTATCCCTCCCCATTCCATGGACAAAGATTATACACTTACCGTTCCAGTTGCCAGGCTTCTCATAGATGTATGGAAAGGAGGGAGGCTGAGGCTTCTCGGTTACCAAGGTCTCCGTAGACCTCTGCTGAGTAGTCAAGGTATAGGAGACGGTGACCAGCTGAGTTACGGTTAGAGTGGACTCCTGAGTCACCGTTAATGTATGAGTTATCGTTACTGTTTGAGTTGATGGAACAAGTGTGAGGAAACTTACAACCGAGCCTAACAGCAGGCCTATCGCCAGACCCATAACCAGGAATCCTATCGCCTTCAAAGCTTCTTACCCTCAATATGGTAGGTTGGAGGTGGAGGAGGCGGGGGAGGAACAGACTCACCCCTCTCTCCGTGCTTCCTCGATAGAAGAATTATCGCAGCTGCAACTATTATCAAAGCGGCTGCAGCTATCAGTATGAGTAGTAATGTTGTTGGAATCTGCTGTATAGCTTGGGTCGTTGATGTTGTGATTGTTTTTGAGGGTTTAGGCGGCTTCGGAGGTTTAGGAGGCTTGGTAGTCTTCTTGGGAGGCTTCGGAGGATGCGTGGTCTGTGTAAGAGGCTTGGAGATTGTTGTCACATAGGTAACTATTGAAGTGATAACCTTCCCAGACTTCACAATCGTCTTTGTAACGGTTGTCCCTGGAAAGGCTATAGTCTTAACAGTTGTTTCACCAGACCTCTCAATTGTTCTAGTGTAGGTTGTTCCCGTCTTTGTCGTGGTTTTGGTTGTCGTCACAGGCTGAGTGGCTAGGAGCGTTGGAATAGTAAAGACTGTTCCCTTTAGAGTGAATCCTGGGAAGGCTACGAGCACGGTTGCGCCCTCGGAGGCTTCAATCCTGTTGATGATTGTTACCGTTATAACTTGACAGTGTTCTAGAACCTCTCCATAAACGGGGACAGGGGCGGTCATAGTAACGACAACTGGAGGGACGCCTACAGTTACAACCTGTTCGACAACCTCAGGCCTCGTGGTCGTTAGAGTTGTTCCACCCTCGGTTCGGATAATGGTTGTCTCATAGGTTGAGGCTGGAAGCGTATAGACGACCGTGGTGCCAGGTATGGTTGCGGCTGGAATAGTTATCTCCTTCATAGGGGTGCCCTCCACCACCAGCACGCATTCTTGATTCGGCCTCTTCTCGATGTAGATGACCCTGTAGCCTCCATGAACTATGGTTACAGTCTTCGTGGTTCCAGGCTTACTTATCACCGTGGTCAACGTGGTTTCAGGAATTGTGATTAGTGTTGTGGAGGAGGTGGTTATTATCTGCTGGCTTAAGCCTATGGAGAGTGTGCCGAGGATTAGGAGCGAGAGGATAAGCGGGGAGAAGAACTTAGAAAAGTTCTTCCTCCTCATGGCCCTACAATATTATCGAGGCTGCTGTTATATAAAAACCCATTAATAAACTTCGATGAAAATAGCATCGATATTTATGGGTCTTAGGAGGGTTGGATTATTTATTAATTAGGGAGACTTTAACTTTGACATGTCCAAGGAAGGAGGTTTAGCCAATCCTGGAGCGCTGGGTCTCGCTGGATTCGGGTTGACGACCGTTCTCCTAAACATCCATAACGCAGGCCTCGTCGAAGTCCCCCTAGTCACCTTCTGCTATGGATTCTTCTATGGAGGTATTGCCCAGGTAATAGCTGGGATAATCGACGGCAAACGTGGCGACATCTTCGGCCTAACAGCCTTCACATCCTATGGACTCTTCTGGCTCGGACTCTCCCTAGCGACTCTCTTAAACTGGCTGAAGGTCGTCCAACTATCCACGGTCGAGCTTGGATACGTGATGCTGATGTGGGGGATCTTCACCCTATACCTAACCGTGGGCTCCTTCAAGATAACTAGGTTCGCTGTGCCAGCGGTCTTCGTGACCTTGACGATACTGTTCTTCCTCCTCTCAGCAGCCTTCTTCACCTTGGCTGCAGGCGGCTCGGTTGCTCTGCTGAGGGTTGCGGGCGCCGAGGGGATTCTCTGCGGGCTACTGGCACTCTATGCATCCGCTGGGATAGTGTTGAACACCCATCTTGGGAGAGAGGTTCTCCCCCTCTGAGGGAAACCTATTCAAAATCCTTTTTCTTTATTTAGCCTATCAGCTTGACGCCGCTTCCCCTAGGGTAGCGTTCAGCGAACTCCTCCGTGGTTAGGACTGTGCTCCCCGACTTGAGAAGCTTCTCATATGCTGTCTTCGAGAAGGAGAAAGCCGAGATTGTTATCGGGTGGGTAAGCTCCCCAGCCCCCAGAACCTTCCCCGGAACATAGACGACGTCTCCCTTGCTTGTCAGCCGCTCAAGCTTGTAGAGGTTGACGGCTCTCCAGTTCCTCCTGGGGCGCTCAGCCTCCTCAAGTATCCTTCTCCAGAACCTCGTCTTTGAAACCTTCTTAGGAATCTGGCTTATCAAGCTCTTCTTCCTCCCAGGCTTAACCACCTTCCTCCTGCTCACCACTGCTTCCACCGCCTGTAAGTGCTGCTTCAAGCTTTTCCGCAAGCTCCTCGCTCTTCTTCTCCAAAGCTTTGGCAGCCTCAATAAGTATCCTCTTCGGTGGGAGGAACCCTATGGACTCTACGTAGAGGATTCTGCTCTCCCTGTCGCCGTTCTTAGGCTCGTAGAGGGAGGAGACCGCAGCCTGCCACTTAGCGTTCTTTCTCCCGCGTCCAACCCTGACGTAGAGCTCCATCTCGATTCTCTGGCCTGGCGCAAGCTTGACTATCGGTATCTTGGGGCTGACGGGCTTAACCGTCGTCTCAGGGTCCTCTGGAATCATGTCCCCTGAGTAGACTGTTATGGGGTCTTCCCTCGCCTCTGCTCTCAGGATGTATCGGACTACGCATCTCTCACACCCCAGCCTGCTTCCGCAGTCACACTCCTCCGGGGCCACGTAGCGGTCTATATCGGAGGTGAAGGGTATCAGCGAGATTCTATGGGCTAAGACCTCGTTGGGCATAGAGGAGCTGTTCTCTATCACGAGTATCTCCTCAACCGCCATCGTTGGAACCTCGTTTATCGTGAATCTCCTAATGGTGTTGGCTACGGCTAGGGGTAGCTTAGAGAGCTGGAGCTTAACGCTCTTCTCATCCTCTTCCAGAAGCTTAACCTCCACCATGACGCCTGCCCTTACTCCAGCCTCCAGCCCACAGCTCCACCTAAAAAGATTTCCATCCACGGCAACCCCGGAGCGTGAGGGGAAAGGATTAATTCTCTTTTCTACGCTTCTCGATGTATGCTGAGGGTTGACGACGCGGTTATAGAGCTTGTCAAGGGCGATATAACCGAGCTTGAGGTCGATGCAATCGTCAACGCGGCTAACTCTAGGCTTAAGATGGGTGGAGGGGTTGCTGGGGCAATCCTCAGGAAGGGTGGATGGGAGATACAGGAGGAGTGTGATAGGATTGGGTACTGCCCTGTCGGCGGAGCCGTGATAACGGGGGCCGGTAGACTGAAGGCCAAGAAGGTTATCCACGCGGTTGGGCCGAGAATGGGTGAGGGAGACGAGGACAGGAAGCTCAGAGATGCGACGCTCAGCGCCCTAAAGCTTGCCGAAGAGAACAACCTCGAGAGCATAGCCTTCCCAGCAATCTCCACAGGAATCTTCGGGTTCCCGAAGGATAGATGCGCCAAGATAATGCTTAGGGCGGCTGTCGACTTCCTGAGGTCTGGCAGCCGAAGGGTTAGGAGGGTTATCTTCTGCCTCTACGACGATGAGACCTATCGGATATTCGAGGAGGAGCTTAGGAGGGTCTCCGAGGAGCTCTCTAGCTGATGTAGGATGGGCCACGCTCTCTGTCGTAGCTCATCTCGAGGGCGCGGACTAGTCGCTGAAGCTCGAGGTTCTCGCTCATCATCCGGTTAACCTCCTCCTCGAGCTCCTCAGCCCTCTCCTCAAGCTCCCCCATATCAAGCTCTATCCCAAGCATCCCGACAAGCTTACGGAGGACGTGGAGAGCGACCCTCGCGTTGGGCATGCTTATGTAGCTTGGCGCATGGCCCCAGAGACCCAGGGCCTCCACCCCCCTCTCCCTCGCCTTAAACATCAGGTAGCTGTGGATACTTGAGGGGCCATTGTAGTCTGAGGGCGTTAGGTCGAGGACCCTGAGCTCCTTTCGCAGATGCTCCATATTCGCCACAGCCGTTATCTTCGGCGTCCTCGTGTGGGGGACGCTGTCCAAGACCCCTCCTATAAGGTAGATTCTACCGACTCCAGCGGCCTCGCAAACCTCTAAGACCCTCTCTACATAGCTCTCCCAGTCGAGGCTGGGCTCGCCGCCGAGGAGGATTAGAATCGCCTTATCCCTCATGGGGCTTCTCCAGAGATAGAGCTCGGTTGAGGGAAGCTTAAGGTCTATGAGGAGACCCGCCCTAATCCTCACGTAGGGACGGGTTGAGGTAAGGTCGTAGAAGCCCTGCCCACTAATCTCCCAGAGCTTCTCAGCATCCAGTTTATCCTTCAGGTAGCCTACGGCGAGTGTTGAGACGCTTCCAGCGTCAGGCCATCCAGAGAACCCAGCCACCATAATCCTAACCCTATACTCCCTAAGGGTCTTCAAGGTCTCGGCGACGGCGTCCGGAATCTGCCTCGGCACATAGGTATTAGGTTTAAGCCATGTTTTGAGGTTTCCTAGCTATGTTTTTGTCTCATGGGCATTGATGGCATTAAAACAGCGTTATTGTGCGCAAAACTTATCTACAATAAGCGCAAAGTAGCATAAAGCTTATATCAGCCTCAAATTCATCAACCTGACGCAATGAACTCGAAACAGATTGCCCTGGCCGCGGCGCTCCTCGCCCTAGTCTTCCTGGCCCATGCTGCTGGAAGGTTCACGCAGATAGGCGGCGCACAGTTTGCTCCAAGTATAGCGATTTACATGCTGGCAGCCTACCTACTCGCAACCCAGACAAACGTCGCGGAGAAGATTGGGATAGCGATCCTAGTAGGGATCCTGACGATGATCGCTACCTCAAGCCCCTTCCCGCCGGCCAATATCCCCTCCCATGGGGGATCATTCTTGCTGGCAGCTTTCATGGCTCAGCCGTTCATTAAGAAGAGGGGAGATGTGCCGATACTCTTCCACATCTTTGCAGCAGTGGTAGTCGTGGTCGTCTCTTGGACTCTCTTCGCGCTCTTCACGTGGATAGGGCTTACTGGAACAGGGTTCACCCAGAAGCAGTTCACTAGATTCGACATAAACTTCGGGACAGGGTTCATCGCCTGGTGGCTCTTCGGCTGGATAGGTGTAGGGATACCGACACTACTAATAACAATCATAGTCACGCCGATACTCTACAAGCTCGTCAAACCAGTGTTGGTGAGGCAGGGGATGATCTAAAACCCAAAAATCTTTTTATCCCCAACAATTAAGGGGGGCGGCGGGTTGCGCGGCGACAAGATAATCGAAGTTGAGGATGTCTGGTACAAGTATCCCACCTCCGAGGACTGGGTGCTCCGTGGAGTAAGCTTCGACGTTAGGAGGGGAGAGTTCTTCTCGATTATAGGCCCTACCGGCGCTGGGAAGACTACCCTGGCGATGGCTCTCAACGGCCTAGTCCCCCACTACACCATGGGAGAGTTCAAGGGCAGGATCAAGGTAGCTGGACTAGATACACTCAGACATAGGACGGTGGATCTCGCAAGGAAGGTTGGACTCGTCTTTCAAGACCCTGAGAGCCAGCTGATAATGGGAAGTGTTGAGGAGGAGCTTCTATTCGGCCAGGTTATGAGGGGCGCCTCGAGAGAGGATGCGTTGAAGGAGGCTTACAGGGTTGCCGACATAATGGGGATTAGGGACCTCATGAAGAGGCATCCACGGAATCTCAGCGGGGGCCAGAAGCAGAGGGTTGCAATAGCTGCGACCCTTGTCACAGACCCGGAGGTCCTGGTTCTAGATGAGGCTACAAGTGACCTAGACCCAATAGGGGTGCGCTCAGTCTTCCAGCTCTGCAGCAAACTCAATAAAGAATATGGTAAAACAATCGTAATGATATCTCATGAGGTTGAGTATCTAGCCGAGTATAGTGATAGGATTATGGTGATGGATGAGGGGGAGGTTAAACTTGTTGGAGCGCCTGAGGAAGTGTTTGGAAGATGGAGGGAGCTGAACAGTCTAGGAATAAGGCTTCCCCAAGTTGTTGAGTTCGCCGTCAAGGCCAGGTCGAACGGCCTTCAATTCAATATCCTCCCCCTAACGGTTGAAGAAGCTTATCAAGAGATTTCAAGGAGGATTGTGAAAGATGGCTGAGACCGTCGTAGATTTACGGAATGTCTGGTTCACCTATGATGGAGAAAACTATGCAGTGAAGGATGTAAGCTTCAAGATTCCGAGAGGAGAGTTCGCCGCAATAATAGGGAACAATGGTTCAGGTAAGACGACGCTCCTCAAACTAATCCTAGGACTCCTGAAGCCCACGCGTGGAGAGGTTTGGGTCGCTGGGGTTAACACGAAGAACGCTAAGGTATCTGAGCTGGCGAAGCGTATAGGGCTTGTCTTCCAGAACCCGAATGAGCAGCTCTTCGCGGTCACCGTGAGAGAGGAGATAGAGTTCGGCCTCAAGAACCTCAAGCTTCCGAGGGAAGAGATTGATAAAAGAGTTGAGGAAGTCGTCGAGCTATTCAATCTGAGGAAATTCTTAGACCTCTCTCCAAGATTTCTTTCGAGAGGGGATAAGCAGAAGGTTGCGTTGGCTGCGGTGGTGGCGATGAAGCCTGAGATAATGCTTATGGATGAGCCTACCACTGGTCAAGACCACCGTGACTCGAGGCAGGTTATGGACTTGGCTAAGAGGCTTAACGAGGAGATGGGGATGACGATAATCCTCGTAACACACCAGATAGTAACCGTAGCCGAGTATGCTAAGCGAGTGATATTGATGAACAATGGCGTCGTCGTGAAAGATGATGACGTTAGAAGCGTCCTAACCGATATCGACGCCCTCGCCTCATGCAGCCTCCTCCCACCCCAGATAACTCTTCTCTCAAACAAGCTTAAACCTCTAGGAATAAACAACCGTATAGTTAAGGTTGATGAGATGGTTGAAGAGGTATGGAGGTGTGTAAATGCTAGGTCACGTCAAGTCTAGGATGGGAGACCTAGACCCGAGAATCGGGCTAATATGGATAGCCGCATACATAGTTGCAGGACTAGTCTTCTACGACTACATCTCCCTATCAGTAATTCTGGCTACAATAATATTGACGGCTGCAGCGGCTGGAATCCTAGGAAACATGATTATCAAGCTCAAGGGGCTCTGGCTTATAATAATCGTCATAGGCCTAATATTTGGGCTGACGGTTCCAGGTGAAGCTGTCTTCTACCTGATTCCCCCCGGGGTCCCGATTATAGGTGGGAGTCTTCCAGTAAGCGCTGAGGGCCTTTACCTGGGATTCATCTCCGTTCTACGGATGTTCATCTTCGTCCTCCCCCTACTGATATACCTGGCTGTTGTCGAGACATCCAAGATGACTAACGCCCTACTATACTTCAAGGTTCCCTACCAATACGCCCTAATGCTTACACTCGCATTAAACTTCATCCCACTATACATCGAGGAGTTTGAGAGGATAATAGATGCTCAGAGAGCGAGGGCACACACGATGGTTGATAAGGGGTGGATTGGGAAAGCCAGGGCATTCATACCCCTCCTAGTCCCCTTAACCCTAAACGCTATAGAGCGCGCAGACACCGTTGGGAAGGTTTTAGAGCTTAGAGGATATGGGGGAGAAGCGAAAGTCGCAGCAGTATTCGACAAAGTGAATAAGAAGAGTATAGTGATAGCCGTGGTCTCAGCGATAATCATCGGGATAAGCCTAGCCTCAGCAATCCTTGGAAGAAGCCTAATACTGGACATAATAGACCTGATAACCTAGCAAAGCATTAAAATATAATCTAGATGAATTTTCCCTAGATGCTTGTAAGATTTCCATATGGTAGGGGTTATCTCGAAGCTAATCTACCTGAAGATGCTCAGATACTTTATTCGAGGGAGGCTCCGGTTATCTCCGACATCGATGGAGAGGTTGCCAGAAGTCTGGAGAACCCTATCGGCAGCCCCCCGCTAAAGGAATTCCTCAAAGACTCCAAGAATCCTCTCCTAATTATCCCGGACAAAACAAGAGCGTTTCCATCGAGGACTATCTTGCCAACGGTTGTGAGATATGTTAGAGAGAATAGCCGAGACTCTAATCTAAGAATCCTGGTTGCGACGGGGTTCCATGAACCTGTCTCTGAGAGAGAGATTAGGGAGATGGTTGGAGAAGAAATCGCTGGAAGCATCCCAATAGTTAATCACGTGGCCGTGGAAGCCGACCAGATAGAGTATCTCGGGGAGAAGACATCCCATGGAACACCGATTGAAGTGAATAAAATGGTTCTTGAATCGGATTTTGTGATGGGGTTAGGGTTGATTGAGCCCCACTTCTTCGCCGGATACAGTGGAGGTAGGAAGAGCATGCTGCCTGGAGTGGCTGGTGAGAGAGCGATATTCAGTAACCATAGCTTCAGGATGGTGGATCACCCGAATGCGAGGACAGGTGTTCTTGAGGGAAACCCCATCCACGAGGATATGGTCGAGTTCGCTAAGAAGACTGGTCTTAACTTCATCCTTAACGTGACGCTGAACAAGGAGAAGAAGGTTACGGGAATATTTGCTGGAGACCCATTCGCCGCCCACTTAGATGGGGTAAAGCATCTAGACAGGTTTATGAGGGTGAAGCCCGAGGAGAAGACCGAGATAGTCATCACAACGAATGGAGGCTTCCCCCTAGACAGAGACCTATACCAAGCAGTTAAGGGAATAGACACGGCCTCGATGATAGTTAAGGACGGTGGAGTAATCATAATTGCCTCCGAGTGCTTGGATGGACTTGGAGGACACATAGAGTTCCTGAAGCTCGCAAAGGGCTTGAAGAGCCCGGAGGAGATGATAGAGAGGATAAAGGCTGAGGAGCCGGTCTTCGACCAGTGGCAGGTTCAGATACTTGCAAGGGCTCTCAAGAAGAGCCAGATAATACTTGTAAGCCACAATATTGATGAGGGGACGGCTAGAGACTTCCTCATGGAGAAGGCTGGAAGCTTGGAGGAGGCGTTGGAGAAAGCGTATGAGATTGTTGGAAGAGATGCGGGGATAACGGCTATACCTGAGGGACCATACATTATACCTGAATCCTAGTCTCTAAGCTTTCTAACCTTGATTGCTGCTCCCTCAACCTCTACGTGGTCTCCCGTCTCTATGAGAGATGTCTCAACCATATCTACTGTAGGTATGTCGGCTATTATTGCTCCGACAGCTATTATCGGTTCACATCTCTTGTTTATTATCGCCTTTGGAGCCAGCCCTCTCTTCTTCAATCTTAGAAGTATGTAAGAGCCGACTGTTGAGCCCTTACCGTAGGGGAAGACAAGTATCTTTCCAGTTATTCTTTCTCCCTCAAGCTCATGCCCCTTCTCAGTTATCCTACCTGTATAGGGATCTACTCCACCGTAGAAGCTTATGGGTTGAGTTGATGTGAGCGCCTCTCCCTCAGCCTTCCCAAACCTTATCACCCTCCCCTTAAGCACTATCATGTGTTTCACCCTCTTGTAGCAAGTTCTATTAGTTTATCGAGTGGGAGGAACCTTACTTTAAGCCGGTTTAGGTTGCGTGAGTAGAGGGCGGCCTTCGCAGAGTTCGTCGCAATAGACCTGTACCCCATCTCCCTTATCGGAGCAACTATCGGGCAGGTGTCGGCGGCGATTGTCACCCCGCTTTTCCGAAGCTTCTCAACCAGTCCAAGCTCCTCGGCCTTGGAGATAATCTCCCTCGACATACAGAGCCAGAAGTCTCTTCTAACTTTTCTACCGCCTAGAAGCTCTGTAACCCTTTCAACCTCCCTCAGGGATAGATGCGGGCATCCCAGAAAGATTAGGTCGGGGTCTACCTCCTCATCCAGCTCGCTTAACGCTTCTTCAAGTTCTCTTTCCTCGATGACCTGTTTCTCCGGTGCATGGAGTCTGCTTCTTCTCGCTTCCGGCGTAAGGTTCTCGATGTGGAAGAGCGCTACTCCCCCAGAGCTTGCCAGAGCTGCTCCAAGAGCCTTCAACTCCTCTAGAGACGCACCACGTATCCCCTTAAACAATGGGACACCATCCCTAGCTATCTTTCCAGCTAGATATCCGAGTGCAGCGAACATGTATTCCCCCCTAGTCTCCGGGGTTCTTATCTCGATTGTTGGGAGACGGTTCTCGTCGAGATGTAAGCCGTATAGAGGGGTTCTACCCACAAGAGCCGCGGCCAAGGCGCTCGGCCCACCCTCCCGGTTCGTCCGCGCGCCCAGCACAGAGTTTGCGTAGACTACCGCTGAGCTCTCGCTCCACGCTACATGTTCCCCGAACTCCGGGGTGTTTCCAGCTAGGTAGGGTGTGCATGTCAGGGTTAGGGTTGCACCCATTCTTGCGAAGACCCTTATTACTCGGAGCTGGTTCTCAGCAAACTCTTCGGGGACGCCCATCTCCCTCCAGTGCTCCAAGTCCATTCCAGCTGGGTTAAGGGTTGTTAGAACCCTTACCCTTCCGTCCCTCGCAAGCTCCTCTAAGAACTCTAATCCTTCCTCTCCCAAGTTCTTGTAGGAGATTCCTGAGACCTGTGCGCTCTTTATCTCAATCATCCGGCTTGCTCCATAGACTTTTCCGAGCGCTGTCAGTATCTCCATGGCCTTCTGAGCCGCGTAGCCGTGCTCCCCTCTAAGCATCTCCTCCTCAATCTTTGTCAGATACATGCTTCACTCACCGAGATAATCTTCAACCCTAATCTCATCCTCTCCTGGAATCTTCGCCTTCAGGAACCTCTCCCTCTCAGGACCTACCGGGATTGTTGCGTCAAGCCCTGCTTTACACGTCTTTCTAGTGACTTGGTCTGCTGAGGGGTCGAGGGAGGAGCCTCGTTCACCAGGCTTCAGAACAAGGTCTCTGTCAAGCTGAACCCGCGTCGCTATGGCCCACTCAACCTCATGGGGGTTGGAGATATCTATGTCCTCATCTACTATGATTACGTGTTTTAGGCTTCCATGAGCCTTGAAGGCCGCCTCAATAGCCTTCTCAGCATCCTTCTCTCCCTTCTTCTTTATCTTGATGATTGCGTGGAGCCAGCTGCATCCGCCTAGGGTGAGCTTCACGTCTAGAGCCTCGCAGACCTCTGAGACCTTCTTATAGATTGCGGCTTCCCTCGGGGTTCCCATGAGGGTTCTATGCTCGCTTCCAGCTGGGAGGATTACCTGGAAGACTGGGTCTCTCCTCATGGTTATCTTCCTAACCTCGAATACCCTCTGCTTCCTAACAATGTCGTAGGTTCCAGTTATGTCTATGAAGGGGCCCTCATCAGCCCATTCCTCGGTTACCCTCCCCTCTAAGACTACCTCAGAGTCCGCTGGGACTAGGAGATTGTTGGTAAGGGTCTTCGCATAGGTTATCGGCTTAAGTCTCGTAGCTATCCCTAGCTCGCTTACCCCAAGCCTCCACGTGACGGCCGAGGCAAGCATGAAGGCTGGATGATTCCCAACCGTGATAGCTATCTCCCGGTTCCCACGCTCAATATAGTAGTTGAGGTGACGTGGCAGGATACGTGCAGCAACATGTCTTTCATCTAGGAGCATGAGCCTGTGATAGCTCGCATTATATCCGTATTCAGGGTCGTAGGCTAAGACTATCCCTGCTGTTAGGTAGGGGCCTCCATCCCTTGCCCCGAAGGTTAGGAACGGAAGCCTCCTCAGGTCAGGCTTATTCACAACTATCTCCTGGCAGGGTGGATTCTCTATTACCTTAGGCTCAGCTGGGTTCTCCATGGCTTCGACAAGCTTCTCTAGAAGCATCTTCTCGGAGACGTTCATCGACCTCGCTATAATCTCTCTGGTTGAGGCAATGTTTCCAGCAAGCTTGAATCCTGGAGACTCTTTGAGTTCATGGAAGAGGACCGGCTTAGGGTCTAGTTTCTTTAGGATTGCGGCTGCCTCGAACCTCGTTGAGACAGGTTTCTTAACGTGTATTAGCTCTCCTCGGGATTGAAGCTCCCCTAGGAATTCCCTCAAACTCATCCTCTCATGGTGAATGTCCTCAAGCATATATTACCATAGCTGTTGTAAATCTTAATTAGTTGAGGGTTATGGCTGGCTTGGATGAATCTGGTTAAGCTTGCTGGAGATGTTTTCTATATTCCTGGGAGGACTAATGTAGGTGTTGTGGTTAGGGATGACTGGTGTATTCTTGTTGATAGTGGGCTGGGTGATGACTCGGCTAGGAAGGCTTTAAAGGCTGTTGAGGGGATGGGGCTTAGGGTTAGGTATCTTGTGAACACTCACTCCCACGCAGACCACATAGGTGGGAACAGGTTCATCGTTAAGAGGAGCGGAGCCATGGTTCTTGCACCGGAGGTTGAGGCAGACTTCGTCGAGCATCCAATACTTGAGCCTCTAACACTTTACGGAGCTTATCCGCCTATAGAGATGCGTGGAAGATTCACTATGGCTAAGCCGACCAAGGTCTCGAGAACTTTCAGCGAAGGCGTAGACGAGGAGCTTGGGTTAGAGTATGTTGCGCTCCCAGGCCACTCGATAAACCTTCACGGAGTTGCAGCCAGCGGAGTCTTATTCCTCGGAGACGCCCTCTTCCCAGAGAACCTTATGGAGAAGTATGGTGTAATCTATCACCTGAACGTAGGGGAGGCTGTGAAGTCTATGGAGAAGCTTAGGGAGACGAGGTATAAGCTCTACGTCCCCTCACACGCTCCTCACACAAGCAACGTAAATGAACTCGTTGAGAGGAATATCCACCATGTTGAGAAGGTTAGGGATAAGGTTCTTGAGGTGTTGGATAGGTCGAGAAGCTTGGAGGAGATTGTATCCGAGGTCTTGGAGGCGATGGACATCGAGGTCTCCACCCTCCCACTATACTATCTCTACAACTCGACAATCAAATCCTATCTTACATGGCTCTGCGACGACGGAGTGATTAGATGTGTGGTTAAAGGAGGGAAGGTTAGTTACGTTCTTCCCTAGCCTTGTGTCGACTCCTCCTTTAGTTCAAGCATGTGGCGGAGCTTAAGCTCATAGACTCTACCTATATCTCCTCTTGTTATTATCCCGACGAGTTCCCTGTCTCTAGGTGATTTTAGGACTGGGAGCCTCCCTATCTGGTAGTGCGCCATCTTCTCGAAAGCGTCATAGAGCGATTCCTCCGGATAGGCTACGACAATCTGCTTACACATTATATCCTCGACCTTGATGTCTGCTCTATTTTCAGGCGGTATCTTCAGTATGTCTGAGAACGTTACCATCCCGACAAGTCTTCCGTCATCGTCTATTACTGGGATACCCTTAATCTCCCTTTCAGCCATCATCTTGGCGACCTTCATTATCGGGGTCTTAGGTGAGACTGAGATTACATTCCTCGTCATGGCGTCTCTAACCTTAATCTTCTGGAGTAGTGGGATGGCGTACTCGGAGAGATGGGCTGGTGAGTCAGCCCTCGTGGGAACTTGGCTTATGTATATTGTGTATCTCCCGGTTATTGCGTAGGCTAGGACTGTGGAGAGCATCGAGGGGACTAGGAGGCTGTAGGTTCCAGTCATCTCGCTTACCATCAGTATCACGGCTATCGGAGCCTTTCCAACCCCTCCGAAGAACGCCATCATGCTTACTATCATGTAGGGTGCTGGCCCCACGCCTCCAGTTAATCCAAGGTGGTTGAAGATTATCCATGTAGCTGCTCCAGTCATTCCACCTATCACAAGTGAGGGTGCGAAGACTCCCCCGCTTCCACCCGAGCTGACCGTTAGAGAGGTTGCGAGTATTTTGAGGAATATTAATGCGAAGACTACGGTGATGGGTATCGCTGTGAAGTCTCCGTTCATGGCCTTCTGAATCCAGCCGTAGCCTGTTCCAAGGACATGGGGGAAGAATATCCCAATTATTCCTAGGGCTAGTCCGCCGACCGCTGGTTTAAGCACCTTCGGGATCGGAATCCTGTCGAAGAGCTCCTTGAACCCGTAGAACGACTTTACGTAGAGTATCCCGATTAGGCCGCATAGTATTCCTATAAAGCCGTAGATTATCAGGCTTAGAGGGTCATGGAACCCGTATCCGCTTACACCGCTGAAGATAGGCTGCCACCCATAGACCGATGCGAAGAGGCTGTAGGCTATCACGGAGGAGAGGAAGGCTGGGACGAGCGCCTGAACCTCGAAGTCGTTTAGGTAGAGTATCTCGGCTGAGAGGATTGCGCCCCCGAAGGGCGCCTTGAATATCGAGCCTATCCCCGCACCTATCCCAGCTGCGAGAGCAATCCTCCTATCCCTTACAGGCATCTTGAGAAGTTTCCCCAGTATCGAGGCGACCCCTGCGCTTGTCAAGGCTATGGGGCCCTCTCTGCCAGCGCTTCCACCCGAGCCTATCGTTATCGCTGAGGCAGCCACCTTGAGGGGTGGGACCCTCGCCCTTATCTCACCGTTCTTGTTGTGGAAGGCGTCTATCGCTGTATCGGTTCCATGTCCCTCGGCCTCAGGCGCAAAGATGTAGACTAGGAGTCCGCTTAGGAGTCCGCCGAGAGTTGTTACGATTGGGATTAGGTAGGGTCGGGTGGGCATGATGAAGGCTTCTCCACCCTCTCCAGCAGGCATCGGAGGAATGTAGCCGACTATCTCGTGGAGGAAGAAGGCTGTAGCGGCCTGTAGAGCGGCCATGAAAGCTATTGATGAAGCTCCAGCGGCGAGCCCTATCACTATTGAGAGAGGAACCCATTTCCTGAGATATCCGCGCGCCAAGATTACATGGAACTCTCTAGCGAATGCGTGGAGCGGCTCAGAGAGCGTCGTCATCCCAGCATGTATGGCTGGGGGATGGTATTTGGATATTTACCTCTTGTTCTGAAGCGTTTTATCCACCGGGTTCATGTTAGTGTATGGCGTTGAACGGGGTTGGCGGCCATGCCTAAGAGGTGTCCGAGATGCGGCGGGTCTCTGGAGGGGTGGGAGGCTTACTGCCCCTACTGTGGAGCTGGGCTTCTAGGGGTGTTCGAGAAGGCTTGGAGATTCATTTCTAGACCTGATGAAGCTGCAGAGTATCTCCTACCAAGGGAGGGGGTGAGGTCTTCTCTCAAGTCTCTGCTCCTTCTCTCACTCTTCCCAGCCGCAGGAGTCCTCCTCCTAACACTCATCTCAGTAATGTTGTTAGCACCACTAGCATCCCTCCTCCGAGTGAATTTGGCCAAACTTGGAGCGCTCTTCGCAGCGTTAGGGTTCTCGGTTGGCTGGGCAGGCTCCATAACGGTTGTAGCAGTTGAAGCGGTATTAGTCTACGTGATACTTGGGACGCTTAGAGGTGTTAGGGCGCCTAGTCTAGGTGAATGCTTCGCAGCCCTAGTCTACTCGGAGTCTCCAACCCTCCTCTCCTCACTCCTTCTCGCAGCACCCTTCCTAGGCGGGCTACTCGTCTTCATTGTAGGGCTCTACGGTCTCAGAATACTCTACAAGCTTCTCAGAAGAGGTTTCGGAATAGGGGTCTCAGCATCCCTGCTATGTGTGCTAGCAGTCCTCCTCCTACATATTGGAGTGATGTGGGTTGCGTCGGTTGAAGCCCCAACCCTAAGCCAGATACTCGCCCTCGGGAGATGAGCCATGCCCATATTCGTGATCCAGGAACACCACGCTAGAAGAGCGGGGCTACACTATGATCTAAGGCTGGAGATCGGCGGCGTGCTTAAGTCGTGGGCCTTCCGTAAGCAGCCCCCAACAACCCCCGGGGTGAAGAGGCTTGGAATACCTCAGGCAGACCATCCATTAAGCTACGCAGAGTTCGAGGGCGTTATCGAGTCCGGGTACGGCGCCGGAGTGGTTAGGATATGGGATAAGGGTGAGTTCAGGCTCCTGGAACATGTGCCTGGGAGGAAGATAGTCTTCCAAGCGTTGGGTGGAAAGCTTAGGGGGAGGTATGTTATGATTAATATTGGGAGGGGGTGGATTCTCTTCAAGACTGGGGAAGGAGGTCGAAATGAAGCTTAGGCTCGCCGTGACGCTTCTCATAGTTGCAGCCCTAGCTTCCTCCACAATCCTAGCGTCAGCACCCCGAGAAGACAGAACCCCCAGCGTCATCCCAAGGGTTGTCTTCTGGTACTCGGATATCTCGGGTGTTAGGCTGGTTGAGGCAGCGCCGACATTAGCCGTCGTAGACCCGGATGAGATTACATCCGACTGGGTTAGGAGGCTTAGAGCCTCAGGGACAAGGGTGCTCGCCTACGTGAACTTCGGGATGGCTGAGAATTGGAGAAGCTACTGGAACCCGGAGTGGCTTAGAAACCCTCCACAGTGGCTTGGCCCAGAGGACCCTAAATGGAGAGGCGAGTATCTGGTGAGGTTCTGGAACCCGGAGTGGCTTGAGATTGTTAAGAAGTCTATTAGAGACTTTCTCGACAGAGGGTTTAGCGGAGTGATGCTAGACAACATTGACGTATGTATCTATTGGGGGAGATGCAGCGTTCTCCCAGAAGTCTTCAGAGAGATCAGAGAGGAGATGAGAATCAGTCTATACGTGAACTTGGGTGAAGCGTGGGAAGTAGTCTATCTAGAGGGTTTCGTGAAGAACGTTGATGGAGTCATAGTTGAAGAAGCCTTAACCCGAGGAGAAGAGAACATAATCCAAGCACTCAACTATGTTGCCGAGAAGGGTAAAGACGTTGTCCTGATAGAGTATGCTAAAGATAGAGCTAGAGTTGAGGAGCTTCTCGGAGCCGGGGAGAGCCTAGGATTCAAAACCTTCGTAGGAGATAGGAAACTCAACCGAATCCCGGACTACATCCCCCTATATCACGGCATCCAATACCTTGATGGAAGAATACTCTACTCATACAAACAGCCGTGGGAACGCTTCAAAATCTATCTAAACGATAGTGAATTAGGCTGCGGAGAATATGCCTCTGGAGCTGTGAATGAGGGGGTGATTGCCGTGGCCTATGAAACCGAGGATAAGCATGTTAAGATACTCCTAGACGATAAGATAATCTATGAAAGCAAGGGTAAGTGCCGAGAACCATCCATCACGCCGATTGAAGACGGATTCGCAGCAGCGTATATTTGTGATGAGAAATCTGGGGAGAGTGTGTATCTGCTCAGGGTAGATGTTTCGGGAAAGGTTAGGGGGGTTAGCAGGATAGTGTCTGATAAGTATTCTAAGAGGTATCCCGTTCTAGCATCTAACGGGGAGAAGCTGGCCCTAGTCTTCGAGAGGGAAGGGCTACTCATTTACACGGATTTTAATGAGACCAAGATTATGGGTAAAACCGACCCATACTCCTACACGATAACGCCATTTAAGGACGGGTTCGCAGTAATCTACGCAGGTGGGAGCGAAGGAGAGATAGTCTTCCCAAATGTGACAATAACAGGTGTGCCGAAAATACTCTGGGAAACCAACGCCGTGGAACGTAAGGGGTTTATATACTATATCTCCAGGGAGGGGTGGGTTATGAGGGTCTGCCCAAACGGTGTGTGGACCTCCGTAAAACAAATCGACAATATTAATACCGCTGGAATGTGGATATCAGTAATAGACAACAAGCTAAAGGTATTCGGATTAGGCGATTTACCCATCTAGCCATCACTGTACCCGCCGTTTAATGAGACCGACTTGGAGGGAAGTTGGATATTCATGGTTTATGCTTCCTGATTTCGGGGACAATCTCCTCCATGAATATTTCCTGAGATTTCAGGTCTCTGGAGTATGGGAAGCATGGTATGAAGTAGCTTACACCCATGTCTATTAGTTTCTTCATCTTCTCTACGCATTGCTCTGGTGTTCCGCTTATCGTTGTTTCGAGAAAATGGTTGAGAGTCATCTCCTTGATGAGGTCTATATTTGATTCTTCCTTGAATCTCTGAGCCTTTCTCCTCAACTCTTCCTCGTCTTCAACTATGAACATGAAGCCATGCCATGTCTTCACAATCTCATCGAAGTTTCGTCCAACCTCCTCGCATCTCTTCTTCAGTATCTTAAGTTTCTCTCTATATTCTTCTGGGGTGCATGAGACGAAGTTTGCGTAGTCTGCGTGCTTCGCTGTAACCTTCAGTAGGAGGCTTCCGCTCCCACCTATCCATATTGGTGGATGCGGTTTCTGGATTGGCTTGGGATATGAGATGAGGTCTCTCACCCTATAATGCTTCCCCTCAAAGCTCACCTTCTCCTCCACCCATATCCTCTTAATTATTTCAACCGCCTCGTCAAGCTGCTCTATCCTTGTTCTAGCGTCTGGGAAAGGTATACCGTATGCATCGTATTCTCTCTTAAACCATCCAGCCCCTATCGCGAACTCGAGTCTACCGTTGCTTACTATGTCGGCTGTTGCAGCTATCTTTGCCAGGATTGGTGGATGGCGGTAGGAGTTGCATGTTACGAGGATGCCGAGTCTGATGGTGCTTGTCTCCTCTGCTAGGAGGGGGAGAACGGTCCATGGCTCGAGGATACTCCAGCTCGTCTCATTCGACATGGGGTAGAAGTGGTCGTAGAGCCAGGCAGAGTCAAATCCAAGCTCCTCAACCCTTCTCCAAACACTCTTCAACTCACTGTACCCATATTCCTCAAGCCAGAGCTGGACACCGAATCTAATCTGACCACTCATCGAATAAATCTCCTACAGGCTTGTTATTAGTGTATCGAGAATATCTACGCATTTCTCTCATATTGTTAAAGGCTAAAATAGTGTTCTCCGTAGGGGGGAGGTGAGTTGCTTAAGATAGAGAACTTACATGTCAGGGTTGGTGGGAGACCTATTCTTAGAGGGGTTACTCTGGAGATTCCTCGGGGGGAGACCCATGTTGTCTTCGGACCCAACGGCTCCGGGAAGACCTCCCTCGCAATGAGCATAATTGGGTACCCTGGATATGAGGTGGTTTCAGGTAGGATACTGTTTAAGGGTGTGGATATAACTGGTCTCCCGATAGATGAGAGGGTTAGAATGGGTATAGGGGTGGTTTTCCAGAATCCTCCTAAGATTGTTGGAGTCAGATTGAGAGATTTAATGTTCAGGATAAGTGAATCTAAGGGAGAGGTGCTTAAGCTTATGGAGGAGCTGAACATAGATGAAAACCTCCTCGACAGGTACGTTAATGTCGGGTTCTCGGGAGGTGAGGTCAAGAGGTCTGAGATTGCCCAGGTCCTGGCTATGAAGCCCGACTTTATACTCCTCGATGAACCTGACTCGGGCGTAGATATCGAGAACCTAGACCTTGTCGGGAGGAAGATAGGGCGCGTTCTCAGGGGTAGGTCGGGGCTGATAATAACCCATCACGGATACATTCTCAGGTATCTTAAGCCTGTTAAGGCGCACGTCATGCTGGAGGGCAGAATCGTGTATGAGGGTGAGCCAGGCCATATCCTCAACCTGATAATGAGAGAGGGCTATAGGTGGTGTGAGAAGAGTGCTGTTGGATGAGGAGCTAGACTATGAGAGGCTCCTGGAAGCCCTGAGCAGAAAAGCTGAGTATGGAGTAGACCTAGACCTCTCAAACTACAGTATCGACAAGGTTGAGCCCTGCCCTAAGATCGATAGGGTGATCGCTAAGAAGGCTTTGGAGGTTGGGGTAGACGTCGAGATGGAGGAGAGGGCTGGAACCTACTTCCAGATAGATTACTCGGCGCTCTACAAGGCTTTGCAGAAGCAGTTTAGGGGGGACATCGAGGTTATGAGTATCGAGGAGGCTGAGGAGAAGTATGAATGGGTTAGGAGGCTTAGCTGGAGGCTTGTAAGCCCATACACCGACAAATACACGGCGTTCACGGCTCTGAATCAGAGAGGAGGATACTTTATCCACATACTTGAAGGCAGAAAACTCCAAATCCCCATACAGTCATGCCTCTTCGTATACTCGAACAACATCGTCCAACCAGTGCATAACCTGATTGTAGCTGACCCGGGGTCGGAGGCTCACATAATCACTGGATGCACTCTCCACCCGAAGGTTGAGAGGGGGCTTCACCTAGGGATAACGGAGTTCTATGTGAGGAAGGGTGCTAAGCTAACCTACACCATGGTTCATAGCTGGGGGCCAAGCTTCGATGTTAGACCTAGGGCTGGAATACTTGTAGAGGATGAGGCATCCTTCGTGAACAACTATGTGATGGTTGGCGCCCTCCGCAGCTTCCAGTCCTATCCAAGGGCGAGGCTCATCGGAAAAGACTCGAGAGTTGTCATGAATACTGTTATCTATGCTTCTGGAGGCTCCGACATCGACGTTGGAGGGGAGGCGAGGCTTGAGGGAAGAGGCTCGAGAGCCGAGATCTCCTCGAAGATCGTTGCAGCCGACAAGGCGGGGGTTAAGGCACGTGGCCTCATCGAGGGGGTTGGGGAGCAGAGTAGAGGCCACATCGAGTGTAGGGGGCTGATGATCTCAAGCGGGGCGGAGGTCTCAGCAATACCGGTTTTAAGATCTAGGACCATGAGCTCCGAGCTCACCCATGAGGCCGCTATCGGGAGGATAGCTGAGGAGCAGGTTAGCTACCTCATGGCTAGAGGTATCCCGAGGGAGGAGGCGGAGTCCCTGATAGTCAGAGGATTCCTAGACGTCGGGTATATGGGTCTCCCACCAATGGTTGAGGCAAGTGTCAGAAGGGTTGTCGAGCTCGCCGCTAAGGGATTCTAAAACTTATGAGAGAGCGCTGATAAGGAAACTCTGAAGAATGAGTCTTAAAGGCGCCATAACCATAGCGATTCTCATACTCGTGATAGGGCTCGCCGTATTCTTCCTAGTCTACCCAGTTGGGTTAACACCCTCTCTCGAGAGCACTGGAACCAGACATGTGGTCAGCATAGCGGTGAGCAGCCCAACCCTCAAACCCAATGAGAGAATCGATGAGAGATACACGTGTGAGGGAGATGATGTCTCCCCTCCGCTTAAGTGGAGCGGCTACCCCGCCGACTCAAAGAGCTTTGTAGTGATTATGGAGGACCCTGACGCACCTGGAGGGGGCTTCACACATTGGGTTGTCTACAATATACCAGCCTCAGTCTCGGAGCTCCCGGAAGCCCTTCCAGCTATAGACAAGCTTGACAACGGGATCTATCAGGGGATAAATGACTTCGGTAAGATTGGGTATGGCGGCCCATGCCCGCCTCCAGGCACAACCCATAGATACTTCTTCAAGGTCTACGCCCTCGACACAGTTCTAGAGCTTCCACCCGGAGCAACGAAGGATGAAGTTATGAAGGGTTTGAAGGACCACATCATAGGAGAGGGAAGCCTGATGGTGAAGTATGGGAGGCAGTCTCCATGAGTGAGAGGAAGCATAAATGGTCTTGGGAGGTCTTCGTGGCCTGCATGTTCATAGGGCTGGGGATAGGGCAGATATTCGATGCGGCTGGAACAGGGGTTCTGATAGGGATGGGTGTCGGATTCATTCTCGGAGCATTCATAAGGGTTGAGCGCAAGATTTCCCTAAGCATCCCTAGAAGCTATGGCTCAGCAGCGATGATAGCGATAGGTGTGGTGTTCGTGTTGATGGGGCTTAGCCTGCTCGGCCTCTTCCCGCTGGAGATGCTTAGAATCTTCGGAGGATTATGCCTAATAGCCTTGGGATTCGCTCTACTAGCGATAGGAGCGCTGAGTCTGCGGAGAAGGGAGCTGGATTGAAGCAGGGAATTGTGACGGGTAGACCGATAAGAGCTGGAGAGATAAGGGTTCATCTAATCTGGTTCGACAGCCTCGGAGCGAAGTCAAGCTGTATCCTAGTCAAGACACCTGATGTCAAAGTGCTTATCGACCCAGGCGTCGCTGAGATGCAGCCGAGTTATCCCCTACCCGACGATGAGAAGTTTCGGTTGATGGATGAAGCCTTTACAGCGATTAAGGCCGCATCGGCCTATGCGGACCTGGTTGTGATAACCCATTACCACTATGACCATCACACTCTTCCAAGCGAGGCTCCGGGTCTTTATCGTGGGAAGCTGCTGCTTGTTAAGAATCCAAATATTTGGATAAATGATTCTCAGTGGGGTAGGGCTAGACTCTTCTTCGAGGAATTATATGAGTATCTATGCGGCGGAGATGAATCCGAGATCTATGAGGATCCTAGGGAGGTTGAGGAGGTTGATCCTATTGAGTGGATTCCCCGCGCTGCTTCAAGGGATTTCGGAGACTATCAGGGGAGGAGGATGGAGCTCTTCGAGAGAGGTAGGAGGTGGCTTCGGAAGCTTAGGAAGAAGTGGGGCACGGGGAGGTGGGTTAAGGAGCTGGAGGCCGGGGACATCAAGGTTAGATTCGCTGATGGCAGGGATTTCAGGATAGGGTCGACGAGGATAAGGTTCACGAAGCCGATGTTCCATGGAATAGAGTATGATAGGCTTGGATGGGTTATCGGCCTCGTCGTCGAGTATGGGGGGAGGAAGATTCTCTACAGCTCAGATATTCAGGGACCCGCGATAGAGGATTACGCTGACTGGATTATCGGTGAGTCCCCCGACGCCGTGGTCTTGGATGGGCCTCCAACCTATCTCTTCGGCTTCACCCTTAACCGCATCAACCTGAGACGCTCCATCGAGAACGTTCTCCGAATACTTCACGAGTGTGGGGCTAAGCCGATAATCTATGACCACCACAATCTAAGGGATAGGCATTATAGGAGGAGGCTGGGGGAGGTGTATGAGGACTCTGAGGCTGCTGGAAGGCTTATGTCGGCTGCTGAGTGGCTTGGGATGAAACCCCTAATAGACACCTTGACCTAACTTTGCTGGGAGCGTCTCCTTGCGTCTGTGGGCAGCTCTCCTAGCAGTTCTACTTCTCTCAGCCTCTGTCCCTGTCTCGGCTGGAGACTACAGCTGCTCAAACCTATTCACAGTCGATGGGAACCCGGTTCCAGAGAGGGTTCTCCGGGAACTTGTCGTCGTTCTCGGGGAGGGTGAGGAGGCTAGAGTCGTTAGGTGTTGGGAGCCGCTTAACCTCTCGGAGATAGGGCACGGCGCCTACACAGTCACAGCCTATTATAGGGGTGTCCTGGTCGGCCGCGGGGTCGTCTACTTCTCTAGGCAGGGGATTCTAAACCCTGTGGAGCTCGCGTTGAGAAGCTTCTCGATAAGGTTCCTAGACCTGGAGGGCAGACCTCTAGAGAACGTTGAGGTCGAGGTTCTACCTAGGGTCTACTCCGGTGTCAGGGTTGCGGGTGATAGGGTTGTGGTGGAGGACGCCGTCAGCACGCTGAACTACCTTATCGAGGCGCGGTGGAGAGGGGGCTACAGGGGAGGGGAGGCGGTTGGAAGGGTCTCAGCCCTACCAAGCCTCCTGAAGGAGGTTACGCTGCCCGTTGGAGACGTCGTGGTAGAGGTTCTCGACATGGAGGGTAAGCCTCTGCCAGGAGCGGTTGTAGAGCTTGGAGGGGTTAGAGTGGTCGCCGACGCCTGGGGGAGAGCTGTCTTCGAGAGGGTTCCGCTAGGCGACGAAGGCTTAGGTATAGACTATGAGACCCGCCTAACCTATGGGGGTTCAATAGTTTACCAAGGTCTGCTCAGACCCTCGTCAGCCTCGAGAAGCTTCACCGTGGTAGCCAATCTCGGGAGGAGTAGGGTGAGGGTTCTAGGAGCCTTGGGTCAGCCTCTACCCCACGCCATAGTCGAGGTCGATGGCCTGGGAACCTACAGCACGGGCGCCGACGGGGTCGCTGAGATAGGATACATCCCAGGAGGGGAGTATAATCTATCCCTCCGGTGGCGTGGCTTCCAGGCTGAGAGGACCTTGAAGATAGGCGGGGTTGGAGGACTCTACGAGGTGAGGCTCCCAGTCTACATGGTCTTGATGGGGCTGGCTCTCACCTGGGAGGAGCTCCTAGTAGTCATAGGCTCAGGTATCTCAGGGCTGATAGCCCTCCTAATCCTAGCCCTAGAAATCCTTCTCCAAGGCTCACGGAAGCCGTCTAATCCGGGGTCATCAGAGTTCACACATCGTCACTAGTGCCCGTATTTCAGAAAACTTTTTCAACAAGTTTTATTAATACACTCGTACAATAAATGTCCGACTCCAACCTGGCAAGGCTCCTAGAGGTTATTGAGGCTCTTCGAAAGGAGACTGTGAGGAAGCTTGGAGAGATTGAGAGCAGGGTCGATGAGAGAGCTGCCTCAAGAAGGAAGGAGCTAGCGGACCTGATGGAGCTGGTCTACACGCTCTCAGACGCGATAGCGTTAACCTATCATCTAGAGCTTCTGATGGAGGTTAAGAAGGGTTCTTTGAGGGAGATTGAGTCCGGGTTGACGAGGGTTTTGGAGGCTTGGAAGGACGCGGTTATCCGTATCCAGAACGTCTTCGGCGTGGTTGACTGGACTATGCTCCAGGGCAAGAGTAAGCTTATCCTGAGGATTGCGAAGAGAAGCGGCCTCCCCTTCCAGAGAGTGGCTAGGGAGATAGTCGAGGTCATGGGCTCTAATGCCATAAAGTTTCTGAGGGAGGAGACCGTCTCGGAGATCTATGGCCCTGTGAGCTTGAACCTCTGGAAGAGGCTTGCCCTAGACATAAAGGGTTCAGGCGAGTTGAAGCACCGGTAGACTAGAACCCTAGGTAGTGTATCTTTAGGTGAACCCAGTACTCTTCTTCATAGGGTGTTGTGAAGCCGCAGTGGGGGCAGACGTATAGTTTTGGAGCCTTCTCAGCCTCTCCGCCCTCTCCCGACTCCTCATCTATAACCTCTATCTCTCCATCTTTAACCGTGATTAGCTTGTAGGGTATCCCAGCTCTCTGGAGTGAGGTTCTCACTATTGGGAGGGCTTCGTGGAGAGTGAGCCTTAGCTCTGAGCCGGAGTCGTCGAGGACTACGAGGCTCCTCTTTATCACAGGCATTACTCCCCTAGGGGCCAGGAGCTCTCCCAGGGCTGCGGCGAGCCTAACCGCGTTTCTCTCCACTCTCAGCCTTACCTGTATCAGTTTCCCCACCCCTCCTTCTCCTAAGCATCCGCCTATAGTAGGTTAGAGGGTTCTTCACCCCTCCGCAGAGCCTTCCATTCTCCACGCAGAGCCCGTTGAGCCTCATCTTCTCGCAGCTTGGAGGCGTGTAGCGTGTCCTGCTCCCCCTCCTCCCAGCAATATGCTCAACCTGGTAGCGTGCAACCCGCTCATCGAAGTCGCTTCTCCTAGAGTATATTGAGACCACCTCCTCCGGCGGGACACCTGCGTTGAGTAGGAAGGATGCGAGGGCGAAGTTTGCGAAGTGGCTTACGCTCTCACCCGAGAGGAGCTTAGAGTAGATAGCCTTCATGCATGGCGGCCAGGCCTCGGGTTTCGCAGTCGCCTTAATCTTCTCCTCGTCGATGATCTTCTTCGGGAGGAGGGACTTCAGCTCCCCTACAAGCCTCTCCAGGTTCGGTGGGAGCTTTATCTTCTCCCCAGCAGCCCTCTCAAGGGTCTCGAGTATGTGGGCTTCGACCCGGTCTCTGAGGAGCCGCGCGAGTTCGCGTTCCTCCACCAGCACCCTGCCCTCCATTACCACCCGGTTGACGAGCTTCCATGCTGGGTCGTTGAAGGCTGATGCTCCCTTGAGGTAGTCGGATAGGGTGAGGGAGTAGCTGTAGCGTGTTCCTCCAACCGTCTTTTCCTCCTCCCTGACGTCGACCCCGAGATACTCTCTCGCTATCCTCAGAAGCATCTCCCTATCCTCTATGGCTAGGAGTCTCTGGGCTAGGGAGGCCTCGGCGAGGGCGAACCTCCTCATCAGGAAGCGGTCTCCAACCGCGGCCACCAGGGCTACGGCGAGTGGATAGGATGCGAGTTCAGCGAGCTCGTCCTCGACCTCTGGGAGCTCCACATGCTCCCCCCTCTCCAAGGCTTCTCTAACCCTCTGGAATGCCCTCTCAACTATCTTGGAGTAGGCTGGGTCTGCGAAGCTCTGGAGCGTGAACCCGTAGGCTGAGAGATACTTCCTGGCCTCTGGTAGGAAGGGGTAGCGTGCCAGCAGCGAGAGTCCCTGAGGGGAGGACATCCTCCTTAACCAGAGAATCATGGGAGGATGCTCTATAATAATGGTCTCCGCCTACTCCAAGCCTCCTCCAGAACCCTGCGGAGCTCCGGGTCCCGAACCATCTTCCAAGCAGTTTGGTAGATGTCTTGGAGCCTCTCAGCCCCGTATCTCTCGGCGTAGCAGGCTGCCTGAAGCCCCATCTCCAGCTTATCCACCTCCCTGACAAGCTTGGCGGCCTTCCCCTCACCCCTCTGATAGCGGCTCCAAGCCCTAAGCCAGAGCTCTGCAACCCTTGGGGGCAGATTCTTGGCCAAGCTCTCGACAACCTCACGCTCCCTCTCCTCGAGGCTCGGCATGGATTTCTTCATCCTCGGGGTTAGGTCTCCTAGGACCGCCTCGGGTAGGTCGTGGAGGAGGGCCATCCTAGCCGCTTCGCCGACGTCTATGCCCCGGAGGTCTGCTAGGAGAACCGTTAGAAAGACCACGGAGTAGGAGTGGGATGCAACCGACTCAGCCTCCTCGACCCCCCTCTCAACCCACCCCGTCCTCCTGAGCTCCTTAAGCCTTGAGAGAAGCTCATAGACCCTTAGGAGAAGCCTCATCTCAGCTCTTAGGGTGGGGCTCCTAGAATCTAAACCCTCTTCTTTAGGATGGCTTCGACGAGCCTCTGGAGCCCTGACCCGTATTGAGCCGCCTTCTTAGGCCTTCTAGCAAGCTTCTCTGGAACCCCTAGAAGCTCCGCGGCCTCCCTTAGGACGTGTTTGCGCTCGACGGCGCCGTCGAGCCTCCTAAGCTTCCAGTCTAGGGTTAGTTGGGATGCGAGCTCGTAGATTGGTCTGGCTAGGTAGGGTGTGATTGGCTGGGAGCCTCCGAGAGCCGTCGAAAGCTCGTCCCTCTCAAGCCCTAGGTGGAGGCTCTCCAGGTCCTCCCTCATCAGGCGGATGGCTTCAGACTCCCCTCCCTCAAGCAGCGCCCTCTCATACTTCATGTAGCCTCCGAAGAGCTCGTCGGCTCCCTGTCCTAGGGCGATGTATCCGCCAGCCCTCATGGACGCGATGTAGTAGAGGGAGGAGAGGGCTAGGTTCATGGGGGTTGGCTCGGGTAGAAGCCTCAGAAGGGTCTCCAAAACCTCTGAGAGAAGCCGTCTATCCACGGTTACCTCAAGCAGCTCCACACCAAGGATGTCGGCGGCCTCCCTAGCCCATCTCAGGTCGAGGCATCCCTCAACCCCGACCGAGACCAGTTTAGGGGACTTCCCTAAGGCTAGGGCGAGGTGGGCTAGAAGCGAGCTATCCAACCCCCCTGAGAAGGAGACCCAGACCCCCTGGGGAAGATAGGCCTCCGCCGCCCTCCTAAGCTCCTCCGCGAGAGCCTGTGAAGGGTCTCCAACCCTCCCCGGCCTCGGGGGACTATACCATCGCCTAACTCCAGGTTCTCTGCCCAGGGTTAGGATGTGGCCTGGCTTGAGGGGGTTGGGTGCACCTGGTAGGGCGTGGCGGCTGGAGGCGGCTAGGAAAGCCTCTCCCTGCTTGAGGTAGCTTAGAGGCCTTGCGCCGACATGGTCTCTGAAGAGCGTCACCTCCTCAGGGGTTGCGTGGAGACCCGCATAGAATCCCTCAACCCTGCGGAGAAGCTGGATAAGCTCTCTGGAGGACTCTGCCTCGAGGAGCCTTGGAGTGAGCGGTTTAAGCCCTGGGAGAATGGACTCCGACCAGGCCAGGATGCCTCCCCTGTAGGCGGCCTCTCCCTCCAGACAGACTAGGTGGAGGTGGCCGAGAACGGTTTCCAGGCTATGCTCAGCCTTTCTCCCGCCCCTAAGCCTGTAGCCCTGCTTCTCAGCCATCTGCCTCGAGAGGGACTCAGCGGCGGCTCTACTGGGGGCTAACGCTAGTGCCAGCAACTCCTTAGACGCCTAGGAAGAGGTCGCGTTCATCTACCCCAACCATGTGGAAGACCTCCTCCTCGATTCTCGCTGGAGCGACCTCCTCACGTGCCTTGAGCTCCTTGTACTTCTCGTAGAAGGCTGCGCGCACTGCCTCAACCTGCTTGAAGAGGTGGTCTCCGTTCCTGTAGTTCGCCTTCCTCCTCCTGACCTTGAAGCCGTCTTCAAGCTTCTCTGAGAGGATGTAGGTCACGGTTCCACCCAGCTCCATCCAGCTCCTCCACTTCTTCTTCCTCGGCTTGGCCTCGGCCTCGACGAGAACCGCGTAGAGCCTCTTCTCACCGTTCTCCTCCAAGAAGACGTCGACGGCGAACCCGCATCTACCGTGTCTGAGGTAGATTGCCCTCTCATGGGGGAGGTGGCGGTGGGTCGCCAGCCCGGTGACCTCAGGCCTCGAGATTAAGCGGATTATCTCCCTAGTTATCTGGGAGAGCCTCATCGGCATGGATGTTTATTGTCGAGGTATCGATATAAAGGGTTAGGGCTCCAACTCTTGGGGGAAGAGGGTTGGGACGAGCCGAGATAGATGAGACCGACCTAAGGATATTGGCCGAGCTCCTCAAGGATGGGAGAGCCTCCTACCGGAAGATTGCCGAGAGGATAGGCGTCTCGGTTGCAACCGTGGCCTCAAGGGTTGAGGCGCTCGAGAAGAGGGGTGTGATAAAGGGCTACTCTGCCCTGGTCGACCCCCTGAAGCTCGGCTACCAGATAACAGCCGTAATCCAGCTAAGAATCTCGGGAAACCTCCTCGAGGTTCAGAAGAGGATCGCTGAGAACCCCCATGTCTTCGGGGTCTACGACGTAACCGGCGAGCCTGACTCAATAATCTTGGTGAGGTTTAAGGGCAGGGAGGAGCTAAGCCGCTTCATCAAAGGCCTCCTAAACATGGAGGAGGTTGAGAGAACAATAACCCACGTAGTCCTAGAGGTGGTCAAGGAGGACCCGAGGCCCCCGGTAACCGAGGAGATAAAATAGGTCAAACTTCAAGC
>CAYTSD010000003.1:0-22287 GCA_964440495.1 uncultured Nitrososphaeria archaeon | reverse complement strand
AGGAGGACCCGAGGCCCCCGGTAACCGAGGAGATAAAATAGGTCAAACTTCAAGCGTAGAAACATGTGATTTGCAGGGGTAAGCCTATAACCCGTGGATTCGGAGGAGGTTTCAGAGAATCTTTAGGGCCTCAGTTCCGCTTCGGCGGCTCTCTCTTCTTCAGCTATCCGTAGTGAAATCTCTCGTTCATATCGTCTTAGCAGTTTGGTTAGCGGGTGATTGGGGTTAATTTTGTAGAGCTTGGCCCTACCTATTCTCCTTGAGACGATGATAATTCCCTGCTTCTCGAGGTCTGGGAAGTATTTGTGAAGGGTCTGCTTACTCATTCCAAGGGCTTCCATGACCTCCTTCTTCGTGAAGTCTTGGAGTGGGTTGTCTAGGAAGAAGTCTATTATCCTGAGCTTCGGGGAGGTTCCCAAGGTCTTGACTAGTAGGGACCTGTACTTCTTCTCCACGTAGAGTTTCTCAGCCATCTCTTCGCGTATTCTATGGTGGTAAGCATATAAGTGTTCCCTTTCAAAGGTATGGTAAGTGAACCTAATTGCCTGAGACCTCGGAGGAGCAGCTCAAAGCCATCGTCCTTAACATGCTTCTTAGGAGGGGTTGCTGGGGAGCTAGATACCTACCTGTGGACGCCTTGGCGGGCTGGCTGGGGAAGAGACTTCAAAGGGATGGAAAACGTGTCAAGAAGCTGATAAAGGAGCTTATCAATCAAGGCTACTTAATACAGCATAAGAAGGGTGAGGCCGTCTCGCTCAACCCCGCCAGAGCCGGAGAGATTGTCGAAGCAATCGATGAAGCGTTGCCCTAACCGGGTTCAGCACAAGCTATTTATGGTCGGCTCGATTCTGGGGGTTGGAAGAGGTTAGGAGGGCGATGGGTCATAGGAAGTACTCGGCTCCGAGGAGTGGGTCGCTGGCTTATCTCCCTAGGGGGAGGGCTAGCCGGATTCTTCCAAGGGTGAAGTATTGGCCCCCCTATGAGGGTGAGCCGAAGCTCCTTGGGTTCATAGGCTACAAGGCAGGCCACACAACCGTGTTCTACATCGACACAACCCCAAACTCTCCCACGCAGGGGCTTGAGGTCGCCAAGGTTGGAACGGTTGTAGCCACGCCGCCTATCGTTGTGGCAGGTGTGGTCGGATACGTTGAGGAGAACGGTGTCCTGAGAGAGGTTGCCAGGGTTTGGGGCAAGGATGTTCCAGAGATTATTAGGAGGAGGATTCCAAGCTGGAGGCCTAACGAGGAGAACTCTGAGAGGCTTCGAGGCATGGCTGAGGAGCTGAGCGAGGTAAGGGTTGTCGCGATGGCTCAGCCCAAGTCTGCAGGCCTCCCGAGGAAGGCTCCAGACCTACTGGAGATAAGGGTTGGAGGAAGCGTTCCAGACGCCTTAGAGTATGCTCTCTCAAGGCTTGGGAAGGAGGTTAGGGTTGGAGAGGTCTTCAGCCCTGGAAGCTGGGTAGACGTGATAGCTGTCTCGAAGGGTAAGGGGTTTGAGGGGGTTGTCGGGAGATATGGGGTGAAGATTCTGCCGAGGAAGCAGAGGAAGACTAGGAGGGCTGTGGGCGCGATAGGCCCATGGAAGCCTCCATACGTGATGTACACGGTTCCTAGGGCTGGTCAGCTCGGCTACCACCGGCGCACCGAGTTCAACAAGAGGATTCTAGTTGTCGGTGAGGATGGGTTGAAGTATACTCCTAAGGGTGGGTTCCCGCACTTCGGCGTCGTCAGAACCGAGTGCGTCGTCGTTGAGGGAACCGTTCCAGGCGCGGTTAAGCGCCCCATCGTTCTCCGCTACCCTGCTAGACCTCCAACCCACATCGAGCCGCCTGAGGTAACCTACGTGGAGGTGTAGGAGGGTTGAGCATACTGGTTGAGCTTCTACAGGCCGCTGAGGGGAGGAGGGTCAAGGTTCCTGTCAGGGGGCTTGACGGCTCGAAGATAGGTGAGGTCGAGCTCTCGAAGGTCTTCTACGCGCCGCTCAGGGAGGACTTGGTGTGGCGCGCCTTCATCCACCTCCAGACCCACACCCTCCAGCCTAAGGGAGCCTTCAAGGGCTCTGGCCACAAGTATTCAGCCGAGTCTCTTGGGGTCGGCCTAGGGATGGCCCGTATCTCCCGTATCAAGGCCTCCGGAACCGGGAAGGCTCAGGCTGGGGGGATGGTGCCCTCAGCCGTCGGCGGCAGGCCAACCCACCCACCAGTCCCCGAGAAGAAGATTAGGAAGGAGCTTAACGAGAAGGAGAGGAAGGCGGCTCTGCTCGTCGCCCTAGCCTTCACGGCCAAGAGGGAGTACGTGGAAGCCCGTGGACACCGGTTGCCCGAAGACCTGGAGCTCCCAGTAGTGGTCGATGACAGGGTTGAGTCTATTGGGAGGACTAGGGAGCTCCGCGAGTTCCTTGAGTCCCTCGGGCTGGGGGAGGAGCTTAAGCGCTGCAGGGAGAAGAAGATTAGGGCTGGTAAGGGTAAGCGGAGGGGGAGGAGGTATAAGCGGAGGGTCGGGCCACTGATAGTAGTCCTGGAGGATAAGGGGGTCTTCGACGCGGCAGACAACCTGCCGGGAGTCGATGTGATTAGATTGAGGGATCTAAGCGTCCTCCACCTCGCTCCAGGCGCCAAGCCGGGTAGACTCGTGATATGGGGTAGGAGCGCCTACGAGGCTCTTGAGAGGAGGCTGCTTGGAGGTGCGGCTGGATGAATCCCTCCGAGGTCATTAAGCGGGTTGTGATAACGCAGGACGCCGTCGCGTTGATTGAGAGCGAGAACAAGCTCACCTTCATCGTGGACGTTAGGGCTGATAAGCGTGAGATTAAGAGGGCTGTCGAGGAGCTCTACGACGTCGAGGTCGAGAAGGTTAACACGCTGATAACGCCTCGGGGTGAGAAGAAGGCCTACGTCAAGCTTAAACCGGAGTATCCAGCCTCCGAGCTCGCGGTAAAGCTTGGAATATTCTAGATGGCCAACCACTGCTCACCTAGGGGTAGCGGTTAAAGATGGATGTGAATGGGCGTTAAAGCTTCTCTAAACCTTATTAGAGGGTGTTTTTGCGGCGCTGTATGGGTGGAACCGTATCTAGGAGAAAGTTTCTAAGCGTTACTCTGCCCGCTGTGGTGGGCGCAGCCGCCGTCGGCGGAGCCGTGGGATACCTCGCCACGCCCCCAAAGATCGTTGAGAAGGTTGTTGAGAAACCGGTTGGGAGGAAGGTTAAGGCCGGCTACATCTACATAGGGCCTGTGGGAGACTATGGGTGGAGCTACTCGCATGACCAGGGGAGGAAGTGGGCTGACTCCCATATGGGTGAGGGGGTTGCTGAGAGCGTAACCCAGGAGAGCATCCCCGAGGCCGAGGTCAAGGGCGCCATAGAGTCGCTGATAGAGGATGGGGTGAACCTGATTATCGGGACGAGCTTCGGCTACATGGACCCCATGGCCGAGATGGCTGAGAAGTATCCAGACGTGTACTTCGTCCACATCAACGGGTTTAGGGCTGGAGCGCTTGGAAACGCTCCCCAGAACATGTCGGTCGCCGACATCAACACCTACCAAGTGTATTATCTGGAGGGGATTGCGGCTGGAGCTGTTACCCAGACTGGAAGCCTAGGGATAATAGCCTCACACCCCGTTCCCGTGATCGTTAGGCTTGTTAACGCCTTCGCCCTCGGCGCAAGATACTCCTACAAGAAGAGGACTGGGAAGGAGCCTAAGATAAATCTGGTCTGGCTTCTAAGCTGGTTCGACCCCGGGAAGACTAGGACCGCTGCCGTCAGCCTGATAGAGGGTGTCGACGCCGATGTGCTGAGCTTCGCCGAGGACTCTCCGACAACCCTCCAAGTCGCCGAGGAGTACTGGGATAAGGGTAGGAAGGTTTGGAGCTTCAGCCACTACACCGATATGAGCTCCTACGGCCCCAGAGCGCATCTAACAGGCCACATAGTTAACTGGGGGACGGTCTACCTAGACTTCTACAAGATGATCGCAACCAATAGCTGGACATCGGTGGATATTTGGGCCAAGATAGGCGACTATCTTCCTTCTAAGTGGGCTAAGCCGGTTGAGGAGAGCACGCTTGGAAAGTTTGAGGGAGCTGTCTCGGTTGCGCCGGTTAACCCAGCTGTCCCAGAGGAGTGGCTGAACCACATGAAGCTACGGTATGAGCAGATGAAGGAGGGGTACTTCGAGCCCTTCAGCTCCGAGGGAAACCTAGGCGAGCCTATAAGAGACCAGGATGGGGAGGTTAGGGTCGAGAAGGGTGGGAGAGCTGACCGAACAACGATAATGAATATGGACTGGATAGTCGAGTATATTCAGAAGTAAGGGAGATATCCAGCATCTCTTCCTTCTTTATCCTCGGAAGGTGGGGTAGGTGGCGAGAGAGGAGGTAGACCTCGTAGTCTCGGGCGGAACCCTGCTCACAGTAGATGAGAAGCGGAGGGTAATCTTGGACGGCGCGCTCGCGGTTAGGGACGGCAGGATACTGGAGGTCGGTGAGAGAGGGCGGGTTGAGTCGCGCTACGATGCCGCTGAAGTCCTCGACGCCAGGGGGAAGCTTGTCCTCCCAGGGTTCATAGACCTCCACGTCCATAATGCCCAGTCCCTTCTCCGCGGATGGATTGACGACAGGTTAACAGCTCTTCCACCGATTTGGCTCAGCATGCTTATACCCTTCGAGGCCCACCTGGAGCCGAGGCATGTCGAGGCCGCCTCCTGGATAAGTATGCTTGGGATGCTTAGAAGCGGGACAACCTGTTTCGTCGAGGCTGGAGCCCCTTGGCCTGAGGCCGTTGCGGGGGTTGCTGAGAAGATTGGGTTGAGGGCGATTATCACGCGGAGCAACATCGACCTCTCCGAGGATATCCCAATGTATCTGGAAACCTCTGAGACCGTGAGGGAGAATCTTAGACTGTTCGAGAGATGGGATGGACGTGGGAGGGTTAGGGTCTGGTTCTCGCTTAGGGAGCTTATGCTCGACACGATGGAGCTCTATGAGGAGTTCAGGAGGCTTGCAGAGGAGAGGGACACCTACATCACCATGCACCTCGCCGAGGACAGGGTTGAGGTAGACTACGCCCTAGAGAAGTATGGGGTGAGGCCTGTTGAACTCATGTATAGGAGAGGGTTCCTCAGCCCCAGAGTCCTCGCCTCCCACATGATCTACCTAAACTCCAGGGAGCTTAGGATGCTTAGAGGGTCTGGGGCAAGCGTTGCGTGGTGCCCCTACGTGGACGCCCGTGTAATGAGCTTCCCGAGGGTTGATGAGATGCTCGCAGCCGGCGTTAACCTCGGGCTTGGAAGCGATGGAGGAGCATGGTGTAACCTAGACCTCCTCGAGCAGGCTAGGATAGGTAGAGCCGTAGTCAAGACCCTCTCCAACGCCTCCTACTATGATAAGACCTGCCTAGACTCTTGGGAGGCGCTCGAGATGATTACGAGGAGGGGTGGAGCCGCCGTCCATCAACCTATTGGGATGCTCAAGCCAGGATACCTCGCAGACCTCATAGCGATTAGGCTGAGGTCGCCCCACCTCCTGCCGCTAAGCAACCCTGTTGAGACCCTGATTAACTCGGCTCGTGGAAGCGATGTCGAGGACGTGGTGGTCGGTGGAGAGGTCTTGATGAGGGGTGGAGAGGTTCTCAAGGTCGATGAGGAGGGGGTCTTGGAGAGGGCTGGTGAGACCGCCTCAGAGCTGGTAGACCTAGTAGAGGGGCTTCGGGAGAGGGTGCTTAGAGGGGCGGGAAAATCCTAATTAGCTTGACCCTGGGTCAGAGGCTTGGAGAGAAAGGGTCTTGGGTAAGAGGATTAGGGCTCAGAGGCTTGGCAGAGGCTCGTCAACCTTCAAGGCATCGCTTAGGAGAAAGTTTACGGTGGGGTATCCGAGCGAGCTTATCCGTAAGGCTGAACGCTTGGTCGGATACGTTAGGAGGCTTCACCACGACCCTGGGAGAGGTGCACCCGTCGCCGAGATAGCCTTAGAGGATGGGCGGAGCTTCCAAGTCGTGGCGGTTGAGGGGATGTTTGAGGGCCAGCTTATCCAGATGGGTGAGGGCGCTGAGGTTAAGGCGGGAAACATAGTCCCGGTAGGCAGAGTCCCGGAGGGAACAAATGTCTCGATGATAGAGCTTAAGCCCGGCGACGGCGGAAAGCTTGTCAGAGCCGCTGGAACCTACGCGACGGTGATGTCGCAGATGGGTGAGAAGACTATCCTGATGATGCCCTCGAAGAAGATGGCTGAGGTAAGCTCAAAGTCTCTGGCTATGATAGGGGTTGTGGCAGGCGGCGGGATGGAGGACAAACCCTTCCTCAAGGCTGGGAAAAGGTACCACTGGATGGAGGCTAAGCATAGACCCTACCCGAGGACACGTGGGGTCGCGATGGTCCCGGTCTACCACCCCTTCGGCGGAACGAGGAAGAAGCTTGGAAAACCCGAGACCGTCTCGAGGAACGCTCCACCTGGAAGGAAGGTCGGCCTAATAGCCGCAAAACGGACTGGAAGGAAGAAGAGGTAGGGGCCCTTCCATATATCTGCTCTGAGGGTTAAGGCTCCGACTAATACTTAAAAACGGGTGTCACCCGGGTCAATCTGTGCCAAGGGAGTTCACCTACAGGGGCTACACGTTGGAGCAGCTTCAGCAGATGAGCATGGACCAGTTCATCAACCTGCTTCCAAGCAGGCAGAGGAGGAGCCTGGAGAGAGGGCTTAACCAGGCGCAGCTCAAGCTCCTTGAAAGGGTTAGGAGGTATAGGGTTATGCTTAAGCAGGGCCAGAAGCCTAAGAAGCCGATAAAGACCCATGCCAGAGACATGGTGATACTCCCAGAGATGGTTGGACTCACAATCCACGTATACAATGGTAAGGAGTTCATACCAGTCGAGATTAAGCCTGAGATGATAGGGCATAGACTTGGAGAGTTCGCGATAACCAACAAGCCCGTAAAGCATGGGAGAGCAGGCGTCGGAGCAACACGTTCAAGCATGTACGTCCCCCTCAAGTAGACGTATAAACAGAAATTGATAACCGAATCCCCATATGGTTATTAACGATAAACTTAAATCTGTAAATACTTAACTACATATGACGGTGTAAAAGATGGGTAGAGCTAAAGGAATACCGAAAGCAGCCCTCTCAAGACTTGCTAGACTCAAGGTATGCCCAACAAGTCAGACAGACAAGTATGCAAGAGAGCTTAGAAAGCTCGCCGAAGAAGCATTAGACCCAGATATCGCGGACAAGGCTGCGAAAATCTTCAAAGCCCTCGCAGACCCAACCAGACTCAAAATGCTGAAACTCCTAAAGAACAGACCACTCTGCGTATGCGAGATAATGATAGCGCTAGGACTAAGCCAACCCACAACCTCCTACCACCTAAGCATACTAGAGTCAGCCGGACTCCTAACAAAAAAGAGGCAAAGAAAATGGATGTACTATAAACTAGCAACCCAAGAACCGATAAAAATCCTAGAGAGAATAATCTCAAAAACCTGAGTAAAAGGAGATGAATATTCTCCTAATAACGCATGAGTCGCAGTTGACAATACCCTTAAGAACCCCTATAGCCGAAACATATGCACATCTTGTCAAAAGAGGACACGAAGTCTACGGCATCATCTACACCAACAAGATTGACTCCATAATGGAAGATTCATGGAGAGGAATAAGAATAATCTACTTCCCGAGGAAGAGGAGAATATTCTCAAGAATATCCCTAATCAGATACATTCAGAGAACAATCAAAGAGAGAAAAATCGACATAGTGAAGGTAAGAAACGACGTCGTTGGAGCATTGTCAATATTCTCAGCCCTTAAAATAATGCGCAACCCCCCGAAACTCGTCTTCCAATACACTTGGCCCACACATCTTATAAAAAATTCAAAAACCGCAAACACTACGCTGAAGAATGTTTTCAAGTTAGCAGACCTAATTCTCCCAATTTCTACCTATCTGGGGGAATACATTATACAGAAATTCAAGGTGAGCTCTGAAAAGGTTTTTCCTCTGCCAAGTGGGGTGAATCAAGACTTATTCAATCCTTACAGGTATCGCTCTGTAAAGATATCAGAAGGTCTACCCAAAGTCGAGAAAATAATACTATATGTTGGAAGAATTGACAAGAATAGAAGGCTTGAAATTATCCTAAACATTGTGAAAAATCTACTAGAGATGGGAGTCGATGTCGGAGGAGTTCTAGTTGGGAAGGGAGACGCGGTGACAGAGCTTAAAGAAAGAAGTAAAAGACTTGGAATAGAGGATAAAATACTATTTACCGGGTTAATAGACTATCATGAGATACCCAGATACACCGCTGCATCAGATCTATGTTTATCCCTACTCCCCCCAACCCCCTTACACATATTCTCATCGCCAATAAAGCTATTCGAGTACATGGCTATGGAGAAACCAGTGATAGCAAACAAAGAGATACCGGAACATCGCAGAGTACTAGAAGCAAGCAAAGGAGGACTACTTGTAGAATACAATCTCCAGGACATCACAGAGAAAGCACTCAAAATACTAACAGACCACGACAAAGCCTTCGAACTCGGAAAAAACGGGAGAAAATGGACTCTAGAAAACAGGACGTATAAAATACTAGCTGAAAGGCTTGAAGAGAAATACGACAAACTCATCATATCAGGAAAAAGCTAAGAGAAAAATCATTATAACAAAAGATATTAAACCCTTTTTGTTTTGAATATATGATGATCGGTTTCGAAACGAGAAAGAGAAGGGTTGTAATCACTTATCCACCTTTAAGGGGATCAAAATTTGGAGGAGGAGAACATACTATGTTAAGTGCCGCTCAAGCCTTAGAAGAAAAAGGATACGAGATATCGTTTATCTTCAGGTCTTTGGTAGATTTTAGTATTTTTGAACGGAATTTAGGTATAAAGATTTCCTCTCCTAACGTGTTTATCTATAAGAGGTTAAAATTACCTCGGATTATGAAGCTATGCCAACATTTTGTTCATCCACTCTTAACTCCAAACATAGATGCTGATTTATTTTTGAACATGAGTGCGGATTCTCATCCCCTTGCCATGCCTTTAAAGGCTTTAATAAATGATAAACCTATAATCTACTATTTTCTAGGACCTTTATTGGATAATATTTGGATGGTACGTAGATATCTAGGTACGATAGATCATTCACCTATACTATATTATCGCAAGGTGGTCAGCATTATAGCTAGTAAGATTTTTCGAAAAATTCATAATAATGGATTATTCTTAGCTAACTCAAAATACACTGCAATGTCTATTAAAAAGGCATGTGGATTATCCTCAGAAGTTCTTTATTCTCCTGTCGAAGTGAATAATTATTTATGGAAGGAAGAATCTAAGAAAAATCTTATAGTAGCTTCTGGACGTCTCATTCCATCGAAAAATTTCGAAAGGGCGATACAGGCGATTAGACATTTAAGTTCTGATGTAAAGCTTATAATTTTTGGTATTCTCATAAATGAATCATATTATAATGAACTTTTAAAGCTAATAGAAAGGAATGATCTCTCAGATAGAGTTAAGATAGTTATTGGTGCTACTCTAGATGAGCGGGCGAGAATTCTTAAAAAGGCTAGCGTTTTTTTACATTGCTGTGTTGAGGGATTTGGTAAGGTTGTTGTGGAGGCGATGGCCGCTGGCTGTGTCCCGGTTGTTCCTAGTGTTGGTGGGCAGGCCGAGTTTACCCCCCGAGAGTTTCACTACTCTTCTTTTGAGGAGATGGTTCAGAAGGTTCAGGAAGCATTAGAGGCTCCAGAAAATTTGCGCTGGAACCTAGTTTCAAGGTCCATTGAATTTGACAGGATGCATTATAAGAAGAGATTCATCGAGATTCTTCAGGATAAAGGACTGATCTAACTTGTGAGGAGGATTAAAATAATATTTGTGTGCTTTGTCGGTGTGAGGGATGAGTAGGAGGATTAGGGTTAGGTTTAGTGGGCTTGCCTTGTTTGTAGGTAATATTCTCTCATTTCTTCTCGGGTTCGTCTTCATTGTTCTTGTTTCTAGGAATCTTAGTCAAGGTGACTTGGGTGCGTGGTTCTTTATTGGGAGTCTTTTGACGTATTTCGAGGTTTTGGAGAAGGCTGTTCCCTATTGGACTTTGAGGGATTCCGCCAGGGGGGTTAAGGTTGCTAAGACTTCCGCTGTCGCTGGAGCCCTGCTCTCAGCACCCTTCACAGCAGGATATATGGTCTCTTCGCTGATTGTTTCCGATGTTGTCGGGATTGGGTTGCCGGTGTTTTTGATTGCGGGTCTCCTGATTCCCATATACTATGCTTCGGCTCCAATGAATTCCGTAATCTATGCCAAGTATCCTCATCTGGCCGGTCTCCGTAACCCGATAATTGATGGGGTGAAGATTCCCCTTGCTGTTCTCCTCCTCCCCTACGGTTTGGGGGGAGTGATACTCGCCGTTGTCATAGCTAACCTCGTCTACCTTCTTTATGCTTTGATTATAGTTAGGAGAGAGTTCGAGGAGAGTCTGAGGCTTAGCTGGGTGAAGAAGAGGCTTAGACACGTGTGGCTTCCCCTTCTCCAGTCAGCCTCAAATTACATTAGCAGCGCATCCGATACATTTTTCGTCGGCGCACTCCTCTCACCTATCCAGCTATCCTACTATGGGGTTGGGATGACTGTCTCAAACGCTATTAAGGCTTCGAGGCAGCTCTCCCTCCCCTTCAGCGTCAAGGTTCTTTCGCATGAGAGGGCAACCAAGTCTGAGGTGAGAAGCATCTTGAAGTTCCTCTCAATATTCGTTATCCCGATGCTTGTCGGTGGAGTCATTCTCGCCCCCAACCTCTATGGAATATTTGGGAAAATCTATGTTGAGGGGGCATGGGTTCTCCCGCCCCTCCTCCTCGCATCGGTCTTCACATCCTACTCCGCAATCCTCAGGGGATTGGTTAAGGGCTTAGAGAAAGCCGACAAGGATCTAGACGTTGGATATAGGGAGCTTCTCAGGAGCAGGCTCTTCGTAGCGGATGCGGTGAACTACTTATTCACAGGGATACTCGTTATCTCCTCCCTTATCCTGATACCGTTAATCGGAATGATTGGAGCAGCCTTAAGCAGACTTGCAGCATCAATAACAAGCTTCACGATATTCGTATACATCAGCTTCAGACACTTATCATTCAGAAGCCATCTAATCGATTTAGCTAAGATCCTCTCAGCATGTATACCCATGGCCGGATTCCTATTGTTGTTTAAACCTTCTGGGACGATTATGACGCTACTAAGCATAATGATGGGGGGAATAATATTCTTCGCAGCACTCTATGTCATAGACGAAGAGAGCAGAATGCTTATCAAGACAATGTTCAGCGAGCTCTCAAACAGACTATTCACATTCCTTGAGTAATTGTTTCTAATATCTTTTTAGCTCTAGCAGTGTAGGTATATTCTTTCTCGGCGATTGATTTCGCTCTTTCCACAATTTTTCGAACTTCTTCTTCATCCATCTTCAATACTTTTTCTATTAGCTTTGCGAGGGAGCGTGGGTCTGTGTGGTTGAATAGGAAGCCGTTTACATTCTCTTGGATTATTTCTTTAATATAGGGATAATCTGGTGCTAACAATGGTTTACCTGATAGCATGTATTCGAATAGTTTGAGAGGAGAGAAGGAAGCCATATCACCTATCGTCATCGAATAATGGATAAGAATATCCGAAGCCTTGAGATACCGTCCAACCTCAGATGGCCTAACATAGCCTTTTAAGATTATTTTTTCCTTAACATTAACTCTCTCGGCATATTTCCTTAATCGCTTTATGTCCTCCCTGCTTCCACCTACGAAAAGTAGCACTACATTCTCATTTTTTACATACTTAAGCGCGTCAACTATGAATTCCGGGTTCTTCCATCTACTTAGTTGACCGCTATACGTTATTATTATTTTGTTTATTGGGAGATTTAATCTTCTTCTTAGGTCTTCTCTGCTCTCCTCTCGAATGTATATTCTTTCATCGGCAGCATCATGGATGACGGTTATCCTGCTTTCTGGGAATCCTGTTTTCTTAAGAAGTTTTTCCTGGAATTTACTTATTGTAACTATCTTTTTACAGGTATGTAGAGCTATTTTCTGGATTTTTCTCATTATTCCTGTAAACTTGGGGAGCTCATGCATTTCATATACTGTTGGAAGGAGATGAAATGGCTTAGTAAGCCATGTTAGTAGGAGAAGTATTCTCTCTCTGAGGTATATCACTGTTTTCCCACTTAACTTTAAGATGATGAGTAATGGAAGTGCAAATAGGTAAAAGGTGAAAACGAGGATTAGATAGGCATTCTCCTTATTTCGAGCCTTCTCTAAGAGGTCTATTGTTGGAACCTTGATAACCGTTGGTCTGACACTAAGTCCATAGAAAGATACTAAGTTCTCTCCTAACTCTTTTCTTCTCTTTGGAACGATGAGTATAGTCTTGGCTCCTAAACGTTGTAGGGCTTCGCATGTTCTAATTATCTGGATGCTGTGGGCTCTCCTACCAGGCATTCTAACCGTTGCTAAGTAGATTATTTGCAGGTCTCTCAATTTTTCAGGATTCTATTATCCTTAGGACTTATATTAAGGATAGCTTTTAGTTGCCAGCTAGTTCTAGGTATTTCTGTGCGTAGTTTTTTATGGTTTTCCTCCATTCGAAGTGTTTGAGGGTTAGTTTTCTGAGTTCTTTCCCCATTTTCTCCCTGAGTTTAGGGTGGGTTAGTAGTAGTGTTAGGTTTCTGGCTAGTGTTTCGGGTTTCCAGTCCTCTGCGAAGAGGCCGTGTCTCCCGTCTTCAGCGACCTCTCTTAGGATTCCGACTGGGAAGGCTGCGAACGGTGTCTCACATGCCCCTGCCTCGAAGACCGCTCTAGGCCCTCCCTCATAGCTTGAGGTTAGGGCGAAGACCGCTGAGTCGCTGTAGAGTCTTGGCAGGGAGCTTGGAGGCATCCATGGGTAGAGTTTAACGGAGTCTCCGAGCCCTAGCTCCTTAACCAGTCTCCGTAGAACTGGTTTCTCGGGGCCTTCGCCGACTATCGTTAGCGTCGCATCCTTCACCTCTTCTCGGACCCTCCTGAATATCTTTAGGAGGAGGGGGAGGTTCTTCTCCCTGACAAGTCTCCCAGCGTAGATTATGTTTCTCGGCCTATCGATGTGGGGTTTCAGGGGTTTGAAGACCGATGTGTCGATGTAGATTGCGGGGATTGTTAGGATGTCTCTCACCCCTATGCTGGCAAGCTTCTCCGCTACCGAGTTGTTCACGGCTCTAACATGGTCTGCTCTTCTTAGGAGATATCTTGCGACGAGCCTCTGAGGGGGTGAGAGTGCCTCGAGGTAGTCTCCGTGAACCTCTATCACCAGCTTGGCTCCAGTCAGCCTCGCCGCGAGATAGGCTGGAACACCTATCCTAATCGTCGGCTCCTGCGCTATCACTAGGTCGTAGCGCTTCACTGGAAGTCTAGGAGGCTTGGCGAAGTCCACCTCACCCCAGTAGCGTTGAAGGTCTCGGAAAGCTACCGATTTCCTACGTCCAACCATGAGCACCTTCATCTAGTTCTCTGCGAGGGTTTGTCTGGAAGCTAATATATTAGCGTGGGCTGGTGTTCTGAGGGTTGGGGCTCAGGGTTCTCAGCTTTGTTAGGAGGGTTGCCGGGCTCAGCGAGCCTTCGCTTGAGTCGGAGTTCTATGAGGAGTTTAGGAGGCTTGCCAGGTTCCTTGAGCTGGTGGTTGTGACCGACGATGTCTCCGAGATTCCTGAGGAGTTTAGGGTGCTTAGGGTTAGGACTGTCAGGTTTCCGAAGCTCTATGGGTTGAGTAAGATTCTCGCCTATCTCCACGCTGTCTGGAGGCTTAGACGCTGGGTCGACGTCCTCTATGTCAGAACCTTCAGCCCCCCTGAGTCCCTCGCCCTCTGGTTCGGTGTAAGGGTTCTAGGTTTACGCGGCCTCCTACTGCTGCCTGGAACATGGTTGTTTGAGCCTCCAACGTTGAAGAACCGGCTGTGGAGGTGGATTCTCTCGAGGGCGGTCGGCGTCGTAGACCTCCTAGTGCTTTACACCCCCCTGATGCTCCCCGATGTCAGGAGGTATTTCCCCAAGCTTGAGGAGGGTAGGGTTGCCTACGTCCACAACGCCGTGGATGTTAGGAGGTTTAGGCCCCGTAAGCCTAGGAGGGAAGTTGCCGAGAGGCTTGGAATCCAGGGGCTTGGGAGGATCGTGCTCTATGTTGGGAGGGTTTCTCGGAGGAAGGGTGTGGATGAGCTTGTTAAGGCGTTTGCGAGGGTTGCCGAGTCTGAGTGGGACCCGGTTCTCCTAATCGCTGGGAGGGAGGACCCGGGCTACGGCAGGCTTGTAAGGGAGATCGCTGTTAGGGAGAGGGTTGCCGAGAGGGTTAGGTTCCTAGGCCCTGTCCCGAACTCGGAGGTCCCAGACCTCATGTGCTCCGCAAGCGTCTTCGCCTACGCGTCGCGTGGGGGTGAGGGGATTCCTAGAGCAATCCTCGAGGCCATGGCATGCGGGGTTCCAGTGGTTGCGACGAGGGTTGCAGGGGTTCCGGAGGCCGTTAGAGACGGCGTCACCGGGTTCTTGGCCGAGGTCGGGGACGTGGAGGGTTTGGCTAAGGGGATTTTGAGGCTTCTCCGCGACGAGGAGCTTAGGAAAAGGATGGGAGGGGAGGCTAGGAGGCTTGTTGAGAGGGAGTTCAGCTACGATGCGGTAATCCCTAGGCTTGTAGGGCTCCTGGAGAGGGCTGCTGGGAGGAGGGAGGATGCTTAAGGTTCTCTTCACCGCCTCTGGGAGGGCGATAGGCGGCGCAACGATGGCGATGCTCCACCTAATGCTCGGGCTTAGGGGGGTCGGTGTCCAGCCAATCCTCCTCTCAACCCCACCCCTACCAAGGTATAGGCGCATCTACCAGAGGCTTAGGGAGAAGGGTGTCAGGATAGTTTTCTTCGGTGGGAGGGCTTTAGGCGGGGCTGGGTACTGGCCCCTCCTCTTCCTGAAGGTTTTATGGGCTGTGAGGAGGCTCGGGGTCAACGTGGTTCACTGTCATGGGAGTAAGGAGGCCGCCGTGGCTGGGTTGGCCGCTAAGCTTGCTGGTGGGAGGGTTCTCTACACGGTTGAGGGAGACCCACTGATGGAGGTCGCCTACGCCCCCAGACGCTACGGGGTTCTAAGCAGGCTTCTCCTAGCATCGGTCTGGTTCATCGGCCTGAGGCTCGCCGACCTAGTTGTTGGGTGCAGTAGGTGGATGGCTGGGAAGCTTAGGGAGAGATATGGGGTTGAGGCCGAGGCTGCGCCGAACCCGATAGACTATGAGAGGTTTGCTGGCAGGCGTGGGGGCGGTGAGAGGGGGGTTGTCGTCGCTGTTGCGAGGTATGAGAGGGTTAAGGGGCTTGAGACCCTCGTTAGAGCCGTCGCCCTCCTCTCCGGGAAGATTCCATGGATTAGGCTCCGGCTGGTTGGTGAGGGCTCCCTAAGGGAGAGGCTTAGGAGGCTTGCCGAGAGGCTGGGGGTCTCCGAGAGGGTGGAGCTGAGAGGCTTCACCGGGAGGGTTGAGGAGGAGGTTGCACGCGCCGAGGTGGTCGCGCTCCCATCTCTCTACGAGCCCTTCGGGATGGCTGCGGCCGAGGCTCTCGCGGCTGGGAAGCCCGTCGTCGCCGCAAGGACTGGAGGCCTCCGAGAGATAGTTAGGGAGGGTGTGGACGGCTATCTCCACTCTCCTGGAGACCCGTGGGAGCTTGCTGAGAGGCTTCAAGCGGTTCTGGAAGACGAGGTGGTTAGGGCGAGGCTTGCTAGAGCAGCGGCTGAAGGTTCTTCGAGGTTCACGCCTGAGAGGGTTGCCCAAACCTATCGCAGGTTTTATCTTAGGCTTCTAGGTCGGTAAGCCTTTTAGCTGGGGTTTGATTGTATTGGCGATGCTCGGCGTTAGGAGGGCTGTAATCACCGCCGCAGGGCTCGGAACAAGGCTTCTCCCAGTCACGAAGGAGATCCCTAAGGAGATGCTCCCGCTCTTCACCCGAGGCGTCAAAGGCGAGATACTCCTCAAGCCCCTGATGCAGGTTGTCTTCGAGCAGCTCTACAGCGTCGGGATAAGGGAGTTCTTCATAGTTGTTGGGAGGGGTAAGAGGGCTATAGAAGACCACTTCACGCCTGACCCAGGGTTTCTCCAGGTTCTCAGGGAGAGGGGGAAGCAGGGATACTTGGAGGAGCTTGAGAGGTTCTACCAGATGATTAGGGAGAGCTCCCTGGTCTTCCTGAATCAGCCTGAGCCTAGGGGGTTCGGGGACGCTGTTCTAAGGGCTAGGGGGCTTGTCAGGGAGACCTTCATAGTCCATGCTGGCGACACCTACATAGCCTCGGATAGGAGCCTCCACCTCAAGAGGCTTCTAGACATCCATAGGGAGAGCCGGGCGTCGGCAACCCTCCTCGTAATGGAGGTTGAAGACCCGAGAGCCTACGGCGTGGTCGGTGGGAGGGCTGTGGGAGACGATTTATGGGTTGTTGAGAGGCTTGAGGAGAAGCCTGAGAGGCCTTGGTCTAGGCTCGCTATCCTCCCGGTATACGTCTTCGAGCCAAGTATCTTCGAGGCCTTGGAGGAGACCCCTCCGGGTAAGGGTGGGGAGGTTCAGCTGACCGACGGTGTGGCCAAGCTGCTGGAGAGGGGTGGGAGGGTTATGGCGGTTAAGCTTCCAGATGAGACGCCTAGGCTTGATATAGGGAACCCTGAGGGGATATGGGAGGCTCTCCGGGTCTCCTACGGCCTGGCCTCCGGCTCAGGTTTTTAGCGTCCCAGAACCCTCCAAGGAAGGAGCCCTTTGATACTCGTAACAGGTGCCTTCGGGTTTATTGGAAGCCACCTCGTCGAGAGGCTTCTGGAGGAGGGTGGAGAGGTTCTAGCCCTAAGCCACCCAAAGCCCCCGGAGAACAACTACCGGTATCTTAGGAGGAGCCCGCGGGCCTCGAGGCTTAGGGTTGTCTTAGCCGACGTGAGGGATTTCGGGGCTATGGAGAGCCTGCTGAAGTCCCATGAGGTTGAGGTAGTCTATCATCTGGCGGCCATAGCCTCCCATAGGCTGAGCATAGACAACCCACACCCATACCTCGACACAAACTATCGTGGGACGCTTAACATCTTGGAGGCAGCCCGTAGAGCTGAGCCAGCCCCCAGGATAGTCTTCTCCTCGAGTAGCAGTATCTACGGCGACAACGAGCCTCCTCTGAGGGAGGACATGGAGCCCAGGCCTAAGGGTCCCTACGCCTTGAGCAAGTACTTTGGTGAGAGGCTCTGCGCAATGTATCATAGGCTCTATGGGTTGAGGTGCTCGGTTGTCCGCTACTTCAACGTTGTGGGCGAGCGGTGTAGGGGGAACATAGTCTTCAGGGTCTTCGCGAGGAGGATTGTGGAGGGCAAGCCTGTCGAGGTCTATGGTAGATGGGTTGAGGGAGGGTTTAGGCCTGCTGAACGCGACTTCACCTATGTTGGAGACGTTGTCGAGGGGACTATCCTAGCCGGTGAGAGGGCTGGAGGCTTCGACGTCTTCAACCTCGGGTTCGGTAGACCTGTCAGCGTGCTCAGGGTCGCGGAGCTCCTTATGAAGAGCCTTGGCAGAAGGGTGGGGATAGAGTTTAAGGAGCTTAAGCCCCATGAGTCCCTCGTAAGCTACTCCGACAACACGAAGGCCCGGAGGCTTCTCGGCTGGAGGCCTAGAACCGACCTAGAGGAGATAGTTGAACGCTACTCGAGATGGTTTCTGGAGGAGTCTGGAGAGGCTTAAAAACCAGGTTCCCAAGTAGTTGGAGGCGTGAAGAAGTTTGGTGGAGAGGGTCTCCGTCATAGGGTTGGGCTATGTTGGGTTGACCTTCGCGGCCTGCCTAGCGTCAAGAGGCTTCGAGGTAGTCGGGGTCGAGGTTGATGAGGCCAAGAGGAGGCTGGTTGCCGAGGGTCTGCCGCCTATCTATGAGGAGGGGTTGGAGCCTCTGCTCAGGGAGGCGGTCAGGGAGGGGAGGCTAAGGGTTACTGGAGACTATGTGGAGGCGGTCCGGGAGAGCGTCATAAGCTTCATCTCCGTCGGGACACCCTCCAAGAGCGACGGCTCCGTCGACCTCCAGTACGTTGTTGAGGCCGCTAGAAGCCTCGGCAGAGCCCTGAGGATGAAGGATGGGTATCATCTGGTGGTGGTTAGGAGCACGGTTCCGCCTGGGACTACCACCGGGGTTGTTGGCAGGATTCTTGAGGAGGAGTCGGGTAGGAGGGTTGGAGAGGGGGTAGGGCTCTGCTTTAACCCAGAGTTTCTCAGGGAGGGTAAGGCTGTCCAGGACACCTTTAACCCTGATAGGCTGGTGGTTGGATGCGTTGATGGGCGGAGCCGAGAGATTCTTCTCAGATTCTATGAGAGGTTCTATAGGGATGGGCTTCCACCCCTCCTGGCCACAACCCCCGTGAACGCCGAGCTGATCAAGTATGCTAGCAACGCCTTCCTCGCCATGAAGATAAGCTATGCTAACATGCTCGCCCAGCTCTGTGAGAGGATTCCTGGAGCTGATGTGGAGGTCGTCGCCAAGGGTGTTGGGATGGATAGGAGGATTGGTGAGGCCTTCCTGGGCGCTGGGCTTGGATGGGGAGGCTCATGCTTCCCGAAGGATGTTAGGGCTCTCCTGGCATATGGGAGGGAGAGGGGGGTTAGGCTGAGCCTCCTAGAGGCAGCGGTCGAGGTTAACGAGAGGCAGCTTGACCACGCCTTGGAGCTGGCTGAGAGGCTTGCCGGGGGGCTCCGCGGCAGGGTTGTAGCCGTCCTCGGCCTCGCCTTCAAGCCCGGGACCGACGACACCCGGGAGTCTAGGGCGATTAGGCTTGTTGAGAGGCTTCTGGACCGTGGGGCTAGGGTTAGAGTCCATGACCCTAAGGCCTTGGAGAATGCTAGGAGGGTGCTTGGAGACCGGGTTGAGTATGCTGGAAGCATGGAGGAGTGTCTCCGCGGCGCCGAGCTCGCGGTCCTCGCAACCGAGTGGCCTGAATACGGCAGACTCGACGCCGAGACCCTTAGGAGGCTTATGCGCAGCCCAGCCCTCCTCGACTGTAGGAGGCTCTACCCCCCTGAGAGGTTCAGAGATGTTAGGTTCGCCGCGATAGGGCTTGGGAGAGAGGCTGCTTAACGGAGGCTGGCCAATCATCCGAGAAACTTAGAGTATCCGAGGCCGTTGTTGGGCGGCGTGCCGCAGGGTCGCCGAGAATTCTTATTAGTGGGCTTGAACCCTGGCTTGGTGGGCTTAGCTCTGGCAAGACTACTCCGTCAGGAGATATTGGATAGGATTATCGGAGAGTTCGGTATCAAGGTTGACTTAACTGAGGGGGTTGAGGTTCCAGGCCTGGGGGAGGGCTCCAGGGTTTTCAGGGTAAGGTGCCCGGTGGGGGACGGCGTCTACCTTGTTGACACGGAGGCCGGGAAGCTCATCGCCTGCCACCCGCATATTGTTGGTGAGGAGCTCGCGGAGCTGAGCTTGGAGGCGGCTCTAGACGCTGCGCGCGTAATCCTAGAGTTGACGCCTCTCGGCGAGGTTGACTGGGGTGAGGTTGTCTTCGAGCATGTGCTTAGGGCTGCTCCAGGCTACAGGCTCCACGAGGCCCTTAGAAAGGTTTCTGGGAGGGGGTTCAGGGAGGTCTGGGTTAGGCCGAGGTATATGACGCCGAGCTACAGGGACCATGACGAGGAGGCTGTTAAGAGGATTGTAGTCGTGTATGAGGACTTCAGCCAGCTTCCTGAGGGCGTTGAGCTGACTGTGCTTAAGCCTGACACCGAGGCGAGTGGGAGGACTGGTGAGGTTGCCTTGGAGAGGATTGCGCGCGCCGCCGAGGAGAAGGGCTCCAAGCTTGGAAACCTGATAGTCTACGGGTTTATCTCCGAGCCTGGCTTAAGGGTTATCGAGGAGAAGGCTAGGAAGCTTGGATTCAAGCATACCTACTACTTCGCTATAGGAGACTTGACAGCCCTCTGCAGCAACCTCTACGACATGCCTCTCTACGGGCCTGACGAGAGCTACTACACGGAGCGAGGGGGAATCAAGCTTCTAGGAGGGGTTGTGGACCACCTAACCCTTGAACGCTACCTCCTAGACTTCATCCCGGGAGCTGACCAGCCTGGGGACTGGTCGGCTAGGCAGACCCGGGTCTTCACGGGAACCGGCTACGAGCCTGGCGGGATAGAGAAGCATCTAAGGAATAGTATGGGGTTGATTAGGAGGCTGTGGGAGCTGAGTAGGGGTCAGCCCTGGTTCATGGAGTTCCATGAGGAGGCTATTAGGAGGGAGCTGGAAGCCTTGGAGGCGAAGCTATCCGAATACGGCTCCGAGTAGGCCTAAGACTTCTGAGACCCACCTATCTGATAGACCATGCCGCTTGGAGTGACTACGAGAACCGCTCCACACTCCCTGCATCGGAAATACCTGTTGAACCCTATCTCAGCTTTCTGCCTCCCAAGAGGCTCCAGACTCCTATGCCTGCACACATTATAGTATTTGGGGCTGCCTGATTTATGCATTAGGTATATGCATTTGTTAGGGTCTCCGGGGTCTGAGAGACATCTCTTCATGCCTCGGCCTCGATTTCAGGAGCTTCTCAGCCCTCTCCAGAGCCTTAATCGCCTTGGAGTTCTCCTGAGGCTTAGGAGGCTTCTTCGGGAGCTCCTGAGCAGTCCTCCCAGCCGCGAGTATCCTCACGATACCCCGGTCCTCGAGGAACCTTGCAAAGCCATAGGAGTACACCTTCTGAATCCCCGACCTCAGGTCCTCCACGAGCGCGAAGCCCTCCAACCCCTCGTAGTCTGCAAGCTCCTCGAGGCTAAACCCATACATCAGCGCTTCAACCTTTTCGCTGGCACCCAGCATAGGCATCGCCCCCATACTCCGTACTTTATGCTCTGGTTTCTGAAGGGGATTTTATAAGTCTTAAATTCGTCTCAGAGGCGAAGAGCTTAGAAGGGGTTTTGAGACGGTGTTTCGCTGGTTTACGCCGTTTCTGCCCAATAGATCTGCGAGTTTATTTAAGCATGCTTCCTCCCAGCGGAGGTGGAGCTCGTCTGTTACGAGGAGGCTGGCCAACCTACCCCTTCTCCCTCCCAAACCCATGGAAGCCCTCCTTAAACCCGCTGTGAATACTGGTTATTTTAGGCTCTGAGCCTGGCTGGTTTACGCCGGGGGTGGGATTTGAACCCACGCGGCCCACTGGGCCACGGGCTCTCAAGGCCCGCGCCTTGTCCTGGCTAGGCTACCCCGGCTCCCCTTAGAGTCTGGGTAGGGATGTTTTTAACCTGTTCCTGGGGTCAGCCTCTCCCATACTTTACCTTGACCCAGTCTAGGAGTAGTTCGCGTGAGGCGTTGGTGGTGTTTTCTACTATGAATTCCAATGAGAGCGGTGTCTGGGGAACGGGCTTCAGAGATGCCTTGAGGGAGCCGTCGAGATAGAATCTTGCATCCGAGGGGGTGGCATCTATCCGGAAGACATGCCATTCATTGTCTACATCTACGTCGGATTGCTTGTCGTGGATCGGGCCCTCAACCATCGACTCGCATCTAAACCGCCATATGTTGTCGGCCGTCTTCGCGGTCCATCCTATGTGGTTTCTTCCGTCGAGTGTTGAGAGCCCGCAGAAGGTTCTGAGGTCTGTTACGGCGCCTGGGAGCCGTGCCCTGAACTCGAGTCTCAGGCCCTGAGAGGCGGAGAACGCCCGACGCGTCAAGCCGCCTAGAAATACTCCGGCGCTCGACCCTGGGGAGTCTCCTGTTAGGAGCGTGAGGATGCCGCCTTTACCGTCTTGTTGGATGTCTACGCTCCCGGTCCCCGACGTCCCTATGCTCCAGACATTTTTGTCTAGTCCGAGGAAGTCGTCGAAGTATTCTCCCATGAGGAGGTGGGCGCCAGGCCCCCTGAGGTAGATGTTCGGTGGAAGCCTCACCCACATTCCCTCAAGGTTTAGCCCAGCCTCCAAGACTATTACAGCCTCCCTGTCTCCCAGCGAGTCCACAGCATTCTGGAGAACCGTGTAGAGGTCTGTGTCCTTGTGTTTTTTCAGCCCAGGCTCCATGGGGTAGGCGACATACCTCCCATCCTCCCTTCCAACGATGTAGGATGCTCCTGTCTTCTCGGCGCCTGGGCGGCTGGAAGCCAGGCCTATCGCCGCGGATGAGACCCCCGCTCCGCCGAGCGCTGCTAGAAGTAGCTCTAGAAGCCTTCTCCTATTCACTTGGTTGAGAGGGTGGGGCCGGAATTTCTGTGTTTACTCGAGGACTAGGTTTAGGACTGCGAGGGTGTAGGCTACCGCT
>CAYTSD010000002.1:14281-65916 GCA_964440495.1 uncultured Nitrososphaeria archaeon | reverse complement strand
TCCTAGAGATTAGGAGGAGGAGGCTGCTCTGCATAATTCATAGAGAGGTTGAACCCCAGTTGAATCTTTCAGAGTGCGATATCTGCTGGAGGGAGTAACGATTGGAGAGCTGCTTCTCAGGCTCTCGGAGAGCTATGGAGAAAGATTCGCTTCACGTGTCCTAGGCCCTGACAGAAAGACCCTCATAGGGGGCCTCAGGATACTTGTAAATGGGAGGGATATAGATTTCTTGGAGGGGGCTTGAGACTAAGCTTAAGGATGGAGCCACCCTTGCCCTAATCCCACCTGTAGCAGGAGGATGAAAATTGAGTCTAAGTGAGAAGGAGCTTGTAAGATATGAACGTCAGCTCAGGATACATGGCCTAGGGAGAGAGGAGCAGTTGAAGCTGAAGAAGGCAAGCATCCTCGTCGCAGGTGTCGGAGGACTAGGCTCGATAGCTTCAATCTACCTAGCCATAGCCGGATTCGGTAGAATAGTTCTAGTGGATAAGGAGGTTGTCGAGCTAAGTAACCTCAACAGACAGATGCTATACACCGAGGAGGATATCGGAGAATATAAGGCGTTGAAAGCTGCTGAGAAGCTAAGGAAGCTTAACCCCAACATCGAGGTAGAGCCTATAGTTGAGGAGATATCCGAGAAGAATGTTGAAGACATTGTAGGGAAAGTCGATATAGTAGTGGATGGACAGGACAATTTCAGGACAAGGTTTCTCATCAACGAGGCATGCATCAAACAGGGGTAAGTCATTCATACATGCAGCAATCTTCGGTCTCGAAGGGAGACTGATGACGATAATCCCGGGTAAGGGACCATGTCTGAGATGCTTAATCCCCGAGGAGCCTCCGGAGTATGGAGTTATCCCAGTCCTCGGCGCCATACCTGGAGTGATGGGATGCCTCGAAGCGGTTGAAGCAGTGAAGCTTGTTACTGGAATAGGTGAACCAGCTGTCGGGAGACTCATAGTCTTCGACGGAGAGGAGATGAACTTTCACATAATCCCGATAAAGAAGAACCCTAGATGCCCGGTTTGTGGAAGAAAATGAAAACGAGAATAATCTAGAATTTTCTTCATCATGTCCTTAACCGTTAGTCCCGTCCACCACTGTGAGAGGAAAAGTTTATAAGTGATTCATATTTAATGAGCCGGACTCTCGGCTGTGATATTCTAACTAAGCGGATGATGCGGTGTAAAATTTAAGTACGTGTTTATCAAAAAAGGTAGTGATCTAAAATGTTAGGGGGATATATGGGTAAGATACTGTGGGTGAATTTGACCACTAATACGATCTCCACGGAGCCTATAAATGAGGAGATAGCTAAGAAGTATATTGGAGGCAAAGGCTACGCTATTAAAATCCTCTATGAGATAAGTAAAAGATATGAGGCAAGAGGGATGGACCTAAGAGACCTTAACCCCCTTGGACCCGAAAATGTTCTAATCTTCGCTACAGGTCCCGCGACAGGATTCTCAGAAGTCCCTTCATCCGGCAGATATCACATAATGGCATTGAAATCTCCTTTAACAGGCTCTATTGGAAGCGGGAACTCAGGAGGTGAATGGGGGCCCTACCTAAAGTTCGCTGGATATGACATGGTTGTAATTCAAGGAGCATCCGACACGCCGGTCTACCTCTCAATAGTTGATGGCCACGCTGAACTTAACGATGCATCAAGTATCTGGGGAATGAACACCTTCGATACTTTTAAAACTCTGAAGAAAGAAACCGGGGGAAGATTTACAAGCGTTACATGTATAGGTCCAGCTGGAGAGAATCAAGTTTACTTAGCCTCTATAGTAAATGATGAGCATAGATCTGGCGGTAGAGGAGGCCTTGGAGCAATAATGGGTTCAAAGAAGCTTAAGGCGATAGTTGTTTCTGGAGAGAAGACGCCGAAGGCAGCAGATCCCGATAAGTTGAAAGAGGTTGGGAAAAAGCTTCTCGATAAGGTGAAAACAAACCCAGTAACTGGTGATACTTTACCTAAGCTTGGAACAGCAGTTCTCGTCAAAGTCATAAATGACGCTGGGATGCTTCCCTACAAGAACTGGCAGACAGGAGTGAATCCGAAGGCTGAAGAAATCAGTGGTGAAAAACTTGAGAAAGAGTATCTTATAAGGAGAAGAGCCTGCTGGGGATGCCCAATAGGATGCGGAAGAGTGACGAAGGTTGAGAAAGGAGCCTTCCAGATACTTTACAGCGAGGGACCCGAGTATGAGAGCACATGGTCTCTCGGAAACACTACGGCGATTTCAGACCTCGAAGCCGTGATAAAGGCGAATCACTACTGTGATGAATTAGGTATAGATACGATAAGCATGGGGGCAACTATAGCCTGCGCGATGGAGCTCGTTGAAAAAGGATGCATACCTCCTGAAGACTTGCAGGGCCTTGACCTGAGATTCGGGAACTCAGCCGCTGTAGTTGAAGCCGTTTGGAGAACAGCCTACAAGACAGGCTTCGGGAAATACCTGGCACTCGGCTCAAAGAGACTTGCAGAGATTTATGGCAGACCTGAACTCTCAATGAGTGTGAAAGGACTTGAGATGCCCGCCTATGATCCTAGAGGAGCCAAGGGAATAGGTCTTGAATACGCAACGTCGAATAGGGGTGGATGCCATGTAACCGGATACACTATATCACCTGAGATACTTGGTATACCTGAGAAGATTGACCCATTGACACCGAAAGGGAAGGCTAAGTGGGTTAAGCTGTTCCAAGACTTCACATCTGTTGTAAACTCTGCTGTAAACTGCTTGTTCACAACCTTCGCCCTAGGAGCTGAAGACTATGCAGCATTCCTATCACCGATAATGGGAGTAGAATACACTGCAGACGACATACTTAAGATAGGTGAGAGGATATACAATCTTGAGAGAGTTCTTCTCAATAAACTTGGATTCGACGGGAAAGATGACACTCTTCCACCGAGACTTCTAAGAGAGCCTATGCCGGAAGGACCTGCTAAAGGTCAAACAGTTGAACTCGACGAAATGAAGAAAGAGTACTACCAGCTTAGAGGATGGGTTGACGGGAAACCAACTCCTGAAAAGCTTAAAGAACTTGAAATAGAACTCTAAACCAATCTTTATTTTATTCCTTTTTAATAATACATTCTATGGGTGAAGAACAAGTAGATGAGTGGATTCAGTCTTAGAAATCTACATATCGAGGTTACAACGAGATGCAATCTTAACTGCATTTATTGTTTAAGAAGGTTCTGGTCAAAATATGAGCTAGCAGATATGACGTTTAAAACTTTCACAAAAATCTTCGAGGGGATTGAGGAGTTAGAAAGAATAAACCTCTATGGATTCGGTGAACCGTTGATGAATCCTAGGATAGTGGATATGATAGCCTATGCAAGAAAACATGCATCGAATTCTAAGATTTTCCTAAGCACGAATGGAATGCTTCTCAATCAGAACCTTATAGAGAAAATGATTGAGAGCGGCTTAGACTCAATAGCAGTCTCGATTGATACGGTTAACCCTGAAAGACTAAGAATGCTTAGAGTCGGGTCTGGGGAACGCGTTCTTAAATCGTTTAAAAGCTTATGCGAATTTGGCAAAAAACTTCTCTCAGATATTGAGATAGGAGTTGAATGTGTAATCATGAGAGAGGGATTTGAAGAGCTTCCTAATGTCGTTGAATATGCTGCAGATGCTGGAGCAGATTATGTTCACGTAAGCCACGTTATCCCTTACTCTAAAAAAATCTATGACGAGGCATGCTATACATGTATAAGTAGGAAAGTTTTATCAATTCTTGGAGAGAATGGTGTTAGAGAACTCTGTGAGATAAGGGAGAAGGCTTCTATGCAAGCACTCTCCTTAGCATATGCTGGAGTAAGAAATGCCGAGGAATTTATAAGATATTTTGAAATGATGAAGAAGCTTTCTGAGAGGGGCTACACAGCTAACGTTACAGCTCTCTGCGAGGAACAGCATAAAATAGAGTTAGCATTAAGAGTTAGAGAGGTATTAGAAAGAGCTCAGAAAGTTGCGGAGAGTAGAGGGATAATGATTAAAGTTCCGAAAATTTTCTCCGATTCCTCTGAAAGAGCTTGTCCCTATGAAGAGAAAGGCTCCATCTATGTTAGACGCGATGGGAAAGTTGCTCCATGCATGGAGTTTGCCTACACTCATCCAGAATATGTTAATGCACATCATAAACAGGTTTATGAATATATTGTTGGAGACGTTAATGAAGAAACGCTGCCCAAGATAGTTTCCTCAGAGAGGTTTATGAATCTTAGTAGAATGAGAAGAAATCTTAACGCTAATTGTCCTTGGTGTGGTGATTGTCCATTTTCAGAGGTTGAATGCTGGTTCATTAAGGATAATATGCTTGACTGTTATGGAAATTCCCCTTCATGCTCGGAATGCCTTTACAGTTCCGGATTAGCCTCATGCATAATATAGAGATTATCCGTAAATCTTCTTACCTGTTTTAGGATGTGGCGAGTAGTGACTTAGCTTAAGCAGTTCTTCACGGAATCTCTGACTATCAAGGGTCTGGAGAAGCCTTTTCACACCGGGTTTCTGGAGTCTGTCCTTTCTGACGGCGAGGTCGTAGTGTTCCTCGGCCAGGGGGATGAAGTCAAGTCCATATAGATTTGCTACATATCCTACTGCGACGCCTACGTCGGCTCTGCCGTGGGCAACCGCCGCAGCTACGGCTGTATGGGTCTTGGCCTCATATATGTATCCCTTTATATTCTTCTCCGGGTCTTTGACGCCTAGTCTACGTAGGTTTATGTCTGTGAATGTTCTGATTCCTGAGCCTTTGACACGGTTGACGAATACTACATCGGGTCTGAGGAGGTCTTCGAAGTCCTTAATCTTCTTGGGGTTTCCGCGCGCGACGACGAACCCTATCTCCCGTAGGTATCCACCGTAAATCTCGACCTCATCCTCCAGACCCATCCGTCTAGGCATGTGGAGGTTGTAGCTCATAGTCTCCTCATCAAGTAGATGTGTTCCAGCGGCATCTGCTTCACCTCTCTTTAGAGCTCTCCACCCAGCGGTTGAGCCGACATTAACCACCTTCGCGTCCCAAAGACCTGCAACGCTCAGCAAGACGTCTAGGCCTGGGCAGTGGCTTCCAATTATCGAGATGCTTGGAGGCTTGAAGTCTCCGAAGAGCTTTACTTCGACAACTTCATCCTCCTCGAGGTACTGCTTGTCTTCAGGTACCTCTATGAAGCCGTCTGCGAGCATGAGCGCCGAGGCTGCGCCGGAGTCTAGGAGTATTGGGTAGGCTGAGAGACCGCGCCCTGACTCGACCAACTGAACAGGGATTAGATGTCTCTTCCCCTTCCCAGCCTCAAGCTTCATGGGGATGAGCGCTCTGAGGGTTCTGGCTCTCCGCTCCTCCCTCAGCCCAAGAATCTTTCTTAGGAGGGGCTCGACAACGGTCATGAACGCCATCATGGCTGAGAGGGGAAATCCTGGGAGACCTATGAGAAGCTTCCCCTCACCTGTTGCGCCGAGAACCGTCGGCTTACCCGGTTTCAGCTTCAGACCATGGATTAGGACTCCGCCGACCTCGTTGAAGACTTTGTAGATAGCGTCGCCGAACCCCGCGGAGGTGCTGCCGGAGGTTATGACTAGGTCGTGGGTGTGGAGAGCCTTGGAGACCGCCTCCCTCATACGGTCATACTCGTCGGGCAGGATTCCATGGAACTCTGCGTCGACTCCAAGCTCTCTCAGCATCGAGGTAATCGAGTAGCCGTTAACGTCGTAGACCTTTCCAGCCGTCAGCTTGGAGGAGGGTGGGAGAAGCTCGTCCCCTGTGGAGAAGACGGCGGCCTTAGGCCTTACATACACCTTAACCTTACCATATCCGAGTGCGGCTAGAACCGCTATATCTCGGGGAGTCAGCCTCCTCCCCCTCCTCAACACTATGTCCCCTGCCGTCACGTCGGAGCCGGTCTGCGAGACATTCTCTCCAGGGGCCACAGCCCTATAGATTAGAACCCTGTCACCCTCGCGCTTCGTATACTCGACCATGACAACGGCGTTTGCTCCAGGCGGGAGGGGCGCCCCAGTCGCTATCTCCATACATTCCCCCACCCTAATCCCTTTCTCTGGAATCCTCCCAACCTCGGCTCTCCCAACAACCTGGAGACCGACAGGCTCAGCTTCACAGGCTGTATAAACGTCTCGGGCGTTTACCGCGTAGCCGTCTACTGTTGAGCGGTCGAAGGGGGGTGAGTCGACCTTGGCCTCCACATCCTCCGCCAGGATTCTTCCAGAGGCTTTGAGGAGCTCGACCTCCTCTACTCCAAGAGGCTTGACCCCGCCTAATGCCTCCTCAACGTGCTTCAACGCCTCCTCAACCGAGACAACCCTGTGGAACACTAGAGCCATCCTCTACACCTCCTCTATTGGCTGGAAGAGCTCAACCTCGACGAGCTCACCCTCCTCAAATCCCTCCAAATCTTCTGGAACTATTAGGAGACCGTTGGCCTCCGTGAGGGTTGAGAGGAGCCCTGAGCCTGTGAGCATCAGAGGCTCGACGAGAACCTCCCCTCCAGCCCTCTTCACCTTAACCCTGACGTAGCTTCTAGTGCTGGGAGGAGTCGCAACCCTTCTTGTCAGCCTCCCCCTAATCCTCGGTCTAGGCTCCTCCTCGTATCCGAGCATCAGGCTTAACGCAGGTCTCACTAGGAGCTGGAACCCGACCAAGGCGGCCACCGGGAACCCTGAGAGCATGAAGACAGGTTTCCCATCAATCACTCCGAAGCCTGTAGGCTTCCCAGGCCTCATCATAAGCCCATGAACTATAACTTCCCCTAGGGCTGAGACTGCTTCGGGAACCAGGTCAAGCTCTCCGACGCTTGTTCCACCCGTGACGATTAGGGCGTCAGCCCCTCTAATACCCTCAAGAATCCTTGCTTTAATTAGCTCGAGGTCATCTGCCACGATTCCGAGGTCCACCCCTTCCGCGCCCTCCTCCTCGAGAAGGGCTAAGAGCATAGGCTTCGAGCTGTTTATGAGCTTTCCGGGCTTCACTTCTTCGCCGACCTCGACGAGCTCGCTTCCCGTCGAGAGGACTCCAACCCTCGCTCTCCTGAGAACCCTAACCCTACTTATGTTAAGCGACGCTAAGGCGGCCACATGCCACGGCCTAATCTTGGTTCCCTTACCGACAACCACCTCTCCAGCACGGTAGTCTTCACCCCTCCTCGAGACATTCCTGTAGGGATGAACCGGTTTCACGACCTCAACCACCTCTCCCCGCCTAACAGTGTTCTCAACCATCACAACCGCGTTCGCTCCAGGGGGGAGCGGGGCTCCGGTCATAAGTTTCAGGGCTTCACCCCTACTAAGTCTCGGAAGCCTAGCTACATCCATACCAGGGTACGCGCTCCCAACCATCTTTAGCTCGACTGGGTTGTTTAGGGAGGCGCCGAAGGTGTCTTCAGCGATTACAGCGTAGCCGTCTACCGCGCTTCTATCGAAGGGAGGTGAGTCGATGGGAGCCCTCACGTCTTCGGCGCATACCCTGCTCACAGCCTCTAGGAGTCCCACCTCCTCAAACTCCCTAACCCTGTGGGTGACGCTGGCTCTAAGCCTCTTTAAAGCCTCCTCGACGCTTAGAAGCGATGGAAAACCCTCCATCCTCCTACGAGATAGACCCATCCCACCTATAGGTGAGGCTCTATGCGCTTTAAACCTTAAGCAGCCCCAGCCCTCTCTATATGGGGTGAAACTGTGAAGAGGTTCAACCTAATCGTTACAACCTTTAGAGGCCAAGAAGCTGTGGCAGCCTCGGAGCTTAGGGAGCTTCTAACCTATCTAGGAGACCCGTCGCCGGAGGTCTCCATGACCCGGATAACGGGCCTGATAACAGCCTATACTTCTCTGAACCCATTCCAAGTCATCGAGAGGGTTGAGGAGATTCTAGGAGAGGAGCCTTGGAGAATAAGCTCTCTTCTAAGGTTCATACCTATTGAGAGAGTTGTCGAGGCGAAGCCTGAGAAGATAGCTGAAGCAGTCGAGGAGCTTGCGTCAAAAATCCCGGAAACCGCCTCCTTCAGAGTCACGGTGGAGAAGAGGCATACAAATTTATCGAGTAGAGAGTTGATTGAGGCTGCGGCAAGCAAGGTCGATAGGAGGGTTAACCTGGAAAACCCTGACTGGGTTGTTCTCGTCGAGGTGCTTGGAGGGGTCGCAGGAGTTTCGGTAATTAAACCTGAGCAGATTCTGAGCACGACGAAGCGCTAGCAAAACCTTTTACCTTCCAAATAGTATAGAAGGGGTGGAGGAATGCGCTCTAAGCCCATCTACCTATTCATAGTCTTCCTACTTCTATCAACTCTTCCTCTGATAGGGAGCCTAGAAGAGAGTAATGATAGGATTGATTGGGTGATAGATGTTGACGCTGATGGAGACGCTTATGTCACAATAATTCTCCAAGCAGGAGAAGAAATCAGGGATACATGGATTCTTTTACCCTCTCGGGAAAACCTCACCCTAAACCCAGAACACCAAGCATGTTCATACACCTATTCGAGGAAAAGGTGGAGCTACTTCTATGACAATTACACATTCCACTTCACTGATCCAATTACTTTGGAAATCTCCTACCCCTTTAGGCAGGCCTCAATATTCGAGGAGAAACGTGGAATGTTTCTAAGCCCCCTAATAATGCTTGACAGAAGGCTTAGAGGGGAGATAAAGATTGTCCTACCAAATGTTGAGGAAATACTCCGGAAGGCTCCTCCACCAGCTCAGATTGAGAGAAGAGGCTCAATCCATATACTAAGCTACCATATACCCCTAAACATGAAACTTCTAGAATACTTCGATAGAATATGGATTCTATACAGTCTCAGAAGCAATATGTCGCTGAGCCACCTAGTAGTTGGAGCTTTTGAGAGCATGGTCTCAAATCCATACTCAGACGAGGCTGAAGACCTCCTCAAAAGAGTAGGCGAGGTCAATAACAAGATATCATCATTCTTCGGATTCAATGTGAGTAATGTGAAGTTCCTCTTCTATGTTCCTGAGTTTGTTCAGGAGGCAGGTGGATACGTGCCTGTCAGGGAGGGAATAGTTCCAGACGAGATACACATCAACCTCCTAATGCTCAGATATATTCCAGGATATCTTGACCTTGTCGCAGTCCATGAGCTTATACATCACTACGTGTGGAGGGCGGGCGTCGACCCCGAACTCAGATGGTTTCATGAGGGCGCCGCAACCTTTCTCTCAGTACAATTTCTCTTAGACAGGAAGATGGATGGGGTTGAGACCTATTATAGAGACATATCCCTGGCTTCTTCCCAGTTTAATGACGTTGGATTCATCTTGGACTGGAGCGATGAGTATGGCTCCGCATCCCATTACGCCGCAGCGTTCAAGGTCTTTCAGGAGCTTAACTCAACCTTGGGCTTAGATTTCTTCAAGAGACTCTTCAGAGACATACGTGAGAAAGGTGTTAGAATATCGACGAATGAGGAGCTTTTCCAAGAGATGAGCAGGGTTTCGGACGGTGCTTCAGATAAGGTGCTGGCCAGACTGGGGCTGAGAGCCGAGACAATTGAGCTGGGCTCTAAGGCATACATCAGGCCCCATGGATATTACTTAGATGAAATTCTGAAGGTGACGGCGGTTATACTTGCAGCAGCAATAACGGCTCTAATGGCCACAAGCATCCTCTACAGAAGAGAGGCGGCTAGGAATTCTCTCTAAGAGGTCTTCTTCCTGAGAAAAGTTGATGACGTATAGATATATACCTGAATCTCGATAGAGTTATGGAATGAAGCATAGATTTAGGAAGATGCTGGCTGATGCTGAGAGCTTTGGAGAGATATTCTCTATTGTGAAGAAGGCTGTGCAGGAGGTGCTTGGACTGCATAGAGTGGGTCTTGAACTCGTCTTGATGGACTTACCGAAAGCTGTTGGAGCCCTGCACCAAGTCGGCTCAAATACGATAATAATGAATAAAAGCCTCCTTGAAGCATTTGCCCAGATAGCTAGAAGCAGGGTTGAGGTGAATTCCTACATATTCTCAATCCTCCTCCACGAGTATCTCCATAGCCTTGGATTCATAGATGAAGCTGAGGTCAGGGACTTAAGCAGAATCGTTGCAAGAGACTCCTTGGGAGAGAGTCATCCAGCCTACCTCATGTCGTCGAAACCTCTCTTCGAACTCTACCCGGAGTTAAGGATATTTAGTTCAAGCAGTGTCGGCGGGGAGCCGAGACTTGTAAAAGACTTTGACAGGGAGAACCTACACTACATAAGCTAGGTTTGGGTTACGTAGGTCGAGGCTATCAGTAGGGCTTTCCTAGCTGCTTCAACAGCGTCGGAGCCGAAGACATAGGTTGTGGGTTCAAGCCCTATTCCACCCCAATCCATCACTACGTCAAGCTCACCCTTCTCTTCAAATTCTTGGGCAACTGCCTTGACAACCTCATTAACGCTTCGATGGGATGTCGGGTGACCTGTGACAGCATATCTAAACCCAAGGGACTCGACGGTCTCCAAGATTTTTTCATCGAGTTTGAGGTTGAGAACCGCCCTAATCTTTGGAGAGAATTTCATTATGTTTATGAGTATTTCTGCGAGATGTCTTGAGCCTCCGAACTCTGGGCCGCTTACAGCTCTAACCCTGTCCCTCACCTTAACTATTCTCCCAGGCACCGCCGCCACATCTTCAAGGGTCTTAGCGTTTTTGAGGGCTTGGGCAACGTTCATAGAAACCTCAGGCACTAAATGAACTATATGCGGAGACGATTCCAGAAGCTTAACGGCTTCTCCAACCTTTCTAAGGGTTAGGGCGGAGTCTTCATCAAACCCCAAACCCCATCTTCTGAGACATACCTTACAGAGCGCTAACTGCGGGTATAGTCTCCTATGATAGCTGCATAGGGTGCCTCTCTCGAGAGCGTTGCGCCAGAAGTAATAGAGGGTTTGAGTAGCCTTCACAGGGTCTATAACTATGTCCTCTAGAAGAAGGTTGAGTAAGGTCTCGACCTCGCCTCTCTCAAAACCCATCTCAAGAATCTTCTCGAGATACTGGGCTCTATTCTTTGAGAGTATCTGGCTTACAGCTGCCTGGCTAACCCCTATGAGGGCGGCTATCTTGGATTGGCTTAGCCCCCTTTCTCTTAGTGTGTGGGAGATGAGGCCTCTAAGAGCTGGGAGAAAGCCCTTCATCATGAGCTCGCATGGGGGGAACATCCAGGTAGAGAAGGCGGCGAATATGCTATAAGTTCTCTTAGCAGATTCTCGAGGGCTTGAAGGGGAGGCTGAGCTCCCTGAACCTCTTAACACCCTCCTCGAAGAGGTCTCCGCCATAGATGTCGTTTGCAACCAGGGCTGGAAACCTCTCAACCCAGAGTTCCCTCACAGCCTCCACCCCTAAATCCTCGTAGGCAACAACCCTAACCTTCTTGATATGTCTGGAGAGAAGTGCTCCAGCTCCACCTATTGCTAGTAGATAGACTGCTTTATACTTCTCGAAAAGCTTTACAGCCTGCCAGCTCCGATAGCCTTTACCGATCGTCGCCTTGAGGCCTGCTCTCAGTAGTGGTTCAAGATAGGGGTCCATTCTAAGAGCTGTTGTTGGGCCAGCTGCCCCGATGGCTCTTCCGGGCCTCGCAGGGGTAGGGCCCATGTAGTAGATTATCTGTCCTTTGAGCGGGATTGGAGGATGCTCGCCTCTCTTCAGGGCCTCCGTTATCCTCTTGTGCGCAGTGTCTCTCGCCGAGTAGATTACGCCGCTTATCCAGACTTTTTCACCTATCCTTAGCTGTGCTACGTCCTCGTCGCTGAGAGGGGGTTTCAACTCCTTCACAGCTCTATCCTCCTAACCCTATGCGCGTGGCAGTCTAGGTTCACCGCTACTGGGAGGGAGGCTATGTGGCTGGGAGCCGCCTCGATTCTGAGGTCGAGAGCTGTAACTCTTCCACCAACCCCCATTGGACCTATCCCGAGCTTGTTTACCTTGTCCAGTAGTCTGAGTTCGAGTTCAGCATATCTCGGGTCAGTGTTTCTTACACCCATTCCTCTTAGGAGAGCCTTCTTCGCAAGCCATCCAACGGAGTCAAAGGTTCCACCTATTCCAACCCCTATGATAAGTGGTGGGCAGGCGTTTGCCCCAGCCTCGGCCACAGTCTTTAACACGAAGTTCTCCACACCCTCCAGACCCTCCGACGGTTTGAGCACCGTTAGTCTCGACATGTTCTCCGCCCCAGCGCCCTTAGCCATGAGGGTGAGCCTAAGCCTATCTCCTCCAATGAGATCCACGTGAATTATTGCTGGAGTATTGTCTCCGGTGTTTCTTCTCTCGAAGAGCGGGTTGCCTACAATCGACCCCCTCAGATAGCCCTCCCTATATCCTCTCGCGACCCCTCTATTAATCGCCTTATAGAGGTCTCCCTCGACACTAACCTCTCTACCTATCTCCAAGCTAACTATGACGACGCCTGTGTCTTGGCAGAGTGGAATCTTCTCCAAGGCAGCAACCTCCATGTTTTCTAGAAGCCGTTCCAATATCTCTCTCCCAAGTTCCGACTCCTCCCTTTCTAACGCCTTTCTCAGCGACTCTCGGAGCCCTGCATCCGCGAAGTAGTTTACCTCTATCGCCAGTCTCCTAACAGCTTCCTCTATCTCCTCCGCTCTAACTATCCTCAACGCCTAGAAACCATTCCACCTCTTTCTGATATACCCTACATTAAGGGACTAGGAATCCTGGCTCTGGATTGAACTCGGTGAGCCTTGAGAGGGCTTTAATCCTCTCCAGAGTCTTCTCCCTAATCTTGACAGGGGCCTCAAAGCTTCTTACAATCTTCCCATCCTTTATCAGGGGTTTGAGAAGAGGCTTCACAGGCTCACCACATATAGGACACTTCTCAAGCTTTGCGTCGAAGGGCGTTATCGTGTCATGGAAGCTCGGGCATCTGTAGATCTGCTTCCTTCCCGGGAGTTTCCCCCTTTTGGAGAATGGTCTTCCCTCAACCTCGACTATATCCATCGCCAAGTCCACGGATGGTGGGAAGGAGATTGATGTTCCAACCCCGAATCCGTCGGCTACGTCTCTAAGGTTTTGAACCTCCTCTTCATCCAGTCCCCCGCTTACATAGATCTTCACATGCTTGTATCCAGCTAGGTCGAGAGCCCACCTTGCCTCAAGAATTATCTTCCTCATGTTTCCCCTCCTTGAGCCAGGTGTGTCGAATCTAACTCCGTGAAGCCTCTTTCCCAGAGCCTTGGCAGCCATCATGGCCTCGAACCTCTCGTCGGAGAGCGTGTCGCATAAAGCTATTCTTGGAACTTCCTCAGGGAGGTTTTCGTCGAAGGCTTTCCACGCTTCAACCTGGCCTCCGATAGTTAGTATGAGGGCGTGAGGCATCGTTCCAACAGGCTTCACCCCCAGAAGCCTTGCTCCAAGAATACCTGAGACAGCGTCGCATCCACCTATGAATGCATAGCGGTCTACTAGGGGGGCTATTGCAGGGTGCACAGACCTGATTCCGAAGAAGAGTAGGCTCTTCTCTCCTACTGCAAGCTTCATCCGCGCAGCCTTTGAGGCGACGCTCGTCGCGTGTCTAAGAACTCCTAGAAGGCTTGACTCATATACTCCGAAGTCCACGTATCTGCCCCAGATACCCATCACAGGCTCATAAACCCTGAATACCTCACCCTCCTCCATAGCATAGACATCTACAGGGACTCCTTCAAGCAGGTTTGCAGCTTCCTCAACGCCTGCAAAGATAGCCCAACCATAATTCTTTGGAAAACTATAGGAATGTATCTCTGCATAGACTTTTCTATCAACAGCCCTGGTTTTCTCGATGACTTTCCGCGTCCTAACGAAGTATACATCGGTTACTTCCCCGCTCTTAATTTCATCTTCTCTAGAGATGTAGAATCTTCTATCAGGCATTTAGGTCACCTAAACTCTATTTTCTCGGAGGAGGTGAGCTTCCCCCTGTATAGGAAGGTTATCTGCCTGAGGGATAAGGCATAGTCGAACTCGTTTAGCGCTGAGATGCAGTCGACGGGGATGAATAGCTTGTAGCCCCTTAGAGCGGCGCTTCCAGCTGTGTGGAGGACGCAGATGTTCGCAACGGTTCCTGTTATGACCAGGTTTTCAATCTTCCTAGTTCTCAGGACGTGGTCTAGGGGTGTTCCATAGAAGCCGTCGTAGCTAAGTTTCTTGACTAGAGTCTCGCCTTCACGGGGTTTAAGCTCCTCCACTACCTCGGCGCCCCATGTCCCAGCAACAGCATGCTCTCCCCATATCTTGAACTCAGGGTCACCGGGTTCATGCCAATCCTGGGTATAGATTACCGTTACATTCCTCTCCCTAGCCTTCTCCAAGAGCCTTCTAATGGGGCTAATTGTTTTCTCGGCTTCAGGCACTCTAAGCTTCCCACCCTCCTTCACAAAGTCGTTCTGCATGTCAACTATTATGAGAGCGGTCTTGGAAGCCTCGAGCCTGACTTCCTCGACCTTAAACTCTCCTGGAACCTCTAGGACTTTGGGTAGGGATAGATTCAACTTCTCCTCCTTCCCCCGTAGATTAAGAGGCAGCTTCACCTAATTAACCCTTTAACATGTTATCATTCCTGGAGAAGTGGTTTGGCTAGCTTGGCTGCGAGCAGCGGATGCCTCAGAAGCCTCCGAGCTACCCGTATAACGTCTAACCCGTTAGCGAGGTCTAGGATGTCTTGATCCCTTAAGACCTCTGCGAGGATGTTGAACTCCCTATCGCTTAGCTTCTCCAAGGTTCTCATAACCTTTAGACTCTTCCGTATTCTGTCTATCCATGGCTTGTATCTTTGGTAGAACTCGCTGAGCCTCTGCTTTGAGACATCTCCTTCTTGAGCCGCCTTTCCCGCAACCTCGCCTGCGATGAGTCCAGCCGATATCGATGAATGTATCCCTGCTCCAGTTAGCGGTATAACTGTTCCAGCTGCATCGCCTATCAGCATCGCTCCATCAAATACAACCTCACTTATCATCCCTCCGATTGGGACGGGTGCTCCGCGGAAATCTATTATCTGCGCGCCCTTGAACTCCTTCTCAAACATCTTCACAAACTTGTCGAGATACTCTTTTGCAACAGCTCCTCTTACACCTATCCCGACCTCAGCAATCTTTTCACCTCTGGGGAATATCCATGCATAACCTTTTGGAGCTATATCGTTCCCGAGATAGAATCTGACGGCGTCCGGGTACTCGACCCTGCATCCAGCCATAATGTATTGGAGTGTTGGGATTGGCTCGGACTTCTCCCTGACTCCGAGGCTTCTTGCAACGGTCGAGTTGTATCCGTCTGCACCTATGACTACCCTTGCCTCATAAACTCCCCTGTTGGTCTTTATCTTCATGGTGGTGTCAGCTCTCTCAACTAGGAGGGCTTCCTCCCTTACGTGAATCTCGGCTCCAGCCTCAGCCGCCTGCGCAGCAATCTCCTGTAGAAAGAGCGACTTGTTTATCAGGAACCCTATCCTATCGATCTTGACGTAGTTCATGTTTGGCGCGAAGACGAGTGCGTAGGCTCTCCTCAAGACTATGCTCGGCTTAGCCTCGACCCCAGCGGTCCTCAAGGTCTCCTGGCTGACGGCCTCACCGCAAGGCTTGTTAGCCATCACCGTTGGATACTTCTCCAACAGCAGAGTCCTAGCACCCGTTGAGGCCGCGGCCTTTGCAGCCGAGACCCCAGCTGGGCCGGCGCCTACCACAACTACGTCGAATACGTTGCTCGGCATCTCTTCCAGGCTTCTCCCTGGCTGAGCCTATAAGTTTTTCCACACTAATATTGGTTGTTAGTAGCCGTAGAGTTCTTTCGCGAAGTCTTCGAGGCCTAGTTCTATGAGTTTTCTCCGAGTCGGTATGCCGTTAACCCAGTCTCTGGCCTTCCAGTAGTCTTCGAGAATCTTCTTCCATGGTGGAACCTTTCCAGCGGCTCCTCCCTCCCTGTGAGGTATGGTCATTCTCTCAGGCATAACATTCTCCTTCAGCGGGTCTAGCCCCATCCTGAGGTTGAAGCATTGCTGCATGTTGACTATTCTTTCACCTATCTTGGCCGCGTCTCTCGGGGTGAGGTTCCAGCCTGTTATCGCGTTCAGGATGTTTACCTCATCTGTTAGGTTGACGTCTGAGAAGAAGTAGAAGAAGCACCAGACTAGGCTGTTCCAGAATTGTTGGACATCCTGATACACCGCTCCAACGTATCCCTTCCCTTCCCACTCGAATCTATCCATAGGCTTATCCAATCCAAGTTCTGGGAGCGTATTGCCGAGTTCTATAGCTTCCGCGAATCCATGGATATGGCATGAACCCCTCATTGAGGCTATTGTTGTAATGGTCTCAGCGAAGAATGCTCTCGGGTCGTGCGCCGCCACGGCCTGGCCCATTACCTCTACGGCGTAGGGCTTCGTCTGGGGATAGGCGTCGACACATGCTCTGAGCCCTTCTGCGAGAAGGTCTCCCACACCGTCTCTGTAAGCTATCTTCTCGATCATTGAGACGAGCGCCTCCCCGTTACCCCACTTCAGCTCCACCCCATCGGTGTCCCGATTCGTCAGAACTCCAGCCTCATATGCCTCGAAAGCCCACCCCAGAACAGCGCCAACCTCTATCGTGTCGATACCATATCTATTGCATAGGTCGTTGGCCTCGACGAGTGCTTTCAAGTCATCTATGAGTAGATTTGCTCCAAGCATTCCAAGGGTCTCATACTCTGGGCCGGCTGTCTTAGACCTATACTCGGGGTTCGTTATCTTTCTATGACATCCCATTAGGCAGTAGGCGCATGGCCATTTCTCAGGCTTCAGAACCTCCGTGAACCTAGGCGCACTTATCTTCTTCGCACCCTCAGGCCATCTATCCTGAGCCCAGTTCTTCATGGGTAGGAGACCATTCTCCTCCCTCGGAGCAACCGCTATCGCTTGACCATGCTCAGTGTTGACCTTGGTGAACTCAGCCTTCAAAACCTTCTTCAAAATCTCCTTATAGGTCTGCTGAAGTTTGTCTGGGTCAGCTATCGGCGGGTCTAGAGTGCCGCGGATTACAAGTGCTTTGAGATTCTTCGAACCCATGACCGCGCCCATACCTGTTCTCCCAAAGACGGCGTGCTTATCGCCGACAATTGCAGCGTATCTAACTAGGTTCTCACCTGCAGGCCCTATGGCTGTGACGCTGGCCTTCTCGTCGCCAACCTCTTCCTTTAACGCGTCGGCTGTATCCGCGGTATCCATCCCCCAGAACCTTGACGCGTCTCTCACCTCTATCTTACCATCATTTATCCAGAGGTAGACAGGTTTGGATGCTCTCCCAACTATGGCCAAGGCATCGAACCCTGCTCTCTTAAGCTCGGTTCCACCATGACCTCCAGAGTTTGACTCGCCCCAGTATCCTGTCAGAGGAGATTTGGAGCATGCAGACCACCTGCCCGCACTCGCTATGGATGCGGCCTGATAGGGGCCTATGGAGAATACGAGGACGTTTCTAGGGCTTAATGGATTCACATTCCTCGTCACGTAGTCTGAGACTATCCTTACACCGAAACCTACTCCACCTAAATACTTCTTCGCAAACTCTTCACCGAATTCCTCTATCATCACCTTACCCTTAGTTAGGTTAACCCACGCTATCTTACCCCAATACCCTCCATTAAGAGCCATATTCTCAACCTCTTGGCACAAGAATAAAGTTAATGGAATTATTTATCTCTGTTCTTAGGAGATCTGCTCCTCGGCTATTACTGTATTCCTGATAGCTCCAATCCTCTCAATCCATATCTCAACAACGTCTCCAGGTTTCAGAAGCTTGGGCTCAGGCTTCCAAGTGTATCCAACGCCAGCGGGTGTTCCGGTGGCTACTATATCACCTGGCTCAAGCGTCATAACCTCGCTGAGCTCCGAGATAATTGTAGGAATCTTGAAAACCATGTTGCCCGTGTTAGAGTCTTGTCTAACCTCATTGTTCACTCTCGTAATGATCTTAAGGTCGTTTGGGTCTCCAACCTCATCCGCTGAGACAAGCCAAGGCCCGGTCGGAGCAAATGTGTCGAAACTCTTACCCATGGTCCATTGACCATACTTAAACTGTATATCTCTGGCTGAAACATCGTTGAAGACCATGTATCCGAAGACGTAGCCCAGCGCCTCACTCGGCTCGATATTCTTACATCTGGCGGCGATAACCACTGCAAGCTCACCTTCATAATCAAGCTGCTTAACGGTCTTCGGCTTGACTATCGGGTCGAATGGACCTGTCAGAGCTGTAGGAGGCTTAAGAAAGATTACCAAGTCTTCAGGAAGCTCCGCTCCGACTTCTTCAGCATGATCCCTGTAGTTTAGACCCAGGCAGATTATTTTTCTCGGGCTAGGTATGGGTGGCTCCACATGAACAGAGTCCAGTGAAACCTTCTCCATCCCAACGCCTGTTATCGCTACCTCTATAATCTCTTTAAGCTCTCTATCTGGAAGAAGTTCGCATACATCTGGAGATATTCCGTGACCGATGGCCTCCTCCACAAATGTCCTGGGAACAAACTCGCTCTTCGAGATCATGAATCCGTAGTCTTCCTCGTCTCCCACGCTGTAGCTGATTATCCTCATCTCTCAGCCTTCCTAACCCTGCTTATATAAAAAACTTAAACACCTAGAACATTCAATCTTTGACCGATGATTCCTAGCCTTCCACTCTTAACCCTGCTGACCCTCATTTCAGTATTTCTACTATACTGGATTTGGAGGAGGAGAACAGCTCTGCTTACACTGAAGTCTCTTTCCAAGCTCGATGAATGCAAACCGTCGAAGAACCTCTCCGTAATAGTTCCCGTTAGAAATGGTGAAGAGATAATCTCCAGCTGCATAGAATCTATTCTATCTCAGAAAGAAGCTGACTTCGAGGTTATAGTTGTCGACGATTCCTCGGATGACTCTACACTTGAGCTGATAAAACGCTACGAGTCTTCTAATAGGTTAAAGATAGTTAAGGCTGGTGACACTCCCGAGGGATGGGTTGGAAAGAATTGGGCATGCTACCTAGGCTACCTCAACTCAAGGGGAGAATTATTGGTCTTCATGGATTCAGATACACTGCTTACGAAGGCTAACGCTTTGAGGGATGCAGTCTGTATACTAGAGAGGAATAAGGTTGATGTGTTAAGTCTTTATCCTATCTTTAGGTTGAAGTCACTTTGGGAGAAAATCTGGATACCTTTCGCAGCAAACTTCATCTACCTCTTAGCTCATCCATCGATAGTTAATTCTCGGGATAATCCGCGCTCCTTCCTTATGGGAGCCTTCACGGTCTTTAGGAGAGAGGTCTATGAGAAGATTGGCGGACATGAATCTATTAAGGGGATACTCGCTGAGGATAAGGTCTTGGGTGAAAGAGTTAAGGCTCATGGCTACCGTTTCCTGTTAGCGTATGGGGGAGACATGGCTACAAGCAGGTGGGGAGGAGGATTAACTGAGAGCTGGAACAGCTTAAAGAGAGTTATACCCTTCTCCGCGAAGAATAGGACAGGGCCCATAGCCGCCTCACTAACAATAGCTTCACTCTTTATTCTCCCACCAATAACCCTAATCACCTCAATCTTTCTCCAAGACATCGTCTTAACAGTGTTCTCCACAATACCTATGATGCTTACAATAGTTTTAGAGGCTCTTGAATTATTAAGAAACCACGAGAATCCAATCTACTCCATAATGTATCCTGCCGCAGCAGCCTTCATAACCCTGAACCTGATTTATCTCTCTCTATTGAGAGATATTGAGGTGACGTGGCGTGGGAGGAAGTATCATGTTAGGGCTTTCTCATGAAGACTATGCTCTCACGGGAGACGCCTATCTTTATTGTTCTATTCCTAGTTGCAACTCTTTTATTCACAGCCAAGATCTTGTCAACCTCGAATCCTACTCTCTCAGCAAGCATAGCTATAAGAACATCGGACTCAACAACTCTGTCTGGGAAGACTCCTCCAGCAACAACCAGGGCAACTCTCCCACCAGGCTTCAAAACCCTGAAGATCTCCTCCAACGACATCTTCATGTCATGGAAATAGGCTTTAGCAACCTCAGGTAAATTGAGTTCAGGAAATTCGTCAACAGCACCCTTAAGATTCAATCCAATATACGACCTAACCGGATCAACTTTAACCTCTCCGAAGAAGAGCTCATACTCTATTCTATACACCTTTGTGTATTCTATCTTGTTGAGATATGGAGGGGAGGTGACTACAGCGTCAAACTGCTCGTCTTGGAGGAAATCCATGCGCCGTGCATCACCTAGATAGACCTCAATGCTACATGGCTTGAAGCTCATCTTCCCTAAATCCTTAATCATCTTCTTAACAAGTCTGCGGAAAAACTTTCTAAATGGTGGGACAGGTTTTTTCACAACTTTTAGAACCGCTCCATCCTTGTATGCGAACGAGACCTTCATCGCAGCATTCATTAATGCAAGCGTGAAAAATCCTCTTGTAACCGGATCTTCGATCTCCTTAATCTTTTCTCTGAAGAATATTATGTCCTCTAGTGAGGGTTTTAAGAAAAATTTCTTAACGAATCCGCTGACCTCTGAGAGGCTTGGACGCTTAAAGGGTTGGCTGAAAAGCCATCGAGAAGTCTCTTTAAGCTTCTCTAACTCATAGTCAGCTGTCTTAACCTGTGAAACGAAGACTGCGAGTGGAGCTGCGTCAACCCCTACCGCATCTACTCCAACCTCCTTGGCTGCTAGGAGAGTCGTCCCCGAGCCTACGAATGGATCCAGCACTCTGCTTCCAGACCTAACCCCAAATTCTTTAAACATTAGGAGAACAAATTCTCTTGAGAATCCTTCCTTAAAGAAAAAACCAGTTATAGATTGGGAGATTCTTGTTTGGGACGAATGTAACCAGTTTACCCAGATCCCATCTCTCCTCGATCAAAAACATCTCTGAGTGTTCACTCCTTTTTGAGGAGTCTTCTAGCAGCCTCAATCATCCCTCTACCGAAGTGGGGGAGATCTGCTGGGAAGCGGGAGGAGATTAGGTTTCCATCCACCACTAGAGGCTGGTCAACATAGATTGCTCCCGCATTCACGACATCGTCCTTGATCGCTGAGACACATGTTAGCTTTCTTCCGTGGAGAAGCTTCGCTGAGATTAGAAGCTGTGGGCCGTGGCATATTGTCGCTATTATCGCATTGTTCAAAGCAACCTCTCTAACAAACTCTACTACACGTGGGTCTCTTCTCAGCCTATCAGGAGCCCAGCCTCCAGGTATGACGAGTATGTTGTAGTCCTTCGGATTTGCTTCCAGTATGCTTTTGTCAGGCTTAACTTCTAACCCATGTTTACCGTAATAGGGTTTCTTCTCAGGAGCGATAACATGGACTTCGATCCCCTCCTCCTTGAGACGATAATATGGATAGAATAGCTCTAGGTCCTCAAACTCCGGTCCCGCTAGGATGGCTGCCCTTAACCCCTTTAAACTCATAGCAGCAGTTTTTTAGATGCATGAGGGTTAAAATATCTTTCCCTACTTAACCACTCTTAGAATGACCGCTGTCTCCGTGTCTCTGACCCCGTCAAGCCTCCTAATCTCATCAACGCATCGATTTAGGTCGGATATGTTCTTGGCGGAGATCATCACCATGGCGTCAAATCTTCCTGTAAGCTCGTAAACAGACTCGATTGAGGGAAGGGATGCAAGCCTGTCAACAAGGTCTTTAACAAGGTTTCCTTTCTCGAAGGAGATGAACGTGACGGCGTTTATAACATAGTCCTTACTAAGCTCAACCGTGAATCTCTTGATAACCCCCCTCTCTTGAAGCAACCTAATCCTTCTTCTAACAGCTCCCTCGGATAGTCCAAGCTCTTTACCTATCTCGACAAAGGGCTTCCTGCCATCCTTCTTCAGGATCTCCAGGATCTTAAGATCTATTTCGTCCAAAAACTCCCAGCCTACTCTCATTGCTCAGCTAGAAAAATTAAAGGTTATCATAAAAACCTTTGCAGCAGAGTCTTATGGCGGCGTTATCTTAATCGCCTTCACTGGGCATGCGGCCTCGCAGGCAAGGCAGAAGATGCAGTCCTGCTCTCTTACAGGGTCTGCCTTCTTATCGGATTTAGGGTGACCGGGAGTCTCAACCCATTCATAGACATTGACTGGGCAGACATCGATACATGCTCCATCAGCTATGCATATGTCAAAGTCTACAGCGACGTTTGTTCCATGGATTCCGAGCTTTGTAGGCGGCTCTACAGGACCCCAGACAGCGTGACCATTATGCTCGCCAACCTTCTGCCGATGCTTCATAAAATCTGGATCAATACCCTCAGACATTTCGGAACACCTTGCCGAAACCTTAGCTTGGTAGTATATATGCCTATTTTCTAACACCGGTGATGGGAAGATGTTCGCGGCGGGAGGGATTTGAACCCTCGAGGCCCAGAGGGCCACAGGCTTTCCAGAGCGCTCCAGGCCTGCCCCTTACCAGGCTAGGGTACCGCCGCCCAAAAGATAGCTCTCATCATTCAGCTTTTAACCTATTCTTCGATGAGGCCTCTAGGCTCTGAGCCTCGTAACAGGTTAGAAAAGCCCTGTCCTCTTCAGTATCTCCCACCACTTTGCGTCGACGAGCTTCCATCCGGCCATTAGCTCTGCTTTCTCTCCTCTAACAATCTCTCATGACAGGTTAGGGTTACTTAGGGCTAGAAGCCTTTTAGTAAGCTCTTCCTCGCCGATCTTTTAAAGTTTCGTTCTCCTTCTACCATGCTTCCATATCGATGGATATGTTCCTTTATTCATTATGACGCGCTCCGTGTCTACGGCTATTCCCTCATCAGCCTCCAAGACTTCTTCAGCATCCATCAAGCTTCTACCTAATGCTATAAGCTCACCCTTCAACGTCATCATGGCCACGAGAACCCCCCTCCTTACATTATCCTCGATCTTCGAGATTCCTGCAACCGCTAGATCGGCTCCATGGCAGATTGCGTCGACGGCCGTGTCAAGTAGATAGACCTTCGGCAGATGCTTGACGGCTTCTTCAACTGGTTTAACGGTTTTCCTAAGCCCTGACTCATCTCCTTCTTCCCTAAATTCCAGTAAGGCTTCATAGAGGTCGAGAAGCGTTACCGAGTCATCCTCAGTGAATGGCCCCGCCCTAATTCTTCTAAGCTCCTGCATATGGGCTCCGCATTTTAGGTAGAGGCCTAGGTCGTAGCATAGTTTGCGCATATAGGTTCCACCTGAGCATGCAACCCTCAACAATATGTTTCTTCCCGAGTGTTCGAGAATCTCTGAGCGATAGATTATCCTTTTTCTTATGCTTCGTGCGACGCTTGACCTGACGGGTGGAACCTGATAGATTTCTCCTGTGAAGAGTCTTACCGCTTCCTCAACCTTCTCGTAGGGAATATCACAGTGCAGTCTCATGACGCAGACGTATTCCTTGCCTCCTGACATCACCGCTCCAGCGCATTTAGTTGCGTCGTCTAGAAGTATTGGGAGAACGCCTGAGACCGCTGGGTCGAGTGTTCCACCGTGTCCAGCGCGCCTGGCTCCGAGCAGCTCCCTAACTTTTGCCGCTAACTCATGGCTTGTAGGGCCACGCGGCTTGTCGAGATTTATTACACCGAGTCTAAGAAGCTTCTCGAGAGGTCTCTTGTAAGGGTCTTCACCGTAATCTGGATTAGTCTCAGCCTCAACCCGTATAAGAGTCCTCGGCTCCAGCTCCCATGGGGGTTTAAACTCTTCAGCCATTCTCAGGAATAGATGCTCTCTTCTAGTTGATAAGCTATGTTGGTAGGGCTGTTGGAGTGACCTCAACCTTCTTCTTCATGTAGTCTATTAGGTTGGCCTTCTCCAAGGCTTTGAGAACCTCCTCGTCACTTGCATTCTCTGGGATGTCTATCTTGAAGGGTGTGAAAGAGAGGTGAGCGACGTTGGCCTTCCTCCTCCTAACCCCAGTCAAAGTCTTAGGGCCAGTAACCATCACAAAGTTCTTGTCTACGACTCCGACGATCACGCATTTGCGTGCAGCCTCCCTTCCAGCAACCTTGACAGCTATTCTACCAATCTCCTCCTTCATGCGTCTCCCCCGCCACAGGTGGATAGAGGGCTATATTTAGCCATCACGCTTTAAGATGTTGATTAGCTTCTCAGTATCTTTGACACTATCCAGGGCATAGATGTTCTCTGATACCCTCTTAGCTTTAGAAAGCTGCTTAATCCTCCTAGAAGCTCCCAGAATCTCTCCGCTTCCACTTCCTTAACCCTGGCTTCCACGACTCCATTCTCCTTCAAGTATTCCTCAACGAAGTTCCAGATACTTGTCGCCGCTTTAGCTAGGTTAAGTCTATAATGTTCCGCTAATTCTTTATCTAGACCGCATTCCCAGATTACAGCCCTCCTCGTTCTGCTGCTCCACCAAACTCTAGCTCTGCCGATGGGCCCCTCAACCAGTCTTATTGAGCCGTCCCTAAATCTGGCGAGCTTAGCCTTCTTGAAGACCATGGTTACATAGTTGTCGAGTAGACCCTCGAATCCGAATCCTTCGAAGCTTCTCTCATATCGGGTGAAGAAGGCTCTAGTCTTATGCTCAATATCGGCGACTATCCCCTGCTCCTCATCAACTATCCTCTTCAACTTCTTTCTAAATATGGTGCTGGAGCGTTATATCCCTTTTCACAGTCCCTATCTTTGGAAGAAATCGAATAATTCCTTTAATAAAGGTGGAGGAGGTTGAAGAGATGATGAGTCGTGGAAGAATAGTGATATGTATAAGTGGTTTTGCGGCGACTGGTAAAAGCACCCTTGGGAAAAGGTTGGCTGAGACCCTTGGCCTGAGGTATCTCTCAGGCGGGGAGGGGTTGAAGATGCTTGCGGTTGAGCGTGGATATAGGCCTGGTGGACAGGAGTGGTGGGAGACGGAGGAGGGGTTGAGGTTTCTGGAAGAGAGGCTGAAGAACCCTGAGTTCGACAAGCTTGTAGACGGAAAGCTTCTAGACGCAGCGAAGGAAGGCGACGTCGTTATTGATAGCTGGGTTCTTCCATGGCTGTATAGAGAGGGATTCAATATCTGGTTGAAGGCAAGTCTTGAGGCACGTGCCGAGAGGATGAGGAAGCGAAGCGGCCTGCCCTTGGAGGAGGCTCGTAGAATTATTAGGCAGAGGGATTCTGAGAGCGCTGAACTCTATAGGAAGCTTTACGGGATAGAGCTTGGAAGAGACTATGACCCATTCCATCTAGTTCTCGACACAAGCAACCTCGGAGAAGACTCGGTCTATAGGATAGTTCTCCAAGCTGTTAGGGAGTATTTTAGGCTGACTCCCACTCGGCCGTGACCTTAGCCCTGATAAGCTCCTCGAGGCAGTTCTGGCAGAGCATTCCACCATAGTATCTCTCAACAGTGCGCTCGCTGTGGCTCAGCTTATAGTCCTTCTCTCTAGGGATTCCATGTATTATCGCCCCGCATCTTGCGCATCGATGGAACCCTCTCTTCTCATCAACGTAGTGTATGACTGTTCTACCGCCAGGGGTCCTAACATATTTGCGCTTCCTACTTCTCGTCCTCAGAGCCCTTCGAGGCATCTTTCTTCACCTCTTTCAGCTCAGGCATTCCTCCTACCCCGAACACCTTCGCTATCGGCATCCCAACAGCTATCAATGCCAATATAAACCATCCTATGAAGCTCAGCTTATTCCCCTGGGAGAGGAAGGGTATTGTTAGGTCGCCTGGAAGTATGGCGACAACCTGGTACCCTCCATAGAGTGGGCCGAGAAGCATGTAGATTGCGTAGAATATCCCGAGGGTTGCGAACATAGTTATCATGTTCTTCTTCCCCACCTCCGCATCAATCTTCCTATAGTATTCCTGCTTCTTCATGAGTCTCTGCAGCGTCTTCCGGTCTCCCTTCCTCTTAGCTTCTAGGAGCTGTCGCTTGAATCTCTGGGACTCAGCCATCTTAGCCATGTCGGCTGGAGACATTATCCTCCTTCTAAGATAGTTTGTTAGGAGGCTTACCCCGATGGCTATTCCAAGTATCTCTAGAAATGGGTTCATCGCTCCTCACCTAACAGTTTTCCTAGGGCTGGATACATCTCACTCAGCCTCTCCCTTACAAGCATCTCATAGTACTGGTAGAGTATTCCTGTCATCAGCAGTATCCCTATTCCTCCGCCGAAGGCGTTGAAGTAGTCTCCGAAGACGGCTATTAGGGCTACGACGATTGCTCCAAGAATCGTTACAGTGTTGATGTACTTCTCGATAACCCTCGCTATAACCCTTGGAGCCCTCCTAAACCCTGGTATCTGCATCCCAGCCTTGATGAGTTGGTCTGCGACGTGATGTGCTGAGAGTCCTCCAACCTCAACCCAAAACTTCGCGAAGAGAAGGGAGAAAACTATCATTATTGCGGCGTACGCTACTGCTCTCACAGGGTCGCTTAAAGCATGTGCAATATTGTAGGGTGATGTAACATAGTATGCCAGCCCTCCTATGGGGGTTAGTGTTCCCTGCTGAGTATAGTTGAACATCCCGATAACGTTTAGGAGCTGGTTTGTATTGTCTGGATTAAATCTGCTCCAGAGTATGCTTGAGAAGTAGTAGATATTTGTGAAGACTGTTGAGGCGAAGATTATCGGTATGTTTGAGACGTAGAGGAACTTTACTGGATACTTTGCAGTGTATCCTGAGTATCTAGCATATTGTATCGGTACCTCAACTCTCACGGACTCTAGATAGATTATGAGTAGGAGTAGGGCTATCGTGCTTGTGAGTCCAAGTATGTCTGGGAATTGGCCTCTCAGTAGTAGGGGGCTCACAGGCATCCCTGTGACCGCTGCTTGGAGAAGAGCGAGAATTATTCCCTGGTAGTATCGATCTGGCAGGATTATCGGTGAGAAGAGGCTTACCATGATGCTCTCCGCGACTCCAGCCGCTATGAAGAGGCTTACACCGCTTCCAAGCCCCCAACCCTTCTGCACAAGCTCATCCATCATAATTATGACTAGGGTCGCCGCAACCAGTTGTAGAAAGACCCAGACCTGCATCTCTGGTGTGAGTTGCCCAAGCATCCCTGAGACCGTGAAGATAGCTGCTTCGAATATTGTTACCACGATTGAGAGAAGCTTGTTCGCCGCCGTGAAGGTTGCTCTATCCTCGGGCTTCGAGAGGTCGAGCTTAATTATCTGGGCTCCGACTAGGAGTTGGAGGATGAGGCCTCCAGTAACTATTGGACCTATTCCGAGGGTTGTGAGTGTTCCCATACGTTGGGCGAAGATTATGCTTAGGATAAGCGGGTTCCTTTGAGCTAGGTTAGAGGCTTGGGGGACTCCGAATAGGAAGGTGTGGCTCATCAACACGTAGAGGACTAGGACTAGAGCCGTCCATATCAGCCTCTCCCCCAGCCCAAGTTTCTTAACAGGCTTTCTAACCTCGGGGAGATAGCGGGCAAAGGTCTCCAAGGTCTCTCTTACGCTGCTCAACCTCCTTCACCCTTAAGCTGCCCTGGCTTAACAATCTCTCCTCCAGCTTCCTTAACCCTCTCCGCAGCGGTCTCCGTCCACCTATCGACAACTACGAGCAGAGGCTTTCTCAAGCCTCCTCCAGCAACCAGTTTCCCGATACCCATGGCCGCGAGGTTCACAACCAGCCTCCCTTTCTTTCTCTCGCCACCTTCACGCTCCAGCCTCTCAGCTATGGTTGAGAGCTGGAGGAGGTTTACCGCCTGAATCTCCCTCCTATTAGGTCTATAGAACCCCTTCTTTCCGAAGTAGTCGGGCTGGTAGCGGAGAACCCAAGTCCACTTATGCTTATGTCTTCCAGCCGCTCCATGGCCTCCCTTTCCACCAGTCTTCCTATGCTGCCCTATCTGCCCCCAGCCATGGGTTCGGCTTCCCCGCCTCTTACGAACCTTCCTATGCCTCGTAGCCAACCTACAACCCGCCCACACATCCCTCAAACCAGTATTTATTGTCTTTTTCGCACCAATCAATCCCTATTTTAGGGATTCTGGTGGCTTTTCTATTCCCCGCCAACTCACCGTAAAAGATGCTTCCCAGTCTCAGGCTGCGTATCTAATCTGAGGGAGAGGACTTGTCATGGATTCGAGCAGGTGTTAAGCCATTCTTACCGCTAGCTCATTTATTGCTTCTCCCCTGTATCCGTATTCGCCTCCTTCCTTGAAGTGTTTCTTAATCGTTCCCTTGAACCCCTTCCTCGGTGGATGCAGCCTGATGTATGGTTTAAGTCCCTTTTCTCTAAGCTGGCTCAGGGTAACCTCTCCTCTGTAGAGTTTCTCCGCCAGTTCTTCGACTGTATCGTATCCAAGCCGCTTCACCGTTGCGTCATCAAGCCTGCTTCCTCCATCCAGCTCCATCCTTCTTAAGAGACGTTTTATCGTCTTTAGGTTTGGCTCACCCCAGGTTAAGTAGTGAGCAACCTTCCTCAGCATGCCTTCAAAGCTAGGGGTCTTCGGGATTATAGTAGCATGATTAGCACGCTTTAGGTTAAGCATCTTAAGTGTTGTAAGCTCTTCCTCACTAGCCTTCACTCCGCCTCTAATCCTTATCACGAGGTAGCAGCCGCATTCCCCGCTCAATCCATGCACCGTCTCAGCTACATTACCTCTCATAATTATACCCTTCTCTATGTGGTCTAGACTTCTCTCCAGCTTGTGGGTAGAACTATCTTATTCGTGTTCTTCAGCGCCATGTAGGTTGCTCCCGCGAAGGATAGGGTTGTCCTTGTTTCACCGAAGGTTCTTGTCCAGACATCCTGTATTCCAGCGAGTTCTAGAACTGCCTTAGCCGTCTCTCCGGCAACTATTCCCAGGCCTCTGGGGGCTGGGAGAAGCTCTATTCTCACGCTACCCCATTTTCCCTCAACCTTTGTCGGTAGACTGTGCGGTGCTCCGCAGGCGCATTCCCAGCTTCCACATCCTCTTCTCACGGGGATTATCTTCATCTTGGCGTCCCGTATCGCTTTCTCGATTGCTGAGACCACGTGAACTGATTTGCCTGTTCCGAGGCCGACGAATCCGTCTCTGTTCCCGACAACGACTATCGCCTTGAACCGTGACTTTTCTCCTGCGTCTGTCTGCTTCTGCACAAGCTTGATGTCGATTACCTCTTGTTCGAGGCCTGGGAGGAGGTGGTCAACTATCTCCGGCTCCGTTATCTTTAGGTGGTTTGCGAAGAGCTCCATGAGCGAGGTTATCTTCCCCTCCTTGACCATTCGGCCGACCTTGGTTCTCGGAATCCATTCCTCTTCAGCGCTCATTCTCCGCCAACCTCTGAGACTATCTTCTCTTTAACCTTCTCGAAGTGTTCCTCGAGATTTGAGTAGACTTCCTCAGGCATCTTCCTAAACTGTATTGGCGGTGTCTCGCTGCTCCTCAGCGTCTCGAAGTACTCCCTTATGTGGGAGCCTTTGAGTCTATCATCTTCTGGGAATACTTCCTCGCTGGCTGGCACGTCGACTCCAGCGTCCTTGAATCCCTTAACCGCCGCGAAGATTCGGGAGCCTTTAATCGGTTCATAGAGTCCTATGTCCGCTATGGCTTTCTTGACGCCTTTCTTCCTTGCTAGAAGTCCTGCGAGGAGGCCTGTGAGATAGGCTGCTGGAAGATTCTTGAAGCCTGCTCTCCACCCATATTCTCCAAGCTTCTTCGAGGTTACTGTGAGTAGTGTCTCGTCTCCTCCAGCCTTTGAGTTGATGACTTGGACTATTATGTAGCGGTTTGTTTTTCTTATCACGAGTCTCGGGAGACCCGATTTCACAAGCCTATACCTGGCCCTGTAATCGGTTAGTCCGAGTCTCCTCCTCCTGGGAGGCATCCGCTTAAGCATGCTCACATTATCGCCCTCCTAAGCATCTTATTCGACTTGATGTAGTCCATCATGGCTGCGATGGACTTGAATGCCCCTGCCTTGACCATGAGGTAAACCTTCCTATAGTCTGAGGGCGTTATCATATGTTTCTCCCTAAGCTCCTTCAGCTTCTTACGCTGGGCCCTCACCTTAGCCATCCACCTCTCCTTCCTAGATACTCTACTATACTTTGCACCCTTCCTGCTTCCTGGCCCACGTTTCTTTTTCCTTACTCTGGCCCTGCTTATACCCTGTTCCGGAGCCTTGTAGATGGCTCCATCCTTGATTAGGTATCCTATCTCTTCCCGTGTTATCGCGTCCGCTATCTCCTCGAGCCTCTCGGGGTCGAACCTAACCCTGCTTACACCGCATCCCAGGAGGTCTGCCGCAACCCTCTTCTGGAAGTCGAGTTTACCTGGCATCAGGCCTCACTCTCCTTCTCCTCCTCAGATTGGGCTTCGGCTTCACCCATCTCCTCTGCCTCGGCTTCCTCCCCACCTTCACCCTCTTCTACGGGTGCTTCAACTATCTCGGGGACCTCCTCCTCGGCTAGAGCCTCTGGAGTCGGCGGCGTCGGAGGGTTAAGAACCTTAAGCCCAAGCTTCCCAGCCTCCTCAACTATTCTAAGCCTCTTAGCCATTCCAACTGAGCTGGCTATCCTAACCGCATGGGTCTCGGGGTCTAGGCCTGCCAGGTCTTCAACCCTGTATACCAGGACTTCTCGGTAGCCGCTTGGATGGAGGCCTCGATACTTTCTAGGCGTTCTATACCCAACCTTGACTAGGGGTGGCCAACCACTTTTCTGAAGCCTCATCTTACTATCCTTCCCCCTAGGTCTCCTCCAGTTCGGCTTGAGTCTAACATACCTCCAGCTCTCCTGCCTAACAAACTCTGGACGCTTCTGCTTCAGCTCCCTAACCCACCTCGGAATCCTAATCGGGCTCACTCCATCCCCACCTTCTTCTCATAGATGTAGATTCCGTCTAGAAACTTCCGTGCATCTTTCCCAGTTATCTTCGTGGCTTGCTCGATGTTTGCGGCTGTTTGCCCGACTGCCTCCCTGTCAATTCCCTTCACGATGACGTCGTCTCCCTTCACCTCAACCTTTGTCCCAACCCCGACTATCCTTGCCTTCCTAGCCCATCTCTCCCCAATGAAGTTCTCTATGATTACCTGGTCTCCTTGAACCTTCACGTTCATCGGGAAGTGAGAGGCAACTATCTTCATCTTGTAGGTGAATCCCTGGGTGACTCCTGTAATCATGTTCCTGACGACAGACTTCGCCGTCCCCATCATCGACTTAGCCCTCCTCCCCTTTCCATAGAGTTTGACTACTACTGCGTTGTCCTCTTTTTCGAGTTTAACCCCCATGTGTAGGAGGTCTTTGGTGAGTTCACCCAGCCTACCCTTAACCCTAATCTTGGCTGGAGGCTGAATCTCCACCTCAACCCCTTCAGGGATTTCAACCCTCTCAATATTTTCCTGGAGCTGCGGCATTCTTCCACCTCCGCTAGTAGACATATCCTATCAGCTTTCCCCCGAGTCCAAGCTTCTTAGCCTCATTGTGGGACATGACGCCCTTGCTTGTTGAGATTATCAGTATTCCTATATCTTTGCTTGGGAGGTAGAGTTTTTCCCATTTATCGTACTCGTTCTTCTTCACGCTGAATCTCGGCCTAATCGGGGCTGAGCGGTTAATCCTCCCGAGAAGCTGTATCCTGAACTTCCCGCCTCTACCGTCTTCAATATACTCGAATGCGCCGATGTATCCATTCTTCTGGAGAACTCTAAGTATGTTTGCTATGAGCTTGGAGGCTGGGTATATGCACTCCCTGTTCCTAACCATCTCGTTGTTTTGGAGGGTTGTGAAGAGCCCTGAGACAAGGTCTCTACTCATCGCTCAGCCCCCTACTCATAGACCTTGAACCCTAGGAGGGGACCTATCTCATTCATGCATCGGCGGCAGATGTAGAGATTGTATTTCCTTATGACGCCTACTGTTGTCCCACATCTCCTACACTTCACAACTCCTTTCCCGAACTTCCTCTGCTTCGGAGGCTTATGCTTCATTCTTCTCCCACCACCTTAACCCCAAACTTTTCTTGGATGAATCTTATCGCCTCTTCAGGGGTTACTCTATGCTTCTTCCCAACCTTTGAGCGGGCTCTCCTCCTCCACTCAACCCGGTATCCCGGCCTAGTTATGTGGACGCAGACATCCATCCCGATTACTCCAAGCTCCGGGTCATATTTTGTTCCAGGGATGTCGAGGTGCTCCCTTATCCCGAAGGAGAAGTTCCCATGCTCGTCAAAGCTTGAAGCCTTGACAACGTTGTTCACAGCCTTCAAAGCCTTTTCAAGGAATTCTTCAGCCTTTCTACCACGTAGAGTGACCTTAACCGCTATAGGTTCGCCTCTATGGATTCCGAATCCTCTAATCGTCTTCTTCGCCTTCCTTATCTGAGGCTTCTGACCGGTCAGCATCTCAAGAACCTTACCAGCCCTCTCAAGCCTGGGGCCGGAGGCGCCGACGCTACAGTTAACTACCACTTTCTCTATCTTGAGTCTCCGCATCGGGTTCTCAAGCTTTAGAACGCTCATGGAAGCTTCACCCATGGCTCCTCCTCCCCTACAACCATTATGTAGCTGAGCAGAGAGGTTACCTCACCAATCCCTGTCGAGAGCTTAACTATAGGCTTGGCAGGGTAGACAGCATCCCTCTGGATTTCTAGGATCTTTCCATGTAGACCCTGCTTGGGTCCCTTTACTAGAAGGCCGTAGCGGCCCTCCTCAAGCTTGAGGTATCCTAGGATTGTTTGACTCGGTACGGAGATTTTCAGAGTATCCTTGGTCTTGTAGGACATTACCTCCTCGCTTAGCTCCTTGAACCTGATGTTTCTTCCATCATGGAGGGTTATCTGTAGGTGTCCTCCCTTGACATGCAGTTTCCTCATAATCTTCCCTAGCTTGAACCCTGACTCCTCTTCAGGTATCTCGATTAGTCTAAGCCCCTTCCTATAGACTGGGAGAACCCTGTAGTTTTCACCTGTCTCAGGGATTGATACGACATCCATCAACCCTACTGGAAACTTGTAGTCCTTCACGGGTCTACCGTCAACCCATATCTTCCCCATTCGGATTATCTTCTTGGCCTCCTCCCCCCTCTCAGCGTATCCGAGATATTCTCTAACTATTAGGAGGAGGGGGATTGACTCCTCTCTGGGATGGGGGCCAGGTCTAGGGGTGACCGTGAACTTCGCTTCCTTTACGAAGATTTTGAGGTGCTGTGGAGCCGCTAGACGCTTCGTGTGTCCCATAGCTATTCTCCACCTCCCCTAGTCAGCGCGGCTTCTCTAAACTTGTCGTCGAGCTTCAGCTCCGTTATCATGACGTTTGAGACGTGTATCGGCCTCGGAACAGTTGTGCCATCAGCCTTCTTGAGTGTTATGTTCTCGACGAAGACCCTCTGGTTCTTTCTATCAACCTTCGTTACCTTGCCCTCAACCCCCTTAAACTCGCCTGAAATTATCTTAACCTTATCTCCAACCCTTACGGGGAAGGATCTTCTACCATATCTCTCCCTTAGCTCGGGTGAGAGGTGAGCGGACATGAGCTTAGAGAGTAAGTGATAGGGCGCCGTGTAGAGGAGCTTCCTCTGCTTCCTAGGTTTAGAGGATACCCTAGCCATGGAAGCCGCCTCCACGCCTCATCCAAGCAGCCATTTCTCCAAGCATCCTTCTTCAGCCTATCCAGCCTCATGCTCGGGGAATGACTATTTAAAGATGCCCGTAGACGGCTCCTCCAAGCCTAGAGCCTCCCTAAGAATAGGTCATACAACCCTCACGGAAAGCCTTATAGATGTCTAGAATCCCTTCCAAGAAAGGTGAGTCAACAGGTTGTCTATACCTAGGAGCAAGCTTCTCGGAATGCAGGTCTACAATCCTGATGGAACCTATGTCGGCACGGTTCAAGACATAGCACTCCCAATAGGTGAGGGAGAGATCTCCATACAGGTTCTCGCAAAGGATCAAAGCGTCAAGACTATTGAGTGGAGCAAGATAGCTGCCGCTGGAGACATAATAATCTTGAAGGAGAAGGTTGAGGTGGCTGAGGCCCCTGTTCCAGAGGCTACTCAAACCCCTCCCCAGACCCATACACCTTCCCCCACGGAGGCTGTGAAGGGCGTCTTCTCCAAGATAATCTCCAGGGCTAGGGAAGGCAAGCCTCTCTGCCCTCACTGCGGAAAACCCTTAACCTACATAAAACAATATCAACGATGGTACTGCTACAACTGTAAAAGATACGTTTAGAGGATGGCGTCAGCAACTTTTCGAAAAATTCAACTTTTACAATATTCTATGAGTGAGAGCTCTGCCACTGTTAAAACGTCTCAGCGGTGGGGCGGAGTTCTCGCTTATAAATAATTTCTCCACGAGGAAGTCAAGTTATTATATCTCCGACCTTAGATAGGTTTGCGGCGGATGAAGCCGAGCCTCGGCTTGGTGGTTAAGCCTCCTACGAAGCGGGGGGTTAGGGAGGCTTTAAAGATAATAAGGACGCTGAGGCCTGAAGCCCTCTTCCTGAATCTTCCAAAGTCTTTAGAGGACTCCGTCTCAGAGTTGTCTCAAGGTATGAGCTACGAGGAGTTCCTCGAAGAGGTCTCGGAGAACAGTAGGCTTCCAGAGCCCCGTGGAGCATGGATAGCTGAGCATGAACCAATTCTAAGAGAGCTGCCCAACTTAGGGGACGTAAAGGTTCACTGCTACGGCGACGACCTAATCTTCAGGGAGAGAGCTGAGACGGCTGTTAGGATAACTTTACTGACTTTCAGGGACGCTGTCAGAGATAAGGTGAGCGTGAGGGAGTGGATTAAGATACTGAGGAGGGAGGCAAGCTTAGACGAGGTCGCTGTTGAACGTGAATCGGAGCATGTTGCGGAACTAGGGCAAGGCTATGAGAGAATACTATGCATCTCTGGATTCGAGGCAAAGGAGCTTAGAAAGAGGCTTCAAAACCTATATGAGACCTGGATAAAGTATCTTGGACAGCCCTATCATTTCCAGCCTCTCGACATACTTAGGAGAATCATGGAGAGGGAGATGGAGGTCGACGAGGAGACCGTGGAGCAACTCATAAGAGAGCACATCAAATTCATTAGGAAATACGTCTACTATATGCCTCTACTTGACGCTGCTGAGAAGTGGGCTTCGGAGAAACTTTACTGGATTTTGAAACCGTGGCAGAGGGATGCGTAAAGATTAACTAGAGGCTTCGTCAACCTGAGGCTATGCCGACTCCATCTAAGACAGAGATAGGATACAGCTCTAGGAAACGGGTTAAGCTCAAGGGAAGAGACTTCCTAAGACTCCAAGACTTCACGGCGGAGGAGATATGGGCTATTCTGAAACTCTCCAAGAAGCTGAAGAAGACGCGTGGGAGATCAGCTGCGAGACCTCTTAGGAGAAAGAATGTCGCACTCCTGTTCGAGAAGCCTTCGACTAGGACTAGGGTCTCCTTCGAGCTGGCTGTTGCAGAGCTCGGCGGGACTCCAATATATCTGAGCAGGGCTGAGACCCAGCTTGGGAGAGGTGAGACCATAGCCGACACAGCGCGCGTCCTCTCTAGATACCTCCACCTGATAATGGCGCGGGTCTATAGGTTTGAAACACTCGAAGAGCTGGCTGAGGCCGCGGACATCCCTGTCGTGAACGGGTTATCCGACATAAATCACCCGCTTCAAACCCTTGCAGACCTTCTAACAATGTGGGAGAGGTTTAGGAGGCTGAGGGGGCTCAACGTCGCATGGATAGGTGATGGAAACAATGTCTGCAACTCCCTTCTCATAGCTGCATCCAAGCTCGGAATCAATGTCAAGGCAGCTGTTCCAGAAGGCTATGAGCCGTTGGAGAGCTTTCTCAGAGACGCTGAGGCGAATGCGAGGTTAAGTGGCGCTGAGGTAGCTATTGTACGCGAGCCTGAGGATGCTGTGAGAGACGCTGACGTAGTGATGACCGACGTGTTTGTGAGTATGGGGCAGGAGGAGGAGAGGGAACAGAGGCTAAGGGTCTTTCTACCAAGGTATCAGGTTAATGGGGAGCTTATGGCCAAGGCTAAGCCTACAGCAATCTTCATGCATCCTCTCCCAGCCCATCGCGGAGAAGAGGTAACCGACGAGGTTATAGATAGTCCAAGCTCAGCGGTCTGGGATCAAGCTGAGAATAGGCTTCACACGGCGAAGGCCTTGCTGAGCCTACTGCTCTAGCGTCTCCTCCATCTACGGGTCTGCTGCTCCTCGGGAGCCTCAAGCACACGTTTCACGAAGTTGTAGCGGTTCCTAAGCCTCGGGATAACGCTTTTCCTAGGCTTAGCCTCGATCTTAGGCGTCTGAGACCTAACCTTACCAGCCTTAGTTATCGATCCATGGCTCGGCATTCCGAGTCAAAGTGTATCCGACTTCATTTTAAGGCTTCCGGATGGAAAACATAATTACTCTCAAGGCCTCCTCATATCGAGTCGAAGGGTATGAGTGAGGCTAAACTTGTTGTGAGCCCGGTCGGGGTGGCTGTGATCGAGGGAGAGAGACTCCTCCTCTTCAAGCCCTTTGAGGGAGACGTTGAGCAGGCTGCCTCGAGGTTTGCCGAAACGTTGGAGGGAGAGCTTGTCGAGGAGGTGAGACAGGCTGTCGAGGAGGCTTCTTCCAGGGACGTTAAGGAGTTCTCTGTTGAGCCTCCAAACACTATCCAGAAGCTGAGCCAGATCTATCCAGAGCTTACGTTTAAGGAGGCTGAAAAGCCAACAGACTTAGAGAGCCTCTTGGTCGAGGCGGGACTCTATCCAAGCGTCGATGAGTATAGGGAGAGGGTTAAGGAGGTTATGGACAGGGTTCTCACATCCAAGCTCAGGGAGGCTGTGGCACGGAGAGACATGATGCTTGTCCACGCAGTCCACGTCCTCGAAGACCTCGACAAAGAGATCAACATGTTCTACACCCGCTGCAGGGAGTGGTATGGGCTTCACTTCCCAGAGCTAGCGGAGCTGGTTGACGAGCCTGAACAGTATATGCGGATTGTGGCCGAGCTTGGGGCGCGGAGAAACTACAGCTTGGAGAAGCTTAGAGAGATTGTTAGCGGAAGGAAGGCTGAGGAGATTCTTGAGAAGGCTCGATCCTCGATGGGGGCGGAGATAAGTGAGGAAGATGAGGAGCAGGTGAAGCAGGTGGCGAGGGAAGGCCTCCGACTCGTGGAGATGAAGAAGCAGCAGGAGAAATACATCAAGGAGCTGATGAACACGGAGGCGCCGAACCTGGCGGCGATAGCTGGCCCAACCCTCGGAGCCAAGCTAATCTCGATTGCAGGGGGGTTGGAGAAGCTTGCCAAGCTTCCAGCCAGCACGATACAGGTCTTGGGAGCTGAGAAGGCTCTCTTCAGATTCTTCAGGACTGGGAGAGGCGCGCCGAAACATGGTGTAATCTTCCAGCACCCCTATGTCCATGGCTCTCCGAAGTGGCAGCGTGGAAAAATCGCTAGACTTCTGGCCGCCAAGATAGCTATTGCGGCTCGAATAGACTATTTCTCGAGGGAGGATAGGAGCGCTGAACTCCGTAAAGCTTTGGAGGAGAGACTCGCTGAGATTAAGAGGAAGTATGCTCAGCCTCCTAAGAAGAAGGCTGCGCCGCCTCCAGCATCCAAGAAGAGAAAGAAGAGGAAGAAACGTGGAAAGAAGTCCAAGTAGAGGGTGATAACTACTGGCTTCGAAAATCTTCTCAGCCCAGAATATCTCTTCTCCAAGTCTTAGGCATCTTAACCGGGTTAAACTCGGTGATGTAATGCGGCTTACCGCCACAGCTTTCTTCAACAAACCTCTTTATCTTAGCTAGATCCTCATCGGTTAAGCATGGATACTTCACGGTGCGATAAATTGTGAGTGGGAGATCCTTCGCGATCTCGACCGACTTCATGAACTTTTCTCGATCAAACTTCGCCCCTATGATCATACTATATTTCTCAACATCATCCGGTGGAGCCTTAATATCTAAGGCAACCCCATCTATTGAACTCCCGACCCTGCTTAGAACTTCTGGATTAGATCCGTTTGTATCGATCCTGATTTTTAGGTCGGGTCTTAAGTCTTTAATGAGCTTAACTAGGTTTAACAGCTTCTCGCCATGGATCGTAGGTTCTCCCCCCGAGATCACTACTAAGTCTATCAGCTTACTGTTCTCCAGTTCCCATCTAAACTCCTCCTTCCCAACCTCTTTCCCAACAATGTCGAGCACAACTTCGTAGTTATGGCAGTAAATACATCTCCAGTTGCAGCCTGGAAGATAGATTACGAGGGAGATCTTTCCAGGGTGATCGATAAACGACGTAAGTATGCTGACTATTCTTGGAAGATCATTCAAGCACCTTATCACCTAGATCGCTTAACGTCAATACTCCTCTAGTGACCCAATCAGCTCTTCTAGAATCCTGCCAGACGTTCTCTGCTCCTTCGTAGAGTCCTTTCTCAGGATCCTTTACGAGAATCTTCCTAGCTATCGGCCTGAAGTATCCAATGACTCTAGAGTATATCGTCATGTCATCAGAACCGCATCTCGGACATCTAAGCTTCTCCCCTACAACCTTAAACCCGCAGCTATTACATCTTGATAGGGTTGGGGTTAGTGTGATGTACTTGACTGGATAGTTCTCGAAAATAGCCTTGATCAGCTTTTTCTTCTGAGATATAGTTAATTTTTCTCCTAGGAATAGATGTAGAACCGATCCTCCTGTAGCGTAGTTTTGAGTGTGAGCGGAGACGTAGATCAGCTTTGTTAAAGATTTCTCGCTGAAAGGTGGCTGGAAGCCGGATGTAAGGAATGGCCTGCTCTTCGTACCCGAGACGTATATGTCGGGAATCTTCATCCAGTTTTCAGCTTTCTCGAGCACTAAGCTTCTGAAGAGTTTAAATCTTCTTAATCCCCTTCTGAGGTCATCGACAAATTCTAGGTCCTTTCTTGCGAGGTATGCTGCGGCGGTCTCCATAGGGGCGTATTCAAAGTTCCATGCAACCCCATCCTCCTCCGCAAACTCCTTTAGCTTATCTAAGATCATGGTCGAGATCTTCTCAGCTATCCTGAGACCCTCATCCGACAGTATCCCGTTCTTTATCCCATAGTTTATGAGGCCCTCGTGTCCTCCTCCAAGTGATATTGTTGAGAACATTGTTTTCAGGTCTCCTCGAACGTAAAAGAATAGGGTTGGGTAGAGATCCTTATGTTTTAGGATGAACGCCCTCTTCTTGTTCAAAACCTTCCTCGCCTTCTCAAGTAGAAGTTCTAGATGATTAATTAATCCCTCAAGGTCTCCGCTGTAGATGTATCCAAGCCTGTTGAAGTTTATCGTTATCACGCCTATCGACCCGACTCCTGAAGCTCTTCCAAACAATCCCCCAGTATGCTGAATGTTCATAAGCTCTTCTAGATCCACTTGAAACCTGCAGCAGAATGATCTGTTAAGCGACGGGTTTCTGAGCTTCAGGAATCTTATCCTCTTCCTCCATTCTTCGCTTAGGAAGGGTTTGCTGACATAGTTCTCAAAGTAAACTCCTCCGAAGTGGTCCATGAGCTTTAAAAGCTTATCCAGCACAGGATTATCCCACTGGAAGTCGTCAGTCACGTAAACCGTCACTACCGGGAAAGCCCAAGGCTTTCCCTCAGAATCTCCCTCAGCCATTATCTCGAAGAATGCCTCATTAACCTCATCACAGTATTCTCTTGGAATATCCTTGAATCTTTTGCCAAGGTTTTTTCCACCGATTATCACCTCCTCTTCTAGGAGCGCTGGAGCCGGGGATCCTATGGTTATAGTAACATTCGTGAAGGGCGAGTTGCCGCTCCTGAAATCGAGGTTCACGTTATAGACAAATGACTGGAAGGCGTTCTTAACATCGTCGTAGGTGATCTTCTTACCTAGAACCTCCCGCTCGAACCAGACGAAGGCAGCGGCAGCCGTTGTTAAGTCGTTTAATGCAACAGCTCCAGACACTTCTTGGCTTATCTTCAGAATGAAGTTTGCCGATTGGTCTAGGAACGTTCTGAGATGCCTCGGAGGTCTAGACTTCACGGAGAAGCTGCTCAAAGATTGGAGCCCATACTTCATGATATCGAGCGCTGAGAAGCCGACGCAATATGGGCTAAGTTGATGGAGCTGGTGATGATACCACCACCCCTCATCATGGAGAAGCCTCTCCTCGGGGCTGAGAACACTCTCGAGATAATACCTTTTCTGAACGTAGCCTGAGAGAATCCCAGCCATAGCTGGAAGAGAGTATATCAGGTTCGCATTATGCCTGCATAGGTCATCTCTTGAGAGGTAGTGGTCTATTAGCTTGAAGACCTGGTTGAGCACAGGATGGATTATCCATCCCACTATTTAAGACTGAACCATCAAAACCAAAGAACAACCAGCCATAATAGAAAGTGGGGACCCTAATTGGCCATGGTAAGGACCGTGGCTATGGAGTAGGAAGGTATCCTACCGGGATACGTGATGCCTGTCTTGGGAGGGTTTACAGCCCTGTCTCCAAGATTTCTGGTGAAGGGCTACAGAGCAGGAGAGAAAAAATCTAGATGATACTAAAGAACTAGTAAAACTAATATCATCTATGAGAGTTAGGGTGTCTACATGTCATTTAGGGTTAAGCCTCATGAGAGGTTTGAGGGGGTTTATTGGGTTAGGAATGCTGAGAGGGTTCTAGCGACACGTAACCTTGCCAAGGGTGTTCAAGTCTATGGGGAGAAGCTCTACAGGATAGGTGGAGAAGAGTATCGCGCTTGGATACCTTATAGAAGTAAGCTTGCTGCAGCAATCCTCAAGGGGATAAAGGAGATATTCATCAAGCCTGGGTCGAAGGTTCTCTACCTTGGAACAGCTACGGGAACCACAGCAAGCCATGTCTCCGACATAATAGGGGTCAAGGGGATGCTCTATGGAGTGGACTTCGCTCCACGTGTCTTGATGCAGTTTAAGCAGAAGGTCGCCGACAAGAGGCCGAATGTTGTAGCAATTTACGCCGACGCTAGGAAGCCTTCATCCTACGCCTCAATCGTGGGAACAGTGGATGTAATCTACTGCGATGTCGCTCAACCCGAGCAGGCTAGGATACTTACGGATAATGCTCGCCTCATGCTGAGAAGCGGGGGCCATGGAATGATAGCCGTCAAGGCTAGAAGCATTGACAGCGTCGAGGAACCTGAAGTAGTCTTCCAGCGGGAGGTAAACGTCTTGGAGAAAGAGGGGTTCAATATACTTGAGACCGTTAACCTCGAACCCTATGAGAGAGACCACATCCTAGTCGTAGCAGAGCATCCCTAACCCTTTCCACCGAGATATCTATCGATGGACTCGGCGGCCTTCTTTCCATCGGCTGCGGCTTGGATGAAGGTGGCTGGCCCTCTTATCGCGTCTCCTCCAGCGAAGACCCCTTCTCTGCTCGTCATCAGGGTCTCCTCATCAACCCTAATCGTCCCCCATCTGGTTAGTTGAATCCCTGTCTCGGGGGTTATCCAACCGGTATCCGGGCTCTCTCCAACAGCCTCTATCACGTAGTCTGCCTCGATCATAAACTCTGAGCCTGGAATCGGTATGGGTCTTCTTCTACCGTCTGGGCCAGGTTCACCGAGCCTCGTCCTAATACACTTAACCGCCTTAACCTTCCCGTTCTCTCCTATTATCTCGACTGGTGTTGCTAGGAAGATTATCTCGGCTCCCTCCTTAAGGGCTGCCTCAACCTCGTCTCTGTGGGCAGGCATCTCCGCCCTGCTCCTCCTATAGATTATCGTAACCTTCTCTGCTCCAAGCCTTATGGCTGTACGGGCTGAGTCCATGGCGACATCTCCCCCACCAACCACAACCACCCTTCCCTCAAGCTTCTCAACCCTCCTGTTCTTGACGTCGAAGAGAAAATTCAGACCTAGAAGAACCCCTTCAAGCTCCTCTCCCGGGACATTAAGCCTCCTCAACCTATGGGCGCCGACAGCTATGAAGACCGCGTCATAGTTCCGGATTAATTCCTCTAAGGAGACTTCTTCGCCAACCCTCTTCCCGGTCTCAAATCTGACCCCAAGTCTTCTGACTAGTTCAAGCTCTTCCTTGAAGACTTCTAGGGGGAGTCTAAAGCTTGGAATAACGTTGGAGAGCATTCCACCAACCCTCCCGAGAGCTTCGTAGACGGTGACCGAGTATCCCTTCAAGGCGAGGTGGTAGGCGGCGTTGAGTCCAGCCGGCCCCGAGCCTATAACCGCCACCCTCAGCCCTTTCTCAGGCTTCCTAGAGAGCCTAACCCTCCTCTTATCTATCCTGTCGGCTACGGCTCTGTGGAGGAGCGCTACCGCAGGCGGCTCACCTCCAATCTCGTTCATGATGCAGGCCTGCTCACAGAATCTTACACAAATCCTTCCACATACTCCTAGGAAGGGGTAGTAGGTCAGGGCCAGTCTGTAGGCCGCCTCAACCTTTCCCTCCGACGCCATCTTCAGGAAGGCTGGGACGCTGAACCTTATCGGGCATGCCTCAACGCATCTCGGATTCCTGCAGGTGAGACATCTAGAGGCCTCACGCTCGGCATCCTCCAAACCATAGCCCTTTACAACCTCCCTGAAGCTCCCTCTCCTCTCCTCCATCGAGATCTCCGGGGCCGGGACTCTCTGGCTAAGCTTCCATGCGGCAGGGTTTCCAGCCTCCTCTAAGGCCTCCCTGAGAGCCTTCACTATCCTGACACGCCTCTCCCTCGATCCCTCGACCTCGACTAGATTCCTTATAATGGCCTCAAGCTCTCTTCCACCTATCTTGGATAGGGGCTGCTCCAAGCTGAGGCCTGCCGCTAGGATAGCCTTCCTAAGGGACTCAAGCTCCTCCTCTTCCAGACCCGTAAGCTCTGAGAGCAGGTTCAAAGCCTGAGAAGCCCACTCATCCTGGGATATAAGAGAATTGCCTTTGAACCTGTTTCTGAATCTCGGTCAATGGATAAATAGAGGGTGGGGGAGTGGTCGGCTGAGACGGGGAAGAAGTTTGCCTACGTGGAGCTACTCGGTGAAGGGGCTTGACCCTGCGCGGACGGTTAAGGCCAGCCTCCGTGAGGTCGACGTCTCCCCGAAGTTCTCGAGGGAGGTCTGTAAAGCTATCGTGGGGCTCAAACTCCCTGAGGCCAAGAAGCTTATGGAGGATGTTGTAGCGAAGAAGAGGATGATACCCTACAGGAGGTATAGGAAGAAGCGTGCCCACCACTCCCAGACACGTGGGCCAGGAGGATACCCGGTTAAGATTGCTAGGATGATGCTGAAGCTTCTGGAGAGCCTCGAGGCGAACGCGGAGTTTAAGGGGCTTGACGCGGACGAGGTGGTGATAATCCATGCGGCAGCCCATAAGGGGAGGAGGATAGAGAAGTATATTGAGCGGGCATTCGGCAGGGCTACACCCTACAACAGACAGTTTGTCCATATAGAGGTTGTGGGAGAGGCGGTGAGCTAGAGGTGTCAGCCATAAGAAACATTCTTGAGAGTAAGAGGAAGAAGGCTGAGATAGAGGAGTATCTCGCTGAGAGGCTTAGGGACGCAGGGTTCGGGGGAGTAGACATATTCTTCACACCCATAGGAACAAGGGTTACAATCTACGCTATGAGGCCTGGAAGAGTCATTGGGACACATGGCAGAACGATTAAGGAGATTTCAGGGGTCTTGGAGAAGCAGTTCGGGGTCGAGAACCCCAACGTAACCGTAGCTGAGATAGAGGTCCCTGAACTCAACCCCTACGTCATGGCCCAGAGAATCGCCCAAGCCATAGAGCGGGGAGTCCGTCATAGAAGAGTCTCCTTCTGGGCTCTTAGGAGAATCATGGACGCTGGTGCAAGAGGCGTCGAGATAGAGATAAGCGGTAAGCTTACCTCAGCGCGTTCAAGAACCGAGAAGTTTTCAGCTGGAATAATGCCGAAGTCTGGGGACCTTGCCTTAAAGTATGTCAAGGTTGGGAAAGCCTCAGTCCTCCTCAAGACAGGAATTTATGGAGTTAAAGTCAAGATCTACCCCCCTGATGCGCCGATGCCTGAGGAGATTAGAGTCGATGTAAGCAAGCTTGTTAAGAAGCCTGAGGCAGAAACCAAGGAAGAGGAGGTTAAGGAGGTTGGTGAGGGAAGTAAGTGAGCTTAGGGAGAAGAGCACGGAGGAGCTTCTAGAAGAGCTTGAAAGACTGAGAGGAGAGCTTGTCCTAACGCGGAGCAAGACGACTGCTGGTGGAGGGCTTGAGAAGACAGCTCTAATAAGGAATATGAGGAAGCGGATTGCCCGTATACTTACGATTCTCCGGGAGAGAGGTGTTAGAGCTTAGCCTTACCTCTTCCAAGAATCTTGTAAAGCTTTCTCTCGGCTTTGGCGAGGTTCGTCTCCCTGGCAAGCCTCCACATCCTATTCAGCACAACATATCCTGAAAGCTTGTCCATGGTTATCTCCCTGGCAAACTCTCCGCTCCATATCTCGGCAGCCTCCTTCCTAACAATCTCCTTAATCTGGTCATAGAACTTCATCCCACGCGTGAACTGCCCATACTGGCTTATCTTTGAGTGGAGGGCCATCTGCTCATATAGCCCCATCTCGGCCATAAGTTTAGCTGCTTCAGCGAGCTCACCTGAGGCATAAAGCTCCAGAATCGCGGCCTCCGGCGACAACCCATACTCCTCCGTTACGACGTCGAAGTATGCTCTCATAGTTGTCGCAAGTATTGGAGCCCATGTATGCTCGCTTAAGATGTCGAGCAGCGTCTCCTCCTCGAAGCTCGACTTCAAGCCGACTCCACCAGGCAGACCCAGCGCCCCAATACCCTTAGCTAGAGCCTTGGCATACTCCCAAGCCTTACCCGACGCATCCTGCGCCACTCCTATAAGAACAGGGTAACCCTTCCCCTCCTTATGCACATCCAGTATCCCCCATCCAATCATCCTCGGAGCAACTAGGATGACATCCATGTTAGGGAGTGGGTTGATGAATCCGTAGGTTATGTTGTAGCCGCTTGCGAAGTCAAGTATGAAATGCTTCTTCTCTCTAATCTCGTCAACCATCTCACCATAATACACGTCTGGCGCAACCTCGTCGGGGACAAGAAGCAACGCAACGTCAGACCGTCTAGTAGCCTCCCTAATATCATATACTTCGAATCCATCTTTAACCGCCTGCTCCCACGACTTATCCCTAATGTTTCCAACAATCACGTTGAGCCCATTATCTCTTAGAATAAGCCCCTGAGCCCTACCCTGGTTCCCATATCCAATAATGCTTACAACCTTATCCTTAAGCAGACTCAGATCTCCGTCGAAAATGAACTCCGTCTCCCTCATCTTTCCATCACACACCGTTAAACTAAGACAGGTATAAAATGAATATTTTTCTACGATATACTTTTGGGAGGTTTTACCCCAAGCTTTTCAGCAACCTCAAGCATCTTGCTCCAAGTCTCGGGGTCAAGCGGTATACCTTCCCTTAATCTTTTCCTGAAGGTTTCCTCTTCTGGTTCCCCTGGGAGGAGAACCTCCCTTATACCTTCAACGGGTTTAGATTTCTTTATCGTCTCAACTATTTTTAATATATCTCTTCTATAGTCTTCATAGGTTTCTCTGAATAGTGTTGGGTTTAGCGCTGTTACTAGGAATCCTCCCTGCGTTGATGCGTGAAGAGGAATCTCCTTGCTTAACGGTGCTCCAAGTAGAGCGCTTGAGAGTATCTCTACTGCTAGTGAGAAGGCGTATCCCTTATGTCTGCCGAAGGGAAGTAGGACGCCTTCGAGAGCTTTTGCAGGGTCGGTTGTCGGTTTACCATCTTTATCCAAAGCTGCATCTGGAGGAATCTTTTTCCCCTCCCTCTTCGCTAGAAATATCTTGAAGGATGCCATAGCGCTTGTCGCCATATCCATTATGATTGATTTGCTCTCATCTATTGGGAAGCCTAGGCTGAGCGGATTTGTTCCGAAGATTCTCTCTCTTCCACCCCATGGAGCAACTATTGCCGGACAGTTAGCGCAAGCAAATCCCAGTAACCTATTCTTAGTTATCTTGATTGTATAGTATGCCAGCATCCCTACGTGACCTAGGTTGCGGGCTCCGACAACACCTATGCCTGAAGATTTAGCTTTCTCGACTGCCAGTTCAGTAGCTTTAACCGCTACGGGGATTCCTAAGCCGCCTCCACCGTCAACCAGAGCTGTGCTGGAATTCTCCTTAACTATCTTTATATCGGTTTTAGGCTTAACCAGCCCCTTCTCGATACCCTCTAGATAGAACTGTATTCTTATGACACCGTGTGAGTCAACTCCTCTAAGATTAGCTAGGACTAGGTGGTCTGCTACTGTTTCCGCCTCACTTTTAGGGACACCGGCCTTCGTGAAGCAGTCGACAGCGAATCTGCGAAGCTCTTCTGCTGGAAAAACCTTATAGTCGGAGCTTGACGGCATAAACCCACTTATACCTTCACGTATTTATCCTTTCAAAACCTAAAACATCCCACTTCCAATAGATTTATGGGAGCTTGTCTGCGAGAAGTCCAACCCCTAGAAACATTCTACGCCATGAGCTGCTCGGCCTGAGAGTTAGGGCTTTCTCAAAAAAGGGTGAGGTGAGGCATGAGGGTGAGATTGTAGGCGAGACGAGGAACATGGTGAAGATTCTCAGGGATGATGGACGCATAGTAAGTGTACCTAAGAACGCTTACCTCTTCGAGCTGACGCTACCCCGGGGGGAAAGGGTTTTAGTAGAGGGGATAATGCTTATCGGCAGACCGGAGGAGAGGTTGAAGAGGAGGTATAGGAGATGGTGACAAGGAACATAGGGATACCCGTTAAGGCTCCAGCCAAGGAGTGTAGTGACCCGAACTGCCCCTTCCATGGCCATCTAAAGGTTAGAGGAATAATCCTCACAGGGGTCGTGTATAAGAAGAAGATGCCGAACACAGTAGTCGTTAGACGAGAATACCTACACTACATCAAAAAATACAAGAGGTATGAGCGGAGGAGAAGCAATATCTCAGCCCACCTACCACCATGCATAGACGTAAAAGAAGGAGACAAAGTCAAGATAGCTGAATGCAGACCCATAAGCAAAACAGTCAGCTTCGTGGTCGTAGAGAAGCTATAAAAATAATAAGGTTTATTCTTGAATATTGTTACGTAAAGCTTTATATATACCTTTCTTTCTATATCAAATGTATGAGTTCTAGGAGAGAAAATAAGAGAGAAAAAGCTGATTTGAGGTTTTCTGGGGTTCTAGGGAAGAAGATTAGTAGAAGGCAGGCTTTGTCAACTGGAGCAAAGATAGGTGTAGCAGCTATAGGTGGACTTATTGTTGGCGGTGTTGCCGGTTACTTTGCTAAGCCTGCAGCGCCAGCAGCAACAGTAACAAAAACCGTTACTTCAACGGTTGCGGGTGCTGCAACTACGGTTACAGCTCCAGCTTCAACTGTGACTAAGACTGTAACCGTCACTGCTCCAGGAGTCGGCGCTACTGCAACGGTTACGAAGACTGTTACTGTCACTGCTACCGCTACAGCGACGGCCCCGCCGGCTAGACCGATAACGATAGTTGACCAGTGGGGTCATGGGCCATGGGACAGCATAAACTGGGATAAGCCTCTCGTATGGCCTGAGAGGCTAAACAAAGTTGAAGTGGACACGATTCCCGACCACTGGATTGATAGGTTCTCCTTCCTCGAGACCTATAGGCCTGACAAGAAGGCTGCCATAAGGGGCTATGTTCTCCCAGAGGGTTGGAAGGATGCTGTGAAGGGTGTCGACAAACTGAAGTTCCTCAACTATGGAGGTATGCCCCATGACCCAGCAACAGCGATGGGTCTAGCAGCATTCGAGGACCTGACAGGGATAAGGATAGAGTATGAGGAGATGGAGGAGCTGACACTCTGGACTAAGACGGTCTCAATAATGACCGCGAAATCTCCAGACATAGATATCGTCCACCACTCAGCTCCATTCCTGCTAGCGTCTGTCGCTAGCAGGGGGTGGGCCATGCCTTTAGACTTCTTCTGGCCTGAGGATGTTCAGGCGCTCTACTCACCACACGCAAAAGACCTAGCCTACTACAACGGCCACTGGTGGGCCTCCGGATGGATCTCAACCAAGCCCTTCATACACTTCATAAGGAAGTCTTGGCTTAAGGAGGCGACAGGCTCTGAGGAGCTTCCGACGACGTGGCAGGAGCTTAAGTCTGTTGCAAAGAAGATAGCCGACTACCTTAACAGCAAGTATGGGCCAGGGTACGCAGCCTTCGCAGTACCTGGAAAAGACCATCGATACATGTGGCAAGTTATCTCTGGGCCGTTCTACTCCCTCGGCGGAAAATTCCTAACACCTGAAGGGAAGATAAACGTTGTCTCAAAGGAGTCGAAGATGGTGCACGAATTCTTTGTGAGCCTCTTCGAGGAGGGCATAATCCCGCAGGAAGCTCTGGGATGGTCGTGGACCGATGCTCCAGACATGTTCGCCAAAGGCAAGGCTGGAATACTTTATCAGGGTACAGTAAACGCTGTGAGATTCTCCAACCCGGAGCTTGCACCGGAGATACAGGATGACTGGATAGCTCTGCCTCCGCTCTCATGGGATCAGGGATACCCGAAGGCTACGGTTGAGGAGGCAAGCGCAAACCTCTCAGTAAGCCCGTTCATATCTGATGAGAAGAAGGCTGCAGCTCTACTCTTCCTAGACCTCTACAGAAGCTATCAGGCCCAGTGGAACGAGCTGGCCTACGAGGGCAACGAGACTGTGGCAACAGCCCTCTATGATAGACCCGATGTCCAGGAGAGACTCATAGCAGGGGAAGCGAGGAGAGAGGCCATCAAGTACTCGAGGTCGGAGGCGCTCCCACCAGAGGCTGACTCAGCCCAGAAGATATGGTGGGAGTGGGTACAGAAGGCAATCCTAGGAGAAGTATCGGTAGACGAAGCTTTGGAGAACGCCCAGAGCGAGATAGACCAGCTCACCGAATAAACATTCTTTCTTTTATTCTTTTTTATCTTGAATTTTTGAAATATGGTTAAGTTTCATCGTTGGAGAAGGTTTAAATATGTTGTCTAAAGTTATAAATAACGGGGTCCTATGAGAAGGGTTCCCTTCGGTCTCCTCCTATCGCTCCCGGGGATAATTTTCCTGTTGGCGCTGCTGGGATATCCTCTCTCAACACTATTCACTGTAAGCTTCCTTAGATACGACTATATCCACCCGATAAAGTTCTATGGCTTAACAAACTATCTTAGAATATTCAAGGACAGGGTCTTCTGGCTATCTCTAAAGAATACGATAGTTTATAGTGGAGGTGTTACAGCCTTAACAACTTTCGTCGGAGTAATTCTCGCCGCCGCCGCGGCGAGAATTAGGAGATTCTCCTCGGTTTATAGAACCCTCCTAATTCTTCCCTGGGCAGTCCCCTTAGTTGTTTCAGGGCTCGTGTGGAGATGGATGCTTGACCCAGGGGTCGGAATCTACAACTACCTAATGGTTCTTATCGGGTTGTCAGATAAGCCGATTAATCTCTTCGGAGACCCGAGGATGGCTATGATCACATGCATTATCGCCGACAGCTGGACGAAGATTCCATTCATGTTTGTCTTAGTGTTAGCGGGGATAAAGGCTATTCCACCTGAACTCTATGAGGTTGCAAGAGTTGATGGCGCAAGCATGATAGACACATTTCGTCACGTAACCTTACCCCTGGCTAAGAAGAGCATACTCGTAGGAGTACTGATTACAAGCATGTTCTCCTTCAGAACAATAGACGCTATCTGGAGCATGACTAGAGGGGGACCCGCGAAGGCGACCTACGTCCTCGGATTCTATCTAATAGACTATCTCGTCAGTTATACAAACTTTGGGATGGGAAGCGCTGTAGGAGTATTGATGCTCGGCTTAATCATACTCTTCGCAGCCCCTCTAATCTATTACCTACTAAAGGAGTGATGAAGGATGAGTGTGAAAGATAAGGTTGCAAAGGTTGTTGAGAATCCAGCTGTTCCACACCTAGTTCTAATAGTGTTCTCTATCGTGATGATTTCTCCGATAGCGTTGATATTCTTCAACTCATTTAAGGGGGCTGAAGAGACCTTTGCTTGGCCTCCAACAATCTTACCGAAGAGCTTTACGCTTGACACTTATCTCAAGGTAATCAACAGCCCGATACCTATCAACCTTAGAAACTCTACTCTGCTCGCCCTTGCAACAACCGCCATCGTTATAGCGATATCTGTTCCATCAGCCTATGGGATAAGCAGGTATCCGTTTAAGGGTTCAAAGGTTCTCCTAGTCTCCTATCTTGCGAGTAGGATTATTCCACCGCTCTCCCTGCTGATTCCATTCTATCTACTCCTAAGCCATCTGAGGCTTCTGAACACGCTTACAGCTCTAGTGATAGTTGACAGCTACATAGCCTTCCCACTTGTGATATGGATGCTTAAGGGTTTCTTCGACGAGTTTCCGCAAGAGCTTATCGACGCAGCCTTAGTAGATGGATGCAGTAAGCTCGGGGCGCTTATCAGGGTTGTTCTACCGGGCTCTGCTACGGGTATAGCGGCTGCGGGGATAATCACGTTTCTATGGACTTGGAACGAGTTCATCTACGCCATAATCTTCACTTCAAGTAAAGACGTGTTCCCGATGACTGTTGGGATATTCTACTTCGTTGGAGACGAGGTGATTGAGTGGAACTCTCTCAGCGCCGTGGCCATATTCACGAGCCTACCAGCCATAGTCTTCTTCATATTCTTCCAGAAATACATCATAGAGGGACTGGTGAAGGGAGCCGTGAAGATGTAGGGGGCCCCGCCTCCCTCTGATAGATAGGCTTAGGTTTAAAGCCTTGAGGATACGCTTGATTCATGGGTTGATAGGCGATGGCTAAGCGTAGCAGGGCTGTAGCAGCCGTAGGAATCCTAGAGAGGAGGCCGAATATACCCCGCACAATAAACGTTGGCTCGGAGATTAGGTGCGCCGACAACTCCGGGGCCCAGCTCCTCAAGATAATCCAAGTCCACGGCCTCAAGACGAGGCTGAGGAGGCATCCATCGGCAGGGGTCGGAGACCTAGTCTCAGTGACCGTTAAGAAGGGGCCTATAGACTTGAGGAAGAAGGTTCTCCACGCGGTTATCGTTAGGCAGCGTAAGCCCTATAGGAGGCCTGACGGCACATGGATAACCTTCGAGGATACGGCGGCGGTTCTAGTCACCCCTGAAGGTGATATGAAGGCCACGGAGATTAAGGGGCCTGTGGCGCGTGAGGCTGCCGAGAGATGGCCTAGGATTGCGAACGCTGCCCCGATAATAGTCTAGGAGGCTAGGCTCTTTATCTTCCTGTAGAGCCTCTCAGCCAGCGCAAGGTCTCCTTTAACCCTTATCTTCCCCGTAAAGAATGCCTTAACCTCACTCATCTCCCCGCTTAGAATCTTCTCTAAGACCTTCTCAGATGCTCTCAGAACAAGGTTAGGGGATGGGTGAACCCCCCTCTCTATCCTTAACCCGCTCTCCGAGACATGGATGTAGAGTTTGCCGCCTTCATCTGTTTCAACCTGCGCCACAATGTCCCAGCCCCTGAAGACCTCTCTATACCTTGGATTCGAGTTAATCTTTAGGGCTATTTCGTCGATGAGTTTTGTAAGTCTCTCCCTCAATCCTAAGGTTCACCACGGGTCTTTAACAGCGTCTAGCCAGCCTGAGAAACTCTTTCATAGGCGTTGGAGGGGTCTCCCTCAAACTTTATTCTCCCGAGCAGGTAGGACTTCAT
>CAYTSD010000002.1:0-14181 GCA_964440495.1 uncultured Nitrososphaeria archaeon | reverse complement strand
AGGCGTTGGAGGGGTCTCCCTCAAACTTTATTCTCCCGAGCAGGTAGGACTTCATTATATCTGTCTCCCTCATTATCTTCTCTAGAATCTCCTGTTTACCTGAGACCCTTACACTCGGCTTGACTATCTCGATTCCCTCACCGCTTATCTCTACTAGAACTCTCTCACCCTCTTGGCTTGAAATCTCTAGAAGTATCTCTTTTCCCTCAAGTCTTTTTAGGATAAGTTCATTCTTGTTTGCTTCCTCGATAACTCTCTTAACCTCATCGAGTAATCTGCCCATGGTATAGTGAATTAGATCTTCTCTATAAAGACCCTTCTCTAACCGCATAGAAGTCTATGACTATGTGGTTTCTCGTCTTGGAGTAGGACTTCACCTTCCTCCACTTCAGGAGGCGTGGTAGGTAGCCTTCTTCTCGCACCTTCTCCAGAACCTTCTCAATAAATTCTTCCTCCCTTCCTCTTCTCGCTAGGTCGTGGAAGTGTATGACCCCTCCACTGGGTTTAAGGGCGTGAAGCGCCTGAGGAAGAGCTTCACCAGTCTCCCAGAAGTATCCCATGACAACTTGGTCTGCTGTCCCCCTAAGTCTCTCATCGACAATCCTTCGACAGTCGCCCATAATCGGCTCAACAATCCCCTCAACTCCATTTAACCTAACGTTCTCCTGTAGATAGTTGTAGGCCTCGGGATTAATCTCTATTGAGTAGATTCTTGAAGGGTTCGAGAAGACTGCGATGGGTATCGTGAACTGCCCTATACCAGCAAACATGTCTAAGACGACTTCTCCCCTGCCTACGAGCGCCGCGGTCCTCAACCTCTCAAAGCTGTTCCCTAGACAGAACATGAGTCTCCTAAGGTTCAGCTTGAAGATGCAGCCATACTCTCGGTGGATAATCTCTTCAATCTCCTCGCCTGCCAGATGCTTGAGGATAGGTCTCCGCTCAACCCCCTCGACCCCATAGACTCTATAGACCGCCCCAACCTTATAGAACTCTAGGGCAAGTCTCCCAATCTTCCCCTCATATTCGTCGAGTTCTTCTGGAAACCTGAGGAGGGCGACCCCGCCTATAAGCTTCGCGCGACTTGGCAATAGGTTGTAGAGTCTTCTCGGAAGCTTCTCTGCGAGGAAATCCTTGAACTTCATCCCAATCTCCTACGGGCTTTGAGGTATCACTACTAGTCTCCCAAAGTTCTTTATCCTACATAACCTTAACCACGTAAACTTTCAGAAGCCTATGCTTCTTCACCTAGAATATGTCTCGTCCCTCTCTAATCCTCTTCTCGGATTATTGATAGTTCCAAGTGGGGGAAAACACTTATTCTCCGAGACCTCCGTTAAGCTTAGGAGGATGAGGTTTGCCTGGCCCTAAGAAGCCGACCCTGAAGCAGATGGAGAAGAGGATGGCTCGTCAGAGACGGCAGGAGAAGCCGAGCGGCTCGGAGAAGCATGTTGGAGAGATTATTCCACCAAGCTTGGAGGAGGTTGAAGCCTTCGTTAAGACCCAGCCCTACATCACGCCCTACGTGCTTTCAGAAAGGTTTGGGATAAGGCTCTCAATAGCGAAGAGTCTTCTCTCAAGCCTTGCTGAACGGAGGGTGATTAGGCTCGTCCAGGGAGATAGTAGGTTAAGGATTTACGCGCCCGTTGAGAGGGTTGTAGAGGAGAAGGCTGAGGCAAAAGCGAAGGCTAAACCGGCTAAAGACAGGAAGCGGAGGAAGTAACCTAATCGATCCTCAGGATTCTTACCCTAGCTCCAGGCTTAGCTGACTTTAGTGCTTCTAAATCTCCCTTAAACTCTCCCACCTTAACCATCTGGGCGGGTGGAGTTGTATCTCTGAATGCGAGGACGATGTATCCTCTTGGAGGCCAGTAGAGAATATCCCCAGCCTTGACACGTTTCACCGTCTTCTCCGCACCCCTATGAACCCCTACCTCGAAGTATACCCCGTAATCCCACTTCGCCGCGAACCCTTCCAGGGGAAGTTTTCTGAGAAACTCCTGAATAGTTAGAGGCGCATGAAATCTTATCAGCTCCCCATCAAACTCCCCTACACCCTCAACAGTAATCCTAACCTTAACCCTCGCAATCGACAAGGCTCTCAACAAACCCTACAAAAATAATAGATAAGTCTTAGGAAAAAAGAGGGAGGTTTCAGAGAGATCTATTCCTTCTCCGTCTTAACGGCCTTAGCTACCTCACTGGCCTTCTTGATCCAGTCTTCAGCCTTCTTCGCTACAACATCCTTGAAGCCGAATCCTATGGCCAGCCCCCCGCCTAGGGCTATGGCTCCTGCGAGACCCCATGCGAGCGCCGTGACTATCATGTTGAGTATTGTAACGTCTATACGCATCGTTGATAGGCCGACGATTATAACCACCAGATAGAAGATTCCTCTAACGAGGAGTGACGCTATGCTGGCGTACTCTATCTTCGCCTCCCTACCTATAGCTGCTATCGCGTCTCCAACGAAGTCAGCTGCCATTAAGCCGAATATTAGGATGAAGACTCCTGCTATGAAGCTCGGCAGATACTCCACAACCATCGTTATGTACCTTGACAGCATCTCTATCTCAAGGATGTTAACAGCTGCGAGTACCGCGATTAGATAGATGAATACTCTGATAAGTATGTCGAAGAATTTTGGAAGGGAGATCCCGGACTTTTCTATGGCCTTGCCTATCGATGTTTTTCTTAGGGCGTCGTCGACCCCAGCCTTGTCAAGTATTCTTGAGATTACTGCTCCGAGACCTCTCCCAACAGCCCAGCCTATGATGAGAACAACTATGGCGCCCACAATCTTAGGTGTCATCTCCACAATCCATTTCACTAATTCGCCTAGATACGGTATCATCATAATCTAGAAAACGCCGATTGCTTATAAGTGCTACGCCGTCGGAAGCTTTCCAACACCCTTAGAGATCAGTGGACCTGACTTGATGATGTAGTAGGGTTCACCCTCTGCGTCGTAGTATCCCTTAACCCTATACACGTCTGCGACTATAAGCTTGACACGTATTATCTCACCTGTCTGAAGTATTCTGTAAATGTTCCACGGCTCTCTACTCGAAATTATCTCTACAGGATACTTCTCCAGATGCTTTATCTCAGCTGGGGTCGGAGGCTTCATCGGTACACCCTTCCTAGGAGAACTTACGACAAAGACCTTGTGAAACCTCATGCTATACTCGGATTTCCTAGCGGGATTCCTGAAAACCTTCAACAAGATTATTCTTCCACGAAGCCTCACGTAAACATTCTCATCTAGAAGCTCATACTCATTCCACTTCTCCTCAATAGGCTCGAACTCCAGCTCAACCAGCCCTCTTTCCCCAGCCCTCACTTCAAAGAAACTTGGAACAAGAAACTCTTAAGATTTATGTGTCTAAGACATGAGCTAGCTATGAAGGTTGAGCCTATACATGCCCACTCATTCTTCACAATCAGCTTAGGTGGAGCCTTCTCCCAGATTCTGGTATTCGACTACTTGGACAGAGAACACTACTACTATAAACTACTGGAGAATGAGGAAGCATATCGCAGGGAGTTAGGAAATCTTCTAGCATCGATGAACGAGATTCTCGAGGAAGAGGAAATTAGGGTGAACGGAGAGTCCGTGAAGGCTGAAGCCCTCACAGTGAACCTAGATTTTAGAGGAGCCGCCGAGCTTCCAACACTCACATTCTACATAGAGTTCTCTGGAAAGCTGAGGAAAGGAAGAAACAGTTACGAATGCTGGTACGAGGAAGGAGTGGCAGAATATGACTATGAGATTTACTGGTTTCTCCCGAGGGGGTTCAAGGTAATTGAGGTTGATTTTTCTGGAGAGTATGAGGTTCTTGCTGGGAGGCTTCTAGCGATATGGGTTAGGAGGGGTGAGAGGTACAGGGGATACGAGCGGATAGTGTTTGAGTTCATGGATTGAAGCCTTCTCCCCAGTCCTCCATATACGCTATCTCCTCCAGAGAGTATCTGCCAGGGCTTTCAGGGGCTTCGGAGGGTTTCCCGACGGGGATAATCGCCTGTAGAATAAACTCTTCAGGCACCTTAAACATCTCGTTAGCCCACCTAAGCTTTGAGGGTGTATAGGTGAGCGTGCTGTATCCAAGCTCCTCTGCCGCGAGTATGAGGTATCCTATAGCCAGCCAGACGCTCTCAATCCAGTATGGCTCACCCCTTTTACCGAAGACAAGTATGAGTATAGGCGCCTCGGAGAGAAACTGCTTCCTCCAAGTTATCCCCCTCTCCCTAAACCACCTCCTCAAATCTTCAGACACTCTTTCATGGAATTCTCTCTCAACCTCCTCGCATATCCTCCTAATGGCATCTTTTTTCTCACCTTCTCCGATTATGAGGAATCTCCATGGCTGCCTGTTTGCTCCTGAGGGAGCGTTTCTAGCTACTTCAAGGAGGTAGCGTATATCTTGGAGTGGGACAGGTTCTCGGCTGAATCTTCTAATACTTCTCCGATTCCTTGCTAGTTCAAGTATTCTCTTCAAGGATGGAGGCCTCCTACTCTTCAGGGCTCTCCCTAATCATCTCCTCCTTAACTTTCGCCCTTATCCTTTCAAGAGTCTCCCTGTCAAGAGGGTACTGAGGCTTCTCAGGAATTATACCTTCAGGCCTGTAGATTAGAACTATGATTAACGCTACTCCGAGTAGGAGGAGCTCGAGCCAGACAACGTCGAAGGGTATGTAGGGCTGAAAATCAGACTTGTAGAAAATTATCACCTTCCTGAGGGAGACGAAGATAGCTGCGCCTAGGAGTACTCCAAGATTGTTCGCCGCTCCACCCATAATCACCATAACCCAAGGCCAGAAGGTGTGGGTCACCCTGTTATAGGCTAAAGCCGTCACACTTCCAGCCAGAAACGCGTAGAGCGCTCCGCCAACAGCAGCTATCGCCGACCCTATTATGAGAGCCTTCATTCTAAGTTTGACAACATCTTTTCCGAGAGCTGCCGCAGCCATCTCATCGTCTCTCACGGCCTTAAGGGTTCTGCCAAGAGGAGATCGGGCAAGAGTCTCAACATATAGAAGTATGAGGGCGGCGACAACAACTATCGATGTCATCGCTAGGAGGTATCTCAAGTCTCCTCCAATCCACTTGAATGGGTCTGGGACAGAGATTCCAAGCGTTCCACCAACTAGGTCTTCATAGTTGTATCCTATAGTTCTTATGATCTCGCCCATTGCTAGGAGGGTCATGGCTAGATAGTCTTCCCTCAGCCTGATAGCTGGGTAAGATGCTATGAATCCGAGGATAGCTCCAACCACCGCCGCTAATATCAGTGAAGCTATGAGGAGAAGCATCGACGCCGCCGGATTTTTCGCGAGAATCGTATTAACCATCGCCATTATCTTCGGGTTATCCTTAACGTAGTTGAGGTTGTCTATCACTCCGAAGAGGTATGCGAGTATTCTTCCAGGAACTGCTCCGACGAAGAATGCTCCACCCGCAACCGCTAGAAGCTTCCCGAAGTTAGGTATGCCTGTGTATCCGAACTCTATGTTTAGGCTGAGAGAGATTATCGCAAATATCGCGAAGAGTGCCATTAGGTCTATGAGGAACGTTGCCTCAATCGGTAGCGCCACTTCTCAATTCACCTCTCCTAAACAATGTGCTCCAGCTTATTCCGGACAAGCCTTTCGGCGCGAGAAGCAGCGTTATCACCATCATTGTTAGCGGTATTATCGGTCTATAGGGCGTGACCCATGTTCCAACCTCTATTGAGAGGTAACCCGTTCCAAGAACCTCGGCCAGACCTGTTAAGACCCCTCCCAGCGCCGCTCCATAGATATTTGTAAGGCCTCCAACGATGCTTGCGGCGAAGATGCTTACTATTAGTCTGGCGCCTAGGTCTGGGTTGCTTAGAAGCCATAGAGGTATCAGTGAGCCAGCTATTCCGGCGAGCGCTCCTGCGATAAACCATGAGACAGCATAGACTAGCTTCACATTTATTCCGACCACTCCTGCGAGCGGCGGGTTTTCAATCGCAGCTCTCATAGCTACACCGAACTTCGTCTTAGTTAGTAGGAGATACATGGAGAGTATCATCAGTATGGCGGCTAACGGTGCGACGATGAAGAGCCCGGGCTGTCCACCTATCTTCACGTCATAGCTCTTGAGGATGAAGAGTCTTGTAAGTATCTTGAAGGTTCTGTTGAGATAATCCGCGTAAATGTTGACGAGCGCGTATAGGATCATGTCGTAGGCTATTGTAGCTATCATGAGGACTAGGTAGGACGCGCCTCTATCGATTAGAGGTCTGAGGATTAGGAGATAGAGTGCTAACGCTATCCCTCCGCCTAGAAGGAAGCTGGGAACTATCGAGAGATAGGGATTCAGCTTTAGTAGGGAGACGAAGGTTAAGGTTATGTAGCTTCCGAAGACAGCGAAGGTTCCATGGGCAAAGTTCGGAACCTTTGTCGTCATGTAGGTTAGGGTAAGACCCGTGCTGAGCATCGTTAGAAGGGAGGCGAATATCACTGCATCCCTGAGGATAGGTGGAATCATCTAGAAGCCCTCCAACCGTCTCCTCACTCTCAAATATGAGGATTAAAAGATTCCAAACGCAAAGCTTATAAAGGCTTAAAGAGTGTCGAGAAACAAGCATGAGGGTAAAGAAAAAATCATTTAGGAGAAAGCAGGCGGTCTCTACAGCAATAGCGGTCGTCGCGGTGATTGTGGCCCTACTGATAGGCGTTGGGATAGGGTTCGCGGTAGCGCCAGCCGTGCTTCCAGCGGTGGGGGCAGGAGCTAAGGGGCCGAGCGGCGAGATACCTATCGGAGCGATACTTCCTTTGAGCGGGGTTCTAGCAACCTTCGGGGAGAACAATAAGGTTGCGGCCGAGACAGCTGTCGAGGATGTTAACGCCTTTCTAGCGAAGGCTGGAGCCAACTGGAAGCTTAAGCTCCTAGTTGAAGACACTGAGACAAAGCCTGACGTGGCATTGGAGAAGCTTATGAGCCTATACGCGAAGGGTGTTAAGGCTGTTGTCGGCCCCATGGCCAGCGCAAGCGTGAAGAACCTCAAGGAGTATGCAGACTCGAACAAGATAGTTGTCATAAGCCCCTCCTCAACGGCCCCAGCCCTCGGAATCCCAGACGACTACATCTTCCGATTCTGCCCCACCGACCTAATCCAGGGACCAATAGGCCCCAAGTTCGCCAAACAGGTAGGCGTCACACACATAATCTTTGTCTGGAGAGGCGACGCGTGGGGTGACGGTCTAGAGGCTGAGGCGAAGAAGACCGCGGAAAGCCTGGGGCTAACCGTTGCAGCGGAGATAAGGTATGCGCCTGAGGCGACGGAGTTCTCAGCCGAGGCCGCAACCCTAGCCGACAAGGTCAACGAGCTGATCTCTTCAGGGGTATCAGCCGACAAGATAATGGTTGAGCTGATAGCCTTCGAGGAGGCCAAGATGCTCCTCCTAGCGGTCGCCGACTATGATGTATTGAGTCAAGTGAAGTGGTTTGGAAGCGACGGAACCGCGAAGTCTGCCGCGCTTCTTGAGGAGCCGAAGGTTGCGGAGTTCAGCGCGAAGGTGAGGTTCGTCAACCCGATCTTCACCCCAACGAAGACCCCCAAGTTCCAAGAGCTTACGGAGAAGATTAAGGCGAAGCTTGGGAGAACCCCTGAAGCCTATGCCTACGATACCTACGACGCTATATGGGCTATCGCCCTCTCGATAATGGCTACAGGAAAATACGATGGCGAGGCGATCAAGAACGTTCTACCGGATGTCGTCTCACGCTACTATGGTGCAAGCGGCTTCATACCCTTGAACGAGGCTGGAGACAGAGCCTACGCAGACTACGAGCTATGGGAGATAGTTAAGACTGACGGCGGCTATGAATGGAAGGCCACGGGAGTCTATAGCTTCGCAACCGACACCGTAACCTGGTCCTAGAAGAGAATCCTTTAATCCTCCCCTTTTTTTTCTCCCCATGACTTGGAGAACTTAGCGATACTTAGCGTCAAGAATGTTGTCAAGACATTTGGCGGAGTCAGGGCTCTAAACGGGGTAACCCTAAACGTAAGGGAAGGAGCCATAACCATGATTATAGGGCCCAATGGCTCTGGGAAGACGACGCTCATCAACGTTGTTTCAGGGGTCTATAAGCCTGACTCGGGAAGAGTCTTCTTCCAGGGGAGAGATATAACTGGGCTTCCACCCCACGAGATCTATCGGTTGGGAGCTGTTAGAACCTTCCAGATCCCGCAGCCCTTCACGAAGCTAACTGTTCTGGAGAACCTCTTGGTTGCCTATAGGGGGAATCCTGGTGAGAGCCTCGTTAAGTCTCTCTTCAGGGAGTCTTGGGAGCATGTGGAGGAGGACGCGGTTGAGAAGGCGTTCAGGATGCTTGAACTCCTTAAACTTGGCCACCTATGGGATCAGCAGTCCTGCACCTTGAGTGGGGGGCAGATGAAGCTTCTCGAGGTTGGGAGGGCCCTTATGAGCGGCGCGAAGCTACTCATGATGGATGAGCCTGCGGCTGGGGTGAACCCCGTCCTCGCCCACGAGATCTTCGCTAGGTTCAGGGAGCTTAAGGAGCAGCTTGGAGTAACCTTCCTCCTAATAGAGCATAGGCTTGAGATAGCTCTAAAGTATACGGACTATGTCTACGCTATGGCTAACGGGGTGGTTGTCTCGGAGGGTAAGCCTGAGATGGTTATGGCGGATCCGAAGGTCATAGAAGCGTATCTGGGGGAGTGAAGGGGGAGAATGCTTGAGATAAAGCGTCTGAACTCCGGGTATAGGAGGCTGCACGTCCTCTTCGACATAGACATGCTCATCGAGGACAACAAGATAAACGTGATAGTAGGGCCGAATGGAAGCGGGAAGAGCACGCTCCTGAAATCCATTTTCGGGCTTACAACAATCTACTCAGGCTCAATCAAGTATGATGGGAGAGAGCTTGTCGGCCTCCCACCCCACGAGGTCGCGAAGAGGGGCGTCGCCTACCTCCCGCAGGTCGACAACGTCTTCGCAAACCTAACCGTGGCCGAGAACATGACTATGGCTGGATACACCCTTCCTAGAGACGAGGTTGCTGGAAGAATAGAGGAGGTTGCGGAGATGTTCCCGATAATTAAGAGGAATTGGAAGAGGAAGGCTGGAACCCTAAGCGGGGGTGAGAGGCAGATGGTGGCCATGGCCATGGCCTTGATCAGGAAGCCTAAGGTTATGATGTTCGACGAGCCTACTGGAAGCCTCGCACCCAAGATAGCTAAGGAGGTTCTGGGGAAGATAGTTGAGCTAAGGGACGCCCTCGGAATGACGATAATCCTAGTTGAGCAGAATGCTAGGAGAGCGCTCGAGATAGGTGATAAGGCCTACCTCCTAGTAAGCGGTAGACTAGTCTTCGAGGGAGACCCCCAGGAGCTTCTCGGACACCCCGAGCTCGCCAGACTCTATCTGGGGATGGGCGCATAAAGAATAGGGTTATATTCTCGGTGAGGAGTGGGAGAAGCTTAGAATGAGGGTTGGGTGGATAAGTCTCAGGGACGCCGCGGCAGTCGTCGCAACATTCCTAATCTTCTTCACGATACTCCTAGCGACGGTTGGGTTGGCATTACTGGTGAGGGAGCTTGCCCCAACCGTTAAAGCGTTCTTCAAGCTCTCCTTCTCCACATGCCCGCTGCTTCAGACATGGTTATAGGCTGAGAAGCCTGAAAAGCCTCGATGAGACTTGGAAGGCTCTAGGGTTGAGATTATAGGGCTTACCGGTCTTCCCCTAATTAGAGAGGGAGATGACCTCGGGAAACTCATTGTTGAGGCGGCTGAGAGGCTTGGAGTTGGAATAAACTCTGGAGACATAGTTGTCATCTCGCAGATAGTTGTCTCGAAGGCTGAGGGAAGGGTGAAGAGGCTCTCAGACTACACTCCCTCAAACTTTGCGGAGAAAGTTGCCAAAAGACTTGGGAAGGATCCGAGGCACGTTGAGGCCATACTGCGCTCCTCGCGGAGGATCGTGAGGATGGCGCGCCGTATAATAATCTCCGAGACCTATGGAGGCCATATCTGCGCAAACGCTGGAGTAGATCTCAGCAACGTGGGTGAGGGGTTTGTTGCGCTCCCGCCCATAGACCCTGACGGCTCAGCCGCTAGGATTAGGCGGAGGGTTAGGGAGCTCAGGGGGGTTGATGTAGCCGTTGTAGTCGCCGACACCCATGGGAGACCTTTAAGGAGAGGGGCGATAAACGTGGCTATAGGGTGCTCAGGTCTCGAACCCCTCCTCGACAGACGCGGGGAAAAAGACCTCTATGGAAGAGTTCTACGCTCAAAGGTAATCTGTGTCGCGGATGAGCTTGCCTCGGCAGCCGAGCTCGTGATGGGTCAGGCTGACGAGGGGGTTCCAGCGGCAATAATCAGAGGCTACAGGTATAAGGGTGGAGAGATACCTGCCTCAGCGATTCCGAGGAGCGAGGAAGATGACCTATTCCTCTAGAGAGACTGTTGGGAGAATTCTAACCGTCTTCCTTAAGCTGAGTAGAGAAGGATGTGAAGCCAACGTAACGAGGGTTGCGGAGGAGGCGCTGGTCTCCAAAGAGCTGGCCTCGGAGATTCTCGGGGAGCTCTCGCTGAAAAGCCCCTCCAACCCGAGGATAGAGGCTGCCCTATGGGCTCTTGAGCTTGGGGTAGACCCCGAGAAGGTCGCCCGCCTTCTAGATTGGAGGGAGTTTGAGCAGGCGGCCGCCGAAGCATTCAAGAGGGCTGGATACGAGGTTGTTAGAGACCTTAGGTTCAAGACCCGTGGCCGGAGGTATCAGATAGACCTACTGGCCTACAGAAGAGGCATTATCCTGTTAATCGACTGTAAGCATTGGTCGAAGCCCCCTACACCATCGGAGGAGGAGGTTATAGTTGAGGGGCAGGAGAGGCGGCTTAAGGCTTTGGCGGAGGCGTTGAAAGAGGTTGGGGGAGACTTGGAGACGCTTCTAATCCCACTCGTCCTGACACTTTACAAGCCGTCTAGACTCGAGTTCGGAGGCCACGTCTTCGCCCCAATCTCGAAGCTCAGAGGCCTACTAGAGTATCTTGAATCCTCCTACTTCACTCTAAGACATGAGTCGGTGAAGATTCCGAGGAGGCTGAGTCTAGGCACCCTCCTTGAAAGACTAAAAACTAGGGAAGACTGAGATGGAGGCGCCCGATGAAGAACCTGTTGCTCACTCTGAGAAGTGATGAGCCATAGGGTCGCAGAGGGCTTAACACGGCAGCCTCCTCAAAACATTAACATAGTTTTAGAGTATCTTTTTAAGGGTCTCTATATTGAACCAAGTGTTCGCGCACCCGTTCTTGAGTAGGGGGACGGCTTGTACAGGGATGTTGAATTTCTCGGCAACCTTTATCCCGAGTTTGACCTCTTCTCCGCATGCCACCCCCACGACGGCCTCATACCCCTTAGCCTGGAGAATCTTGGGTATGCAGGAGCCCCCTGGCAGGACATAGACATCATATCCTTTACTCTCAGCGAGTCTGGTGGCTTGGTTGATTAGGCAGTCTGGGGAGCAGTGCTGACACTTGTAGGAGGGTATCGATGGGTCGAAGATTGCTTTACAGCGGCTGTCCATGTATTTACGTGCGCAGTGTGGGAGGAAGAGAACCTTCTTAGACTTGCTTAGAAACCTCTCCCTATTGACGAGGTTCGAGACCTGTATATCGATGAAGTCTTCTAGAAGCGTTATCGCGTCGGAGAAGTTTAGGCCTGTCAGCTCATGAACCCTGAAGCGGTCGACAAGCTCTCTCACAACCCGCCCAACCTTCTTATGAACACCCTTATCGTAGGTTATTCTAGCAATCTCTTGGAAAAGCTCTCTAGGAAGCCTCGTCAGGTCGAAGGTGAATCTATATGGCATCGGAGGTAAAAATCATTTAAGGGTTCTTAAACATTAGCTTCCTCTTAGGAGGGTGTTGAAAGGCTTCAGGATTAGGGAGATGGAGGAAGGGGATGTCGTAGAGGCTTTGAGAGTGATTAATGAGGCTGCTAAAGCCTATCGGGAGGTGCTTCCATCCCACGTCTATAGAGAGCCTCAGATGACGGCTGAGGAGTTTATGAGGGAGCGGAGGAGGATAAGGTTCTTCGTAGCTGAGGTTGAGGGGGAGATAATCGGGGTTATCGGCTATGAGTATGTGGGCGACGTAGCCCTTGTACGCCACGCATATGTTAAGCCCCAGTATCAGAGAAGGGGTGTTGGGACAGCTCTCCTAAACCATGTCGAAGAAATAGTAGTATCCGAAGGCAAGGTAGATACACTCATCGTAGGAACCTATAGAGACGCCTACTGGGCCATAGCGTTCTACAGCAAGCACGGCTATAGACTGGCCGCAGACTCAGACCCGATTCTAAGAAAATACTATGATATACCCGATATCCAAAGGGAGAACTCTGTGGCACTCTGGAAGCCTATCCTCCGAAGAAGCTGAGAAAATATTTAAGATCAGCTGCCAGCAAATGACGTTAGGGGCCATGAGGGCTGATACTGTCTTCTTAGAAGCTGAGGAAGAGGAGGAAGAATGGGAAGAAGAATTCGACGAGGAGTGGGAGGAAGAAGAGGAAGAGGAATTCTAATACTCCATTTTCTTTTCATCCTCATTCAATAGGCGGTAGAATAAGTATAGGTAGCTTGAGGGAATGTATGAGTTTTTCGGATAATCCTAAGTGGAGCTTCTCGCTTAAACCCTTCTTAACCCTCTGCACAACTATGAGCGTATAGCTTTCCCTGTAGGTTTCCTCTATGATTGATGATGCGGCGTCTCTGGCTGGCACAACCTTAAGTGATGCCTTGAATCCCTGTCTTTCAGCCCACTCGACAAGGCCCTCAAATCTCTTCATCCGCTCATCCAAGACTGGTTCGATGAGATCTCTATACATGGGTGAGGTTAGCGGTAGCTCAACGACGTGATAGAAGACTAGGTGAACCTTACCGCTCATAGGATGCATCGCTGAGAGAAACGCCTCTTTATTGAAGTTCTCCTTGACCGCTACTAGGATTTTATGGAGGTATTGTTCACTCACTCACCAGTTCTCCCCCACGTTTATGGGTGTATAGAACCATGGAGGTCACGGTGCTCTTAATTCCATCTATCTTCAGTATCTTATCCTTGAGGAGGCGTCTGAAGGTCGTCACATCCTCAGCCTTCACGACTGCGACTACGTCAAATTCTCCAGTAACTTCGTAAACATCGACTGACTCCTCCAATTCACTTATCCTGCGGGCAACCTCTTCAAGCTTCGATGAGTCCACGAAGACGTGCAGTATTGCTAGAACCTCCTTACCCAACCTCGCTTACCCTCCTAAGCACCATAATCCTCCCAGGATGCTTAGATATAATCTTACGTAGACCGCTCTCCTCCACAACCTTCTCCAGCTTGGCCTTACCAGTAAACCTTCTAATGACCGCTATGAAGTCAAGCCGCTCCCTTTCAAGCTGGGCGTCGATAATCTTCTCTAGGTCGCCTACATAGACTCTGACATTAACCTCGTAGCCCTTCTTCCTAAGCATTTTAGCGATCTCCTCCAAATCTTCGAGAGACTCCTGAGCCATACGTTCAAGCTGAATGCTTCCATTAATGGTTCCAGGATCTATAGCTAAGGCTCTAGGCTCCAGAATGCTCATCAACGTGATCCTAAACCTTCTATCGACTCCGCGGAGCACGGTGTTTACGACCGTCTGCGGGTCATCTATTGGACGTACAAGTAGTCCAACCTCATAGATGTGAGAGATGGGTGAGACCCTATCCTTCATCAAGGAGGCTGCGACTGGAAGCCCGATCTTCCTCCTATAGGCGGCGTATACTAGGAGTCCTAGGAGAAGCCAGAGTGTTCCGAAGAGTCTGCCCGCTGGATGTAGGAGGAGGGTTAGGATGAAGAGTGTAAGCGTCCCTATAAGGCCTCCAACACCTATGAGCGGTATCTCAACATTTCTTCCAGCAATTGAGAGAATTATCGACCCTGGAATCTTCCAAGGCCTGTAAACCTCCCTCTCAATGTTTCTAAGCTTGATTAGGGATAGCATCAGTATGAGGTAGGAGATGAGGGCTCCATAGTTGTAGAGGTCTGCGACGAATGGGATGTTTCCCGTGAAGGCTAGAAGGGTTCCAACGAGCCCGAAGACTAGGATCGCCCTTGTAGGCGTCCTGAAGATAGGGTGTATTCTATAGAACCATGA
>CAYTSD010000001.1:0-79252 GCA_964440495.1 uncultured Nitrososphaeria archaeon | reverse complement strand
CTACAGTGATGGATATCGCGGCTACAAGTATCGAGATGTAGTCGACGGCTCTTTTCTCAGCGGTCTCCGTTTCCACGGTTTCCTGGACCGTCTCTTGAAGAGTCTTCTCCGTGGACTCCATAATCTTAGTTGACGAGGATGCTTGCTTGGCGGTAGTGGGAGTAGGCTTCATGGTTTTTGTGGGAGACACATGAATATTTTCGTAGATCTGTAGGTATAGTGGTCCTCCTAATTCTTTGAAGGCTATGGCTAGTGTTTCTCCGTCTCCTGAGAGGGCTATGGCTGGGCAGAGGAAGCCTTCCTCAGTCCGCCAGATAGGTCTATCCTTAGGGGTTTCAAGCATGTAGAGATGAGTGACTAGATGTCCACCTTCCTCTCTGCCGGGTATAAAGGCGATAAACCTACCACCATAATCCAACTCCATTCTAAAGACTCCCTCTCCCCACCCCATGGAAGCAAAGTCTATTCTAGTCATAATTTTCCCATCAGCTCCATTAAGTATCAGGAGCTCATCCTTCTCTCCTATGGCGGCAACCTCCCCATTACCTGAGACCGCTATATTTGGAGAACCCTTCGCATCATAGGACCACAGAATCGAGCCTGAATCCAGGTCAAACATGTAGACTTTATGCTCATACCATGGAGATTTTTGGATAGGTTTCCCATAATCTAGGAGCAGCCTCTCGTTGCCCTTGCTTATCGCAGCCCTCCACTCTACGGAGCCTTTCCAATTCTCGGTGAATCTGTTTATCAGATCTCCTTCAGAGATTCTAAAAACCTGAATCTCATGAAAATCCTCGTGCTGAAGATAATTTACTAAGGTTTTCCCGTTCTCTGAGAGATGTATAAAATAGGAATCCCCTTCAATTAGTTTGACAACCTCCTTCTTATCCAAGTCTAGAATTAGGATGTGAACCCGTCCACCCTTCCTCTCAATATAACCTGCAAGGGCCAAGTATTTCCCATTACTTGACATCGATATTGGTGGAGGAGCTATCATTGAGGGTAACTCTCTCTTTATGTATGGCTCAGCTCCCTCCCTCTTGAAGACGTAGAGAATGTCGTTCCTCGTGATTCCTGCGATGAAAGAACCATCATCAGTAATCTGTAGATCGTTAAGCGCGTCCTCCAACTCAGCCGTCCAAACATGTTTATCGAGTTTAACATCATACAATCTTAGGAAGAATTTCTTCATGTTTTCATCCATAAATTGTATCGCAACATATCTCCCATCCCGAGATATTGTAATTCTACGCACACCTAGTGGAAGGCTAAGTCCTTCACCGACCACATACACTTTGCTAGGCTTCTTTATAGATACATTCATCGATTCGGCTGTCGATGACGATAAGATAGCGATGGAGAATAATAGGATTATCAAAAGAAGGCCGATACTACGGGGAGGAGAATTATTTTTCACGGAGAGTTTTCAGCAGATACATTTTTAAGATTTACTATCTAGCTGAAGGTTAGCTATATCCCTTAGCTATTATGAGGAGTATTTTGTCGGATGAGTCTTCGGCTGAGTCGCAGAGGTTGTCGAGGAGGTATAGCATCTCCTTTACTTGGAGTATGCTTAGGAGGTCGAATTTCCCGGCTTGGCTGAGAACCTTGCGTGTGAGAATCGACTTAACTTCGTCAGCTTTCTCCTCAAGGTCTTCTATCTCGCGTAGAATCGGTATGGCCTTTAAGCCGCTGAGCTTGAGAACCTTAATCGCCTCAGCAAGCTTCACCGTAATCTCCACACAGATGTTGATATACTCCCGCATCTCAGGTTGGCTGAAAAGATATCTCAGAAGCTCCCAGCTCACCTCCGCCTCTATAAGCGTCTTGACGGCATCCTTAGCCGAGTCAGCGATATTATCTATCTCTTCTAGGAGGTTGAGGAGATCTTCACGTAGATGTGAGAAGAAGCTTCCCTGAGAAATCTCCTCCGAAAGCATCCTCCTAAGCTCGTCAGCCTCAGTCTCCTTTCTATCTATCTCGGAATAAACAAGATCAACACCGCTTATATCGTTGGTGTCTACAATGTCGTAGAGTTTCTGAACCTCTCTAACGGCTTCTAGAACAAGACTAACATACCGCTCGATAGAGCCGTAAATCTGTCTCTCCCTTCCACCGAAAAACATCCTCAGACCACGAAACACAGTTAGAGAAGGTTTAATCAGAGATATGAATATTCTTTTATGACTCCTCTATCTTTGGAAGAAGCTCTGGAGCGTTTTTCAATATAGCTATTCTCGGCTTGTTGAATCTCTTTAGCTCCTGGTTCACTGCTTCTTGTAGGCTGCTGCTCCATTGGAAGCCCATCGACCTTGCTTCCTCCTCCTTTATTCCATCAGACACTATTACTATCTTTATTCTTGACCTTATCTTTGACCAGACCATCGAGTTTGCTGCTCCCACGGGGTCTTTCGTCTTTCCAGTTTTCACCCTCTCATCTATTTCTTGGGGGGTTAATCCTGTTAGTTCAACGACTTCTGGATGTGTTTGGGCAACTCCCTCTGGGCACGGCGTTACAAGTATGAGTGTTCCTCCATCACGTAGAATCATGTCGGCTGGAAAAATCGACTTATGCGCCTGCCAGAACTCTATATCCGCAGGATAGCTGCTCGCTATCACTAGGTCTAGGTTTCCCGGGGCCTTAACCTCGTAGACCCGTCTAGCCTCTTTTACACCTTCTCTGTAGACTTCCTGAAAGCTGCCCGCCCCCACCCATGTTACTCTTCCTCTACCATCTACTACAACGTCTAGCAACCCTCTCAGCTTGGCTCTCTCAGCAACTAGGTCCATTAGGTCTCTTACCTGATTTCTCTCCGAGCCTAGAAAGCTTCTCCTAAGTCTCGCGCTCAGTAGATGGAATTCCCCAACCGTTTTCTCCCCCGAGACTCCTGGGAGAATTATCTTTGAACCTCCTGAGAAGCCTGCGACATGGTGTGGAGTTATCATCCCCACTCCTATGGCTAAGTCAGATCTCCCTATCTCGGTGTTTACTTCTATTGGTGAGCCGTTCGGCATTACTCCCATCTTCACGAGCTTTGCCGGGTCTCTGAAGTCAGGCTGCACAACCTCAACTCTCTCTAAAGCCTCTCCATACTTTTTCCTTAACTCGTCTTCCCTCATGGCTCGATGGGTTCCGAGGGCGACTATCAATCGTATGTCTCTATCTGGAACCCCCATCTTGTTGAATGCGTTGAGGAGGGGTGGAAGTATCTGCCATGTGGGAGTGGGGCGGGTTATATCATCGGCTATTAAAGCTATCTTCCTACCAGGCTTCACTATTTCTCTCAGCCTCCACGCAGCCTGATACACATGCTCCTCAACGTTTTCCAGCGGCGACACACTGTTCGGCTCGATTATGTAGGTCTCTAGGCCTTCGGGTAGAGTAAACTTTACCTCGCTCTCACCATATTTTAGAGAATACTCAGGCACACTCCTCCTCTCCATCCATCTCCAAACACTTATGGAATAAAAGAGTTTGTTTTGATAATTATTGTCTAAGCCATCTGAGGAGTTTGAGAAGTGTCTCCCTCCGACCGAAACCTCCAGCCTTAGTTACTATTGGTTTACCGTCGAGAGCCCCGCCTATTATCCAGCCTGCCGCAACGCCTTCCTCGATGGAACCGCCAATCCTTACCGCCTTAGCTGATAGAGTGGTTAATATGAGCCTAGTGGTCTCTCCTCCGACAAGTATTATACCTCCTATGAAGCTGGTTAGAGACTTAACGAGAGAAGGCAGCATCCTCCATTTCCCATAGTCTAAAGTACCTCCGAGATAGGATGCGATAGCCGCGTCCTCGCCATTCTTCAAGGCCTCAGCCACTCTGCCAAGCAGGTCTTTTACCCCAACCTCATGGACAGCTATGTGCCTTGACAGCTCCTCTAGCTGCTCTATGGTCGTCTTATTCCTTGACCCTGAAACAACAAGTATCGGGGACCTGGAGGATGGTTTCTCAGCCTCAATTAACCCTATATATCTTGAAAGCTCCATGGCTAGGCCGGCGCTTCCCCCCATAACTTTCTCGGCGCCCCTCTCAACGATTGACCGAAATGCTTGCCGCAGCTCCTCCCTGCTTCTAATGTCTCTGAAGACTAGGACGTCTCCCCAGCCATCCTCCCAGAAAGATGGATTAAGCGTTGAGTTAGCCTTGAGAAGCTCTATTATACTTGAGGACCTTATGGGGAGGTCTTCAGCATATTGTGTGTCCTCGAGGGGTACACCGTCTACTAGAAGGTTTCCATCAACGATTACTCTACCTTGCTCTGGGAACGCTGGAGTAAATGGGATTCTGCTTCCAGTATATCTTTTCACTGCTTCTAGTTCTGCGCCGACATTCCCCCTCATCGTCGAGTCAACCTTCTTGTATAGATGAGCTGGCTTTGGAAAAGATTCTAGGATTGCGCTTACCTTTTTCTTGGCTTGAGGGGGGCTGAGATACCTACTGTCAGAGCTTACCGCCACGACCTCCGCCTCCACACGGTAATCTTGGTCGACTAGAACCACAGCCTTTCCTGGAAACTGTGCAGCGGTATCCAATGCGCCTGTTAGGTCGTCGGCGAGTATTAGAACCCGCATAAACCTCACCTAACCTGAGAATTTCTCCAGAATCAGTTCTACCGCTTCAACCACTCCTTCACCATCCGCTCCCCTAGTCACGTAATCTGCTTTAGCCTTTATCTGATCCTCCGCGTTGGCTACCGCGACGCTGAAATCGGCTTCCTCGAAGAGTTCAAGATCTATCTCGGAGTCCCCTACAACTGCTATAGGTCCGTCTACGCCGAGTATCTCCATTAATTTGTGGAGAGCGTAAGCCTTGTTAACACCCTTCGGCAGAAGCATTATCGTCCCCTTATTATCTCTGAAGCTTACATCTATCTGAAACTTTTCAGCAATTCTCTTCACCTCTTCTATATTCTCCCTCCTTAAGGTTACGGTGTTTTCCTTCGGCTTAACGAAGCCTGTCTTTCTCAGACTTTCTATGAAGCTAATCCACTGGCTTGTAACGAATACTTTGTAGATATTCTGCGAGGGGATATATATTGAGAGGCCGCCCTCCATAATCCAGGCATCGAAGATGTTTTCTATATCTTCCCTCTTCATGAGGTAGGGTTTATCTCGACCCGTTGCTAAGACAAGTAGCCACCCATTGTTTCTCAGTTTTAGTAGGGCTTTCTTCACATCTTCCTCTATCCTAGATTCGCCTCCATGGGTCAGTGTTTCATCTAAGTCTGCTGCGAAGATTTTACTCGATTTCAACTTCTATTCCCTGCCTATAGAACTCTTTTGAGAGCCTGTTTATCAGCCATCTAAGTTTCTTCAGATTCACGATTGGAAGCGTCACAACTACTTCAACTCTGTTATCCTTCTCATTTATTGACAGTATCTCTGGTTCTCCTAGAAGCTCTGGCCTTATCTCCCTGAGAGCGTTCCTAACAGTAGACTCAACCTTACCTATGGATATTTCAGGGAAGATGAGCTTCACGTCTACGTAGGTTGCGATTGCCTGGGACTTGTTTATTATTGGATGGTTTAGGAAGACTGAGTTCGGGATTATTATTCTCTCTCCCTCGGATGCGACGATCTCCGTGTCGAGGCTGCCTATTGTTCTCACCCTACCCTCAAGCTCCGCAACCCTTATCCAGTCACCTTCATCGAATGGTTTTCTGACTCTTAGATAGATTTCAGCTGCCATGTTTAGGAGGATGTCTCTAACGCTTATGAGGGTTAGTATGAATATTCCTCCGAGGATTATCGATATAACCATTATATCTAGACTGAGTATGCTGAAGGAGACTACTGCGCCGAGAATAAGTATGAAGTACCTCGTTACCTCGGAGAACTTTGCAGCGAAGTCTGCCCCAAACTTTGAGAGAATCTTCTTAAGATACATTCTAAGATACCTGCTGAAAAGGTATGCCAACGTCATAACGGCGGCTGCAATAATTATCCTGTAGAGAAGTGTGTCTGGAATCATTTGACATCAACTCCTGGAATTCGTTTTAGAATCTTTTTAACACTCTCTTTTCTCCCCATTATATATAGTGTTCCACCCTTGCTTAAGTTATTTATGCTTGGTTTCACCTCACCGTCTACAGTTTCGAAGAGGTAGGATAAGCTGCTTTTAACTAGCTTTTTCTTAATTTTTCTTACGTCGTTTTCGTCGTTTATCTTCACCATACATATCATTAGGTCTTTTGACGTGAATTCGTATAGTATGTTTGCTTTGGTGATTCCCAGTATCTCTTTTATCTTGACTGGTATCAGGGAATATGGGTTGACTATGTATTTTATTCCTTCTTTCTTGAAGATTTCGGTGTTTAGGGGGTTGTTTAGAACTGCTATGACGAGCGGGATTGAGTTTTGGAGGGCTATCTTCGAGTATCGGAGGTTTAGGGCGTCGCTTTCCGTAGCTGCTATAACGGCGTCTAAAACAACACTGTTTCCTCGAATATATTGTTCAACCTCGTCTATGCTTTGAACTATTACTTCCGCGGATGGGAATGTCTTGGAGAGAACCTCCACCTTCTCCCTCGTAAACTCGATTATCACCAGTTTTCCACCGATATCCGATTCTCTAATGGCGTTTGCGACGAAGTATGCTGCATGTCCCCCTCCTATCAGTAGAGTCCTCAAACGTAGCCCTCACCCAACTTAATCGAGCTTATGCTAGATATATATTGCTCCGCCCACTGTTTATCCGCTACCTTGTCCTCTATCGCCCTCTTCAATATTGCCTCAGCAACCTGATAAGCCATATCCGTTAAGGCGTGGAGAGGCTTCATATCGTGGTCCTTGTAGCCTACATGGCGTTCAACCATCTTTACTCCAAGCTTGTATAAGTCTATGAGGAGGCCGACGTCAACCCCCCATCCCTCTTCAAACTTCACCTTATAGAATATTTTTCTCAGGCCTGCTATCTCTCCGCTTAGGGGTTGACTGAATCTCGCCAATTCTGGGTAGAACATTCTTAGGAGAGGCTTTGCCACGAGCTCCGTTACTCTTCCCGCAGCCCTCTCGAAGCAGCCTTTAACGAACTCAGCTTCCCCATTCATTATAGGCTCAGCAAGCGTCTCAACAAACTCTGGGCCGATGTTCCGTATATCGATGTCGAGGTAGACTACTATGTCTCCTGTCGCTAGGTAGGCTCCATCACGCATCGCCACACCTTTCCCAGGATAGATTAGGCTGCTCTGCACTATAACGCGCGCTCCCTCTCTCTCAGCTATCTTCACAGTGTTGTCCGTGCTTCCACCGTCAACTACTATTACTTCCTTGACCCCCTTGGCCTTGAAGGCTGCCCTCACCGACCTCTTCACGTATTGCTCCCTATTCTTTGTTGGGAAGACTACGCTGATATCCATCCTAACTTAGGGTTAAGAGGGAGAAATATAACCATTTATTTTACGCAATATATCTGTATAAAGTTTCCTTCGAAGATTGGTTCCGCATGCGGTGGAGGATGTCTCAAACGATTTACACGTGTTATTAGATATGCGTTTTCAGGTGGGGGAAACTGAGGCTTGTTTAAGATTTTGTAGTTTTCTTCATGTAATGCTTCAATCCAGTATCTTAGCGGAGTTTCTGGGACGAGAAGCGTGGAACCAGCTGGAATATACTTTGGAATACTCTGAATTTCTCTGTATCCCTCCATCGATACGCTTGGCCGTAAGGCGGCTAAAGTAGGGATCGTGAGAGAGACTGAGAGGCCGAGAATCAACGTGAAGGCGAGTATCTTTGTCTTTGTATCTCCAAGCTCGGCTATCAGTATGGCTGGGAGAATCGGTAGAAGAATCGAGTTCATCAAAGTGAATCTGAAAAACCAGGATGAGCCGACTGGAGCGTTTGTGAAGAGGAGAAGTATTGAGGATGCGAACGCCAGATGGGTGAATAGACGGCTTCGAGAATTCTTTGTGATGGAGTAGGCTATGCCTCCTCCGGCTATGATGAGTACTGGAATCAGGAAGCCTTGAACCATTGGGGGTGTTCCCCTGCCTGAGAGAGGATTCTTCAGAAACTCTATGAGTTTCATGGCATCGTATCCGAGAACCTGTGGAACGACTACTAACGCTAGGAGGAGAATTATGAGCGAGGTCAGCAACGCCGCTATGGAGGACATGGCTAACACCCTTGACTCCCAGTCTCTTCTGATAAGCCAGCTTATTATCAGGAGGGCTGCGAGTAGCCCTAGGATACCGAAATCTAGGACATGGGAGAGGGATGAAAGAAGTGTTGCGAGAATCGACAGAGTTATTGAGAGTCTTCTCCTCTTTACGCAGAGAGCTGAGTAGAGGAATAAAGCTATGAAGAGTATTCCTATGAAGTTCTTGATGAAGTCCATTGAGAGCCTGAGAGTGAATGGTGATGTAATGTAGAGTAGGCTTGCGAGGAGTCCTGAGGCAACGCTTCTAGAGACTTTGTAGAAGACTAGGTAGAGGATTAGGGAGGTGACGGCTGCGTAGAATGCTACCCCTATCTTTATCCCGAGGTTTGGGTCGGGTGAAGCAGCATAGAAGGGGATTAGCAGATAGTAGGTTAGGGGTGGGTCTGGATACTTTATGAACCCGTCGGCTAGGAGATGCTTCATCTGGATAAGGTAGTAGGGGCCGTCTATACCGTACATTATTGGGAAGCGTGTGAGGAGCATTAGGACTATGGCTAGGGAGGCTGCGGCTGGAACCATGGGGTAGAGAAGCTCCCGAGGATTCAATCCACAGCACCTCCTAAGCATGCTTAAATAACTTATACTTTAGCATCAATTCGCGGACTAAGGTATGAGCGATGAGGAGCTTATCGTCATAGCGCTCGGCGGCAACGCCCTCCTCAGAAGAGGCGAGAAAGGCACATTCGAGGAGCAGTATGCCAACGTCTCAAGGACTTCAAGGGTTCTCGCAGACCTAGTTGAGAGAGGATACAAGCTCGTGATAACGCATGGGAACGGCCCCCAGATTGGTGCGACCCTCCTCCGCCACGACGCTGGCCAGAAACTCTATGGTGTACCCTCCTTTCCAATGGATGTCTGTGGAGCCGAGACTCAGGGATTCATAGGCTACATGATTCAGCAGTCTCTGAGAAACGAGCTGAAGAGGAGAGGTATAGGGAAGTATGTTGTAACGGTTGTGACCAGGGTTATAGTAGATGAGGATGACCCAGCCTTCAGGAACCCCAGCAAGCCTGTTGGAAGATTCTATAGCAGGGAGGAGGTGGAGGAGCTTAAACGCCTACACCCCGAATACGTGTTCAAGGAAGACAAGATTAGGGGAGGGTGGAGAAGGGTTGTCCCCTCACCCGACCCGAAGATAATCGCGGAACGCTACGCAATCAAAGTCCTAGTCGATGCAGGGTTCATAGTTATCGCAAGCGGTGGGGGAGGGATTCCGATAATAGAGAGAGGCGGGATACTTGCCGAGGGGGTTGAAGCCGTCATAGACAAAGATTTAGCGGGTCAGAGGCTCGCAACCCTCCTCGGCGCAAGCAAGTTCATCATACTAACCGACGTCGACGCAGCTTACCTAAACTATGGGAAGCCTGGGGAGAGGAGGCTTGGATACGTGAAGGTTGAGGAGATGAAGAGATACTATGAGGAGGGGCATTTTCCGCCTGGGAGCATGGGGCCTAAGGTGCTGGCCGCGATCAGGTTTATCGAGGAGGGTGGTAGGGAGGCCGTGATAGCTGAGCTCAGCCAGCTTATCGAGGCCTTGGAAGGCGGGGCTGGAACCCATATCGTCCCCTAACGCGGGTTTCCCGCGAGCAGCGCCAGTATAGCTGCCCTAAGGTATAGTAGGTTCTCGGCCTGGTCGTAGATTACGCTGCGCACGCTGTCCATAACCTCGTCGTCAGCCTCTTCTCCGCGAAAGACTGGCAGGACGTGGGTAACTATTCCGTGTCTGTCCATTAGGTCGACCAGCTCCATGGTGAGCCGCCAGTCCTTGTAGCGTCTATGTAGCTCAAGCTCCTTCTCTTTCCCGAATCTGTTCAGTCCCTCCATCACGCATCGGTGGCTTGCCCAGCTTCTCGGGAAGACGACGTGCGCCCCTCTTAGAGCTTCCTTTAGGTCCTGTGTTGTCTCTAGGCTTCCACCCCACTCCTCAGCGTTTCTACGAGCCTGCTCAACAAGCTTCTCGTCGAGGCTGAATCCAGGTGGGTGGGCGAGGACAACATCCATTCCATAACGTGTTGCTATGAGCATCTCGTCCTGCATGCTTCCCCAGCTTCGGATATGGCTGCTGTAAGCCCACATCAGAACATATTTTCTTCCCTTAACTCTTCCATTAAACTTCTCTAGGAGCGTCATCATGTCTGCCATGGCCTGTGTTGGATGATACATGTCGTCAGCCATGTTTATTACAGGTATCTTGGCGTGCTTGGCGTATTCCCTGATTACCGCGTTGCCTCTGCCATAGACGTAGTCTACAGCTGACTCCAATATTCTTATACCGAGGGCGTGGCCGAACCGCTCATACATTTTCGCTATGTCCTTTACCGCTTCTCCCTCAACTCCCCTCGTCGTCGAGAAGTCTATGAACTGCGCATGTCCTCCAAGCATCGTCGCCGCCGCCTCGAAGCTCGACCTAGTCCTCGTTGAGGTGTTGTAGAAGAGCATGAAGAAAGTCTTATTCTTGAAGAGCTCTGGGAGGCTTCCGCCGAGATACCATCGCTTAATATCCTCAGCGAATCTTATCGCGAAGTCAAGCTCCTCCCTACTCCACTCCTGGGTCGAGATAAGGTCTCTCCCATAAAGGTCTATGGCTCCCATGAAACCTACCTCTCCCCCCTCCTATATAGAGCGCCCGCCTCCTTGAGAGCCCAGTAAACCCTCTCAGGGGTTGCTGGAATCCTGTTAAGCCTTACACCAACAGCGTCGTAGATTGCGTTGATTATCGCTGGAGCTACTGGAACCAGCGTTATCTCACCTACTCCTTTGGCTCCGTAGGGGCCGAGGGCTTCGGGGTACTCTACCGCTATTGCCTCTATCTCAGGCATATCCTTTGAGGTTGGTATCAGGTAGGTTGCTAGGTCTGGGTTCCTCATCACCCCGTCCTCGGTCACCACCTCCTCCATGAGGGTGTATCCTAATCCTTGGGCTACTCCGCCTTCAACCTGCCCCTCGAAGCCAAGCCTGCTAATCACTCTGCCTGCGTCAACCACCTCAACCATCTTTAGAACCCGTGTGAATCCTGTGAGTGTATCGACCTCAACCAGCGCTAGGGCTGCGGCTGTCATGAAGAAGAGGTGGGGAATCTCTAGGGAGCCTTTGATTGGCTGAAGCCTCGGGACCTCGAAGGTTCCAGATGTACGCGTCTCCTCACCCCTTCTCCTCAAGGCTTCATAGAGTTCCCGATAAGATGCTACGCGGCGGCTCTTCTTCGAGCAGACACCTCTCTCCGTGAGCTCTAGATTCTCTTCCCCCTCTTCCAGAATCTCTGAGGCGGCGGTCTTCAGTTTCTCAACCATCTTCTCCGCGGCCTTGAGTAGGGCGTTCCCAGCGAGGAAGGTCATTCTCGACGCGGAGGTTACGCTTGTGTCTGGAGTCTTATCGGTGTCGGCTAGGGTTACCCTGACGTTTTCAAGGCCGCATCCAATCCTCTCGGCGGCGATGAGGGCTAGAACCGTCTCCACGCCTTGACCCATCTCAACCGCGCCCGACTTAACCTCGAAGACCCCGTTCCTGAGAAGCTCTATCTCCACAGTCCCCTTATCAGGTAATGCTCCGATAGTGTATCCCTTGATTGAGGCCGCGACGCCTACCCCACGCTTCAGCCAGGGTCTGGGAGAATCTTTCTTGAAGTGCTCCCTGTCCCTCCATAGTGGATGATTCTTCAGAAGCTCTAGGGCCTTATCTATCGCGATGCTTGTCTCTATCTTGTTCCCGAAGACCCCTATGTCCCCTCTCCTCAAGGCATTCCGTAGCCTGAACTCAACCTTATCCATTCCAAGCCTCTCCGCAAGCATGTCCATCTGCTGTTCAGCCGCGAAGATTACCTGAGGAGCTCCGAACCCTCTGAAAGCGCTCGCTACAAAATTGTTTGTATAGACGAGGGCTGCCTCGATGTCGATGTTCGGAATCCGGTAGGGGCCTGGGCAGTTCTCTATCGCTACGTCGAGTACCGCTGGCCCTAGGGACATGTAGGCTCCAGTGTCGTAGATTATCTTGACCTGATGTGCTAGGAGGTTTCCCTGAGAGTCTGCCGCGGTCTTCATCCAGATTATCCCTGGATGCCTCTTGAATCCAGCTATCATCGACTCCTCCCGGCTCCAGACGAGCTTTACTGGACGCTTTGTCTTCAGGGCTAGGAGGGCGAGATGTATCTGGACTGTTGCATCGTCTTTTCCGCCGAATGCTCCGCCTACATGCGGGTTAACAACCCTAACTCTCTCCTCTGGGAGGTCTAGGGCTTCACATATCTGGCTCCTATTTCTGTAGGCTGACTGCCCTCCAGCGATTATGTTGACCCTCCCGCTCTCGTCTAGGTAGGCTATACCCGCCTCTGTCTCGAGGAAGGCGTGGGCGACTGAGCCTGTGTAGTAGGTGTTCTCGACGGCTACCTCCGCCTTCTTGAAGGCTGACTCAACGTCCCCGAGCCTAATCCGGGTCTTCCTAGCTATGTTCCCCTCCTCATGAATCCTCGGCGCATCCGGCTCCATCGCCTTGAGAGGGTCGCTTACAACGGGTAGAGGCTCATACTCTACCTCAATCAGCCTAACGGCTTCCTCAGCAGCCTCCCTAGTCTCGGCGGCAACTAGCGCTATCGGCTCCCCATAGAACCTAACCTTATCATCCGCTAGGACAGGTCTATCCTTAGCGAACAACCCATACCTGTTTTCCCCAGGGACATCTCTATGGGTGAGGACCGCGACGACTCCTGGAAGGCTCTCAGCCTTGGAGACGTCTATCCGCTTAATCAGGGCGTGGGGATACCTGCTTCTATGGGTTGCTGCCCAGAGCATTCCTGGGAGATATAGGTCTGAGGGGTATCTCAGCTCTCCCTTAACCTTCGGCTCAGAGTCGGTTCTTGGAAGAGGCTTACCTACCCATCTATAGCTCATGGGTTCATCCTCCCGCGGTGGGTAAGCTCCCAGAGAGCCTTGTAGACGAGGTTCACGGCGAGTTCACGGCGATACTCCGCGCTACCCCGAATATCAGTTATCGGGGAGATGCTCTCTAACACCGCCTCAGCGGCATCCCACATCCTATCCTCGTCGAGTTCACCTGACTTAACTATATCCTCACACTTCCTAGCTCTGACGATTGTTGGAGCAACAGCTCCCAAGGCAACCCTCGCATCGGAGAACCTGTTAGGCCCAGAGCGCTTAACCCAGATAGCTGTGTTGACCACCGAGATTGCGTCGCCGAGTCTTAGGGAGAATTTTAGGAAGACTCCATCCTCGTCTTCGGCCATTAGAGGAAGATTAATCTCTGTGAGAAGCTCGTTTTCCCGTAGATCGAGAACCTTGTATCCCTTGAAAAACCTCTCTATAGGAACCTCGCGTCTCCCGTTGATGCTTTGGAGAACGAGTCTGGCGTCAAGAGCGTAGAGGGCTGGGATAGAGTCTCCTGAAGGAGAAGCATTACAGATGTTTCCTCCAAGCGTTCCCTTAAATCTAATCTGTGGAGAACCAACCGAGCCAGCGGCCTCAGCTAGGATAGACGCGTATCTCTTAACTAGCTCCGATTCAGCTATCTCCGAGAATGTTGTCAGGGCGCCAACCCTAAGCCTGTTGCCGTCAACCTTGATGTATCTCAGCTCATCTAATCCGTATATGTTGAGGAGCTCCTTGCCTTCGATTACACCTCCTCTAATCTGGACAAGTAGGTCTGTTCCCCCAGCAACTATTTTTACGCCTCTCCTCTCATCAAGTATTCTTAATGCCTCCTCGAGGCTTCCCGGGCTGTGGACAACGATTTTATGAAGAGTGGAGTAGTATGTCATCTTCTTTCACCCATCAGCTCCGCTGCTTTGAGGATGGCCTTCACAAGCTTCACGTATCCCGTGCATCTACATAGTGTTCCACCTAGAGCTTCACGTACATCCTCTATTGTTGGGTTAGGGTTTCTCATCAAGAGGGCTTTAGCCACTATAAGCATTCCAGGCGTGCAGAATCCGCATTGGATTGCTCCTTCTTCTATGAAAGCTTGCTGGATTGGGTCTAGTTTTCCTCCGCGTGAAAGCCCTTCAACCGTTGTTATCTCAGCTCCCTGAACCTGCTCCATTATCGTGAGACATGAGTGAACGGGTTTTCCGTTGAGAAGAACCGTGCATGCGCCGCAGTCTCCTTTCCCGCATCCCTCCTTCACTCCAGTTAAATGAAATTTGTCTCTGAGGACTTCGAGGAGTGTTGCGGCTGGAGGCGCCTCAACCTCAACCCACTCTCCGTTAAGGTTGAACCTATATCTCTTCTCAAGCATTCTTCCAGCCTAGATGGATGCAGACATATTTAACAAATTCCCCATAACTAATAATAGCGGGTTTAGTTTGATTCTTCCTTGAATGAGTTATCTGAGGGAGCTTAGGGCGGCTGTGGAGGAGCTTGAGAAGGGGAACCCGGTAGCCTTAGTCATCGTCACAAAAAAGATTGGGTCTGCTCCAAGGGATGTTGGGGCGAGGATGGTTGTCAGGGTCGATGGCTCGGTTGTTGGGACGCTCGGCGGGGGAGTGTTCGAGCGCATGATTGTTGAGGAGGCTTTGAGAGCTCTCCGGGAGGGCAGGTCTAGGGCTAAGCGCTACGCATTTAGGGAGGAGGCCTCGAGAGAGGCTGAGAAGACCGGGCTGATATGCGGTGGAGAGACCGAGGTGTTTATAGACGTGCTTAAACCTGCTCCGAGGCTCCTAATCGTCGGCGCCGGCCACCTAGCCCAGTCAATAGCTAGAGTCGCCTCCGAGGTCGGATTCAGGATAGCTGTGACAGACAGAGATGAAAGCCACGCTAATCGTGAAAGATTTCCCATGGCTGAGAAGATAGTTGTCGATGAACCTGAGAGGGGTGTCGAGAAACTTGGTCCCAGAGAGGGAGACCTACTCGTCATAGTCTACGGCGGGGTTGAGGAGGATTACAGAGCTCTCCTCAAAGCCCTTGAGACCCCTGTACGCTACATAGGCCTCCTAGGGAGTCGGAGAAAGTGTCAGGAGTTCTTGAGAAGGCTTAGGGAGCGTGGATACCGTGAGGAGGAGCTTAGAGGAAGACTCTACATGCCTCTCGGACTGGATATCGGAGCTGATTCTCCCGAGGAGATAGCGGTGGCGGCCGTGGCCGAGTTGATAAGCGTGCTCAGAGGCGGGAAGCTGAGGCATCTCTCAATAGTCTGAGACATTCCTCCAAGTCTCTTCTCGTGTCTATGTCTCTCACGGTGAAGATGCTTCCCTCCACGGCTACGGCTGAGCCTCGATGCCTCTCAACCACGGCCTTCAATCCACGGGTCTCCTCACCTATCTGTAGAAGCTCTCCGAGTAGTTTGCTGGAGAAGAGTATTGGGTGACCATGCCTGCCTCTATGGGAGGCCACGACAATCTCCGCACCCGTCTCCAGATACTTCTCAATCACCCTATCTATGTCTCGGGACTCTATGAACGCCACGTCTGCTGGTAGAATTATGTAGGCGTCCGCCCCCCACTCCGCCGCAGCTCTTACACCAGCTTTAACAGAAAAACTCAGACCAAGCTCATAGTCTGGGTTATAGATTATCCGCAGCCGAGTATCCCTAATCCTGCTTAAGGCTCCCCGAATCTTATCGGCTTCGAATCCTGTTACTAGGATGACTAGGTTGGTCTTAGAGTTGAGGGCTGTTCTGACGACACGTTCTATGAGGGTTTCATCGTTGAGCCTTGCTAGAAGCTTGTTTCCCTCGAAGCGTGTTGATTTTCCAGCAGCTGGGAGAATCAGCGCCGTCTTAGCCATCTCTCCTCAACCTCTCTTAGCTTTCCAGACTTCTCCAAGACCTTGAGGAATCTACGCTGAGCCTTCTCCATCACCTTCTCCTCATCTATCCATAGAACCTTCCCATCCTCCACCACGAGTCTCCCATCGACTATCACGTCTCTTACGTCGAGTCCTGTTGAAGAGTATACGAGGAGTGAGACTGGGTCTGAGAGAGGATGGAGGCCTGAGCGGTTGAATGATAGGGTTATCAGGTCTGCCTTCATCCCAGGTTTCAGGGCGCCTATCTCCTCCTCGACTCCCAAAGCTCTCGCACCTTCAACCGTAGCCATCTCAAGGGCGTCCCAGGCGCTGAAGGACTCCGGCTTCAAGGTTCTACCCTTCTGGAGGAGAGCAGCCAACCTAATCTCCCTGAACATGTCGTAGGTATCGTTGCTTGGCCCTCCATCGGTTCCCAAACCAACGTTTACGCCAATTCTCCTCATCTCCGGTGTCGGCGCTATCCCTGAGCCGAGCTTCAGGTTGCTTGAGGGGCAGTGGGCGACGGAGGAGCCTGAGCTAGCCAGCATCCGCATATCTTCTTCACCTAGCCAGACGCAGTGAGCATAGACTCTCCTTCTACCTAGGAGGCCGAGGCTTCTGAGGAATCCGGCTGGAGTTGTTCCACGGGACTTGAAGTATTCTAGGTCTTCCCTAACCTCTGCGAGGTGCATCGTTATCCCTGAGCCGAGTTCTTGTGCGAGGGAAGCCGCCTCCCTATAGAGGTTGTCGCTGCATGCTCCAGGGGTCCTCAACCCTATCCACACCCTTATCCTCCCGTCGGCGGCTCCATCCCATCTAGAGTGCATGGCCTTGAAGACCTCTAGGGAGCTCTCATCCTCAATCATCCCCGGGTGCATTATCCCCTGCTCGGTGGCGTATCCAGGTTGATCCATCACTGACTTGGAGAGGTATCCACGTATCCCGGAGTCTCTTACAGCTTCGGCTATCCCGTTGAAGCCGTAGCGTTGATGGAGCAACGACTCGAGGAAAGCCGTCGTCCCACCTCGCAGCATCTCCATTATGCATAGCTCGGCGCTCACCCTTCCATCCTCTTCATCGTAAACCCCCTGCAGGGGCCAGACCCAGTCTCTAAGCCATGGAATTAGTTTGAGGTTGTCTGGGACTACGCCTCTGAGGAGGGCTTGGGCTAGGTGGACGTGGAGGTTTATCAGTCCAGGTAGGATGACGCCCTTCTCGACTTGGATACGGTGTTCAGGTCTAGAGACTCCTCTTCTAACCTCCTTCACACTGCCTACGGCCACTATCCGGTCTCCCTCGACATAGACTGCCGCATCCTTGACTATTCTCCTACCGTCCATAGGGATTAGGTAGGGTGCCTCAACGAGTATGCTCGTCAACCCTTTTTTCACCAACAACAGTTTGGAGACATCGCTAAATGGCTTTTAGCTGAATCGGAGAGGCTCGACGGCCTCACTGATTGTTTTGAGCCTGTCCCAGAGTTTTTCATGCGTCTTCAAGATTTTTTCCTCGGCTTTCTCAAGCTCTATCCTTGTCGGCTTCCCTTCACGTGCTACAATCTCTCCGTCAACCATGACCAGCTTGACGTCTCCTCCCCTAACTCCGTTCACTATCCAGCTATAGATGTCTCCTGTGTAGGGTGTCGGTGTGAGGGAGGGTCTGACAACTATCAGGTCGGCCTTGTTCCCAGGTTTAAGGGAGCCAAGCCTCCTCAGTCCATAGGCTCTCGCAGCATCCACCGTAGCCATCTCCAAGACTTTTCTACCTGAGATTATGTTGGGATTTCTCTTAGCGAGGCGGTGGAGGAGATATGTCGCCCGAATGTTCTCGAACATGTCGAAGATGTATCCATCATTCCCCAAGGCTACGCCTACACCCTTAGAGAGCATTTCAGGTATGGGAGCCGCCCCGACGGCGTTAAGCATGTTGCTCATAGCGTTATGCGCCACCCACGTCCCCGTATCTGCAAGCATGTTGACCTCTTTATCGTCTAGTTGGACGCAGTGTGCGAGAACAGCCTTCGGGGAGAGCAGTCCAACATCTCTAAGCCTCTCAACAGTCCTCTTTCCATAGCGTTCGAGGTTGTGGTATAGGTCGACCAAACCTTCTGAGACATGTATTGTTATGATTGCTCCAGTCTCTCTTTGGAGTTCTAATGCTTTTGCTATTAGTTCGTCGGTGACCGTGAAGGATGCGTGGAGACTTATCATCCCAGCAGCTCTTCCCCTGACCCCGTGTTTGAGGAACCGTTCATTCTCCCTAAGCCCACGAAGCCCCTCCTCACGGCTTCTCCTCTCAGTAGCTTCATAGGACAATATTCCCCTTATTCCAACCTCGTTTACCGCCTTCGCTATCTCGTCCAGCGACCCCTCAATACTGTTTGGAGCAGAGTATGTGTCGGCGAAGGCTGTCACTCCGTTAAGCAGAAACTCTATGCTTGCTGCAAGAGCCGTTGCATAGGCATCTTCGTTTGTGAGTTTCTCGTCAACAGGCCACCAGACACGTTGAAGTATTTGAGCAAAGTCTGTCGGAGGCTTTATCCCTAAAGATGCTCCACGCAAAGCTATTCCATAGAGATGGGTGTGGGCGCAGATTATTCCAGGTAAGACTATTGACCTCGGAATATCTATTACCTCCTCTGCCTCGAATCCTCTCTCAACGTCGGCTCTCTTCCCAACGGCCACTATCTCGTCTTCCTGAACAGCCACCGCACCGTCCCTGAAAACCCTCCTCTCATCGTCCATCGTTACGACAATGCTCCCCCTCACCAGAAGCCTTTCAGACACATTGAATCACACCAATCTTATAGAAATGCCTAGCCTATGAACTTTAAACAAGGACGAGGATAGTGTTCATATATCAGCGTAGAGTCTTTTAACATCCGACATGTCTGTTAAAGAAGCCTCAATCCTCATACCAACCTATGAGCCGGGAGGCCTCGACGCGAAAATCTATCCCCATTGGAAGGACGCCCCCACCTTCACTCACATAGTTCTTGTGAACAGCGGCGTCAAAGAAGTTTATATTCATAGGCTGTCCTCCGACGACCTCATCATAAATATAGTTAAGAGAGAGGGGGTGAAGTATGTTATAGCTCAGTCTCTGAGCACGAGGGCGATAGAGCTTCTTAAGAAGCTTGGAGTTAAAGTACTGTTAGGAAACGTGAAAACAGTCCGCGAAGCAGTTGAAAAGTTCAGGGATAGAGAGCTTTACGTAGTGAAGCTGCATAAAATTCCTCAAAAGAGTGAGGAAGAAAAGAGTAGTTAATGACGATTGATGCTGCAGCCTCTAAGATGTATTAGATTTCTGCAAGTGATTTGACTATGTATTCAACGTTTCCGCTTAGTGGTAGGAGGAGGGGGGCGGTGCATCCATGACGCATATACTCCTCTATCTTCTGCTTCACTTCTCCGGGTGTTCCCGAGGCGGTTATCATCTGGACGACCTCGTCTGGGACGAGCTCCATGGCTTTCTCGATTCCACCCGGCTTCGCAGGCCATCCGCCCATCGCCTTCTTAACCGCCTCAATTAGGTCTTCGCTTACACCGCTTGCTTTCATTATGTGAGGCTGCTGCCCGAGAGTCATTGTTACATGCTTCTTCGCGAGCTTAATCGCCTTCTCAGAGTCCTCGTACATTGACGTCGCTATGAGCTGTGGTCTATCAATGTCTTCAAGTTTTCTTCCAGCCTTCTCCGCTCCTCTCCGTATATGTTCCAGTGCCTTCTGGTTGTAGAGCGGTGAGACTAGATAGTTTAGGAGGACCCCGTCTCCGACCTCCCCAGCGAGTTCAAGCATCTTCCACCCTGTCGCACCTATATAGATCGGTATGTTACGTGGTTTCTCTCCTGCTCCGTGGAGGACGTCAAGCCTTACTCCACGCATCTTAACAAACTCTCCCTCGTACTCGACGACCTCCATTCTGAAGAGCCTTCTAATTACCTCAACATACTCTCTCATGCATTTGAGGGGTCTCCTGCGTTCGATTCCAACCTTCCATGCAAGCGGGTCCCACCATGCTCCGAGTCCAAGCATCACTCTTCCGAAGGAGAGTTCATCGAGTGTCGCGAAGGTCTGCGCTATTAGGGCTGCGTTCCTAGTCCATGTATTGATTACCCCTGCTCCAACCTTTATCCTACATGTGTCGGTTGCGATTGCTGTGACTGGGACCACCGCGTCTCTCGCTAGACGTGACTCTGCAACCCACACCGACTCGAACCCATATTGCTCAGCTATCTGCGAGTATCTTATCATGTCTCTTACGTGCATGTCTTGGAGGTAGAGGCCGAGTCTAGGGATAGATGGGCTCAACATTCCTCTCAGATTATCTTGGAAGCCCTAGGATAAAAGCAGCTCCATCCTTAATTACTGGGTGCTTGAATAGGGGGTAGCTATGCTTGACCTGCTGGTTAAGGGTGGGAGAATATTCTCTGATGGAATGGAGTTTGAGGCAGATATTGGCGTTAGAGACGGGGTCATAGCCGTAGTTGGTAGAGGTGTTGAGGAGCCTGCTGAGAGGGTTATCGACGCTACGGGGAAGCTTGTGATACCTGGAGGGATAGATGGGCACACGCATTTCCAGATGCCTTACGGGGAGACAAGGACCGCCGATGACTTCTACGCTGGGACTACTGCCGCCGCCTGTGGGGGAGTAACCACGGTAATCGACTTCGCCACCCCGAGGCCTGGTCAGAGTATTTTGGAAGCCTTTGAGGAGAGGAGGAGGGAGGCTGACCCAAGGGTCGCCGTAGACTACGGCCTCCACGTCTCGGTGACAGGTGCGTCCAAGTGGGATGAGGGGGAGCTTCGGAGGCTTCTGGAGCTCGGCGTCTCAAGCTTCAAGGTTTTCACAGCCTATAGGGGTAGGGGGCTGATGATGGATGACGGTGGGATGCTGAGGTTCATGGAGGCTGCCGCCAAGATCGGTGTCTTGGTTGGGGCTCACTGTGAGAATGAGGACATAATCCAGGAGAGGTTGAGGAGGTTTGAGAGGGAGGGGAGGCTGACCCCGCTCTACCATGCCTTGAGCAGACCACCCATAGCCGAAGCCGAAGCAGTCCAGCGCCTAGCGCTGCTCGCCCAGCACTCTGGAGCGCTTCTCTGGGTTGTCCACCTATCCTCGAAGATGGGGCTTGAAGCCATTAGAAGGATGCGTAGAGCAGGTGCGAGAGTATACGCTGAGACATGCCCCCACTACCTAGTCTTCACCGACGAGGTGTATAGAAGGCCTGACGCCGAGAAGTTTCTGCTCGCTCCACCGATTAAGGGCGCTGAGGATAGGGAGGCTCTATGGGAGGGGCTTGCGAGAGGGGAGATACAGACCCTTGGAAGCGACCACGCACCCTTCAACTGGGCTGAGAAGAAGGTTGGGAGAGAAGACTTCAGGAAGTCTCCTGGAGGCGTTCAGGGAACGGAGAACATAATCCCGATACTCTTCTCGGAGGGGGTTAGGAAGGGTAGGATAAGTATGCGGAGGCTTGTGGAGCTGACATCACTCAACCCCGCCAAGCTCTTCGGCCTCTACCCGAGGAAAGGCACAATAATCCCAGGCGCAGACGCAGACCTAACAATCATAGACCCCGACAAGGAGGTAGTGCTAGGGAGGGAGACCCTGCACAGCAGGCTTGACCACTCAATCTACGAGGGGATGAGGGTTCGAGGCTACCCGGTCTACACAATCTCTCGTGGAGAGGTCGTCTTCGAGGAGGGGGAAGCCTTGACACAGCCTGGGAGGGGGAGGTTCCTCAAACGCGGCAAGCCTATCCCATTCTAGACCTCTTCCCTTGAGTAGGGTACTCCTAGGGATGCTGGGACCCCTAGCCTCCGTTTAACGCTCTCGAAGGAGAGGAGGGTCAAGGTTATAATAGTTACCACGTAGGGAAGCATTAGGACGAATTGAGGGGTCTGAGCCCCGAAGCCAAGTATCTGTAGCCTGAACTGGATTGTCTCGACTCCTCCGAAGAGGTAGGCTCCGAGAACCGCTCTCAAGGGGCTCCATGTTGCGAGAATAACTAGGGCGAGGGCTATGAACCCTCTGCCAGCCGTCATCCCCTCCTGCCAGAAGGGCTGGAACCCTATGAAGAGGTAGGCTCCGGCGAGGGCGGCCAAGGCTCCGCCAACCATCGTGGCGAGATATCGGACCAAGTAGACGTTCACGCCTAGTGCGTCAGCCATCGCAGGGTTCTCTCCAACCGACCTGAGGCTCAGCCCAACCCGGGTCTTGAAGAGGATGAACCACATCAAGACCGCCAAGACGTAGGAGAAGTAGACTATTGCGTTGTGCTTGAAGAGGGCTGGCCCAAGTACCGGTATCTCGGAGAGGGCTGGGACGGGAAGCTCTGGGAGCTTCGGAGCCTCCTGGGTTGTGAGAGCTGTTTGAGGCAGGCTAGGGTTCAGGAAGAGGAGGACATGAGCCCTAATCGTCGGATGGGTTAGGAACCCGCTCATCCCAAGCCCTAGGAGTGTTAAGGCTAGGCCGACAACCACCTGGTTCAGCCTCAGAGAAACAGCCATAACGGCTAGTATGAGGCTCATCAGTATCCCAGCCAAGACTACTAGGAGGAGTGCTGCGAGGTGGCCGTAGGCGAGGGTGAAGAGGAAGGAGAGAGCCGCACCCATAATCATTATACCCTCAACCCCTAGGTTCAGTATCCCAGAGCGCTCAGCATAGATCTCTCCGAGGGAGGCTAGGAGATAGACTGTGCCCATCTGGACGGCTCCCTGGAGAACCGAGGAGAGCCAATCAATCATCCCCTAACCCCACCCCCTCCAACAACTATCCGGTAGCGTTTGAGGAACTCCCCCAAGATTATGAAGAGGAAGATTATTGACTGGAATATCTGGACGGCTGCGTTGGGTATGTTGAGAGAGGCTTGGAGGGCCTCCCCAGCCGTTAGGAGTCCGCCGAAGAAGATTCCAGCTGGAACTATCAGCCAGGGGTTTAGAGCCGCTAGGAAGGCGACGATTATGGCTGTGTATCCGTAGCCTGGCGAGGCTCCTGGCCTAAGCCTCCCAATTATTCCGCTGACTATCGATAGTCCGCCGATTCCAGCCAACCCTCCTGAGAGGAATGCTCCCAGAGTGATTATCCTCGGGATGGCCATCCCGGCGTAGCGTGCTGCGTCGAGGTTCTCTCCAACGACCCGGAGCTCGAACCCGAGCTTAGTGTATCTGAAGAGCACGTATACTAGGGCTGCGAAGACGAGGGCTAGGAGGAGGCCTGTATAGGATGGGTTTCCAGCGATGAAGAGAAGCTTAGCATACTCTGGGAAGGGTATCGAGAGAGGGAAGCCGTAGCCCTTCGGGTCTCTCCATGGGCCATAGATTAGGTATGCGACGAAGAGTATCGCGATATAGTTCATCATAAGCGTTGTGAGTATCTCGTTCACGTTGAGCTTCGCCTTCAAGGCTGCTGGGAGGAGACACCAAGCCCCACCCGTCAGGAATGAGGCTATGAACATTATGGGTAAAACAAGTGAGGCTGGGAGGAATCCATAGTATACGTGGGCCAGGACTATCCCTGTCGCAGCGAACATTCCCAGGTATATCTGCCCCTCGGCTCCTATGTTCCAGAAATTCATCCGGAAGGCTATTGAGAGACCTAGAGCTGAGAGAGTGATTGGAAGCCCTCTGAGAACCGCTTGGAGGAGAAGCCTAGGAGTGACGAAGACCCCTGCCAAGACCGCGAAGGCATCGTATACGTCGAGACCCATGACGGCGAATATAACGGCGGTTGCAGCGAAGGCTAAGGCTATCGCTATTATTGTTGTGGCTACCGCTGCTGTCTTAGAGTAGGTTAATCTCCTCTCGACGCGGATTCCGAGGAAGGAGTATCTCGCCGCCATCCTCCCACCTCCTTTTACGCTGCCTGAGCCTCTGCGCCAGCCATTAGAAGCCCTATCCTCTCTATATCTGCTTCCTCCGCCTTGAATTCTCCAACTATTCTACCGTTGAAGATTACGGCCACCCTGTCGCTTATTCTTAGAATCTCCTCCAAGTCTTCGGAGACTAGAAGTATCCCTGAACCCTTCTCCCGGTATTTTAGAAGAGTCTTGTGAACGAACTCCGTTGCCCCGACGTCAAGCCCCTTGGTGGGATAAGCCGCCACTATGAGCTTGGGAACTCCCCCGCCTATGAGGCCTGAAAGCTCCCTAGCTAACACGAGTCTCTGAAGATTCCCGCCTGAGAGCGCCCTAGCTCTTATGAAGGGGCTTGGGGTGACGACCCCGAACTCCTCTATAAGCTCACGAGCCTTACCATAGACACGCTTCCAGTCAATAGTAATCTTGTTAGAGTATGGTGGATACCTGTAAGCCTTTAGGAAGAGGTTGTCGACCACTGGAAGGCTTGCCACAAGCCCCCATCTAAGATTCTCAGGCGGAATATAGGCTACGCCGAGCTCCATTATCTCCCTCGGGCTTCTATTCGTCACATCAACCCCATCAATTATCACCTTACCCTTGGTAACCTTCCTTAAACCAGTGATCACCTCAACCAGCTCTATCTGACCGTTTCCAGTGACTCCCGCCAACCCTAGAATCTCATTCCTCCTGATCACCAGATTCACGCCGTTTAGTGCGGGTACTCCTTTATCGCTTAAAGCGTGGACGTTACGTAGGATGGCTACCTCTTTCCCAGGTGGGAGGGGCTTCTTCTCGACCGCGAAAATCACAGGCCTCCCAACCATGTAGTTCGCCAGCTCCGTTGGATTGGTTTCAGAGGTATTCTTTGTTATGACGACCCTTCCTTTACGCATCACTGTAACCCTATCGCTAACCTGCATGGCTTCATCGAGCTTGTGGGTGATGAAGATTACGCCCTTCCCCTCGGACGCCATGCGTCTAATCGCGTTGAAGAGGGCGCGCGTCTCCTGTGGAGCGAGAACAGATGTAGGCTCGTCTAGAATCAGTATATCGGCCCTCCTGTAAAGAGTCTTAAGTATCTCAACCTGCTGTTTCTCACCTGCGGAAAGCTGCCAAACCTTAGCCCTCGGGTCAATCTTCCATCCATAGGATTCTGAAAGCCTCTTAATCTCCTCCTCAAGATTCTTGTACCTTATTATGAAGCCTGCCTCCTTTAGCCCTAATACAATGTTTTCTAGAACCGTGTGCGTTGGGATGAGTCTAAAGTTTTGGTGAACCATCCCTATCCCGAGCTTGATTGCTTCTTTAGGCGACTTTATCTCAACTCTTCTTCCTTTTACGTAGATTTCTCCCTCATCCGGCTTGTAGAGGCCGTAAAGTATATTCATTAGAGTTGTTTTTCCTGCACCGTTTTCTCCGAGTAGGGCGTGAACCTCTCCCTGCCTAAGCTCGAAGTCTACATGATCATTTGCAACCACGCCTGGAAACCTTTTCACTATTCCCTTCATCATGACGAGGAGGGGTTCGCTCATTCTCCACCTGCCTGACCAAGGGATACTGAAGCCTGGGGAGGATAAAAAAGATAGGGGTAGGGGGTAGATTTACCTTGGAAGCTTGCTCTCAATATATTCTACGAACCAGTCCATCGACCAGAGCATGTCGTGGTCGGCACGTTCTCCAGCGCCTATCCTCACGGTTCCATCCTGGTCTCTTATCGGCTCACCTAGGTTTCCTTCGGGTGAGAATGGCTCGAAGAGAAGCTCCTTCATCTCCTCATAACGCTCCTTTATCTCGGTCTGCCACTCGCTTGGAATCGCTGGGTTTATTGGGGCGAGATAAACAGCTCCCTCAGGCTGTCCAGCCGTGCTCTCTTCAGGCTTCCTCCTCCACCTCCAAGGCATGTAGTCGCCTATCCTCGCCCAGATGTCAACCGACTGCCAAGTCCCTGTCGCAACCATGCGGTAGAAGTCTAGGTAGAGTGGCCCCCAATTTACTACCTGGCCTGTCAGGTGGGCTGTTGGTCCATATTGTGTCATGTCGCTGTAGTGGCTGAAGCTCCAAACCTTCCTACCCTTCTTCTGATACTCTTCGGCGACCTGAAGCGTTGTAGGCGAGTCCTCGGTGAAGGCTAGGACGTCGGCGTTCTTCTCCTCCACAAGGGCTGTGGCGGCGGTTCTAGTCTTCCCCGGGTCGAACCATGAGAAGAGCCAGTCAACATAGGCTTTAATGTTCTTTCCAGTCCTCTTCTTGTATGCGTAGTTTGCGCCCAAGACGAACGCGTTAATGTGTCTAACTACCTCGGGTATCGGGTGAGCTGCAACATATCCAACTACCCCTGTCTCCGTTACGGCTCCGGCTGCGAGGCCATTGAGATAATACAATTGATAGAACTCTGCGAATGCTGCGCTCATGTTCATGGGAGCGTTTCCCGCCGCTCCACTCCTATAGCCCGAGATGTGGACAAAGTATTTGTCAGGATACTTTTCAGCGACCTCCGCGGTTGCGTCCATGTAGCCGAAGCTCGTAGTTATCACGAGGTCTGCGCCCTGAGTTATCAGGCTCTCTATAGCTCCAGCCGCCTCAGCCTCTGGAACAGACTCGATGTAAGAGCTCTCAACGTTTCCAAACTTCTCGTCAGCCCACTTCCTACCCCTGTCATGGGCGTAGGTCCAGCCGAAGTCACCTACAGGACCAACATAGATGTATCCAACCTTCAGGGGCTTGGCTCCGGCAGTAACGGTCTTCGTTACCTCCTTTGTCCCTGTAACTGTTGTAGCGGCTCCAACTTCCTTGGTGGTGGTCTGGGTTACGGTTTCCGTGACGGTCTTCGCCGGAGCCGCTCCGCTTCCCGCAAGATAGCCTGCTACCCCTCCGATTACTCCTGCTGCGATTACTCCTCCTATTGCGGCGGACTTTGATACGGCTAGAAACTCTCTTCTAGTTAGCTTCTTTTTCGAGAGATTCCCCTCTTCTTCTCTCATATTGTAAGTGTCGCAGACAGGATTCATAAAACTTTTTCCCAGTCAGGATATAAGCAGTAATTGTTTCATGACTTTAATCGGTCTCGGCTTCGGCTCAGGTAGGGGGATTCCGTAGAAGAGACCTAGACGTTTTGCCCTTGCTTTCACCCTCTCCTCAAGCTCTCTGAGATACCAGGCTGGAGCATCCCCATATCTCCCTGAGAAGCGGTAGAGATGCTGTAGATGTTTGGCCACATCCCCCATTCCTGCGCTTAGAAGGAAGCTGCGCAGCCTTTCCCAGATATCTTCCCGAAGCCTTAGGGCTCCGACCGAGACGAAGCTGCCTCCGCTCTCCGCAACGGCGTCGACGACCTCCTCAACCCATCCCTCTAGGTCTGTTACTCCAGGGATTATTGGGTCGATGTTTGCGCCGACCGTGACCCCTGACTCTGAGAACTCTTTCATCGCTCTGAGAACAGCTGTCGGCGTCGAGGAGAAGGGCTCGATAAGCCTCTTAACCTTGCTGTTAACCGTTGTAAGCGACCAGCTTATCATGCATCTGTCCCTGTAGCTGGAGTGGAGTTCAAGGTCTCTGAGAACCGTGGCTGATTTCGTGAAAATATAATAGGGCACCCCATGTTTCTGGAGAATCTCAACGGTTCTACGGGTCAGTCTAAACTTTCCTTCAAGTGGTTGATAGGGGTCTGTGGCCGAGGAGAGGAAGACGGGTCTATCTGGAAGCTCTTCATGAAGCTGTCTAGAAACTATAGCTGGGAAGTTCATCTTCACTTGGAGTATGTCGTAGAATTCGGGGAACCATTCGAAGGTTGCGTAGCAGTAGACGCAGCGGTGGCCGCAGCCGTTGTAGGGATTCGCCGTGAACCCTCTGTAGCCATTGTAGGTGAACTCGTGGATAGCTGTCTTACAGTCTCTTAGGAGAATCCTCTGCCTCCCGCTCCACCACCTATACATCTAACCCAAGGTCTTGGAAAGGTAGTTATATAGTGTGGGAGGGGTGTGTGAAAGTGGAGGGAGAGTTGGGAGGGTGGTCTGGTATTTTGCCTACGGCTGGACCCTTGATAAGAACCTGTTGAAGAGGAGTGTGGGTGAGTGGGGTGATGCTAGGAGAGCTGAGCTAAACGGGTTCAGACTCGTCTTCGACTCATATTCAGCTAGCTGGAGAGGCGGCGTAGCGAATCTAAGAGAGGTGGAGGGAGGTAAGGTGTATGGCGTCGTCTACGAAATCACTCAGGAACAGTTGAAGACTCTGGATAGGTTGGAGGGCGTCCCCTCATCCTCGGCTAGGAGAAGAGTCGAGGTAAATGCTGAGGGGTTAGGTAGGTTGAAAGCCTTCACCCACGTGGCGGTGAATCCCCGTGGAAGATGGATTAAGCCTTCGAGAGAGTATCTGAGCGCCATGCTTAGAGGGCTTAGACAGCATGGATTCGGGGAAGAGGTCTTGAGAGAGACCCGGAGACTCGCCAGCCCACCACAATAGCTTAATCCTAGTAGTTAGGGGGCTGCTTGGAATGTCTGACAACTTCTACCAAAACCTCTTCAACGCTCTTCAAGCCTATGGCTATCTCGGAGCCTTCCTAATCTCCGTTCTCGGAAGCATCGTCCCCTTCTTGCCAGTCCCCTACCTGATACCCGTAGTCCTCATGGCAGACCGCCTCGACCCACTCTTACTCGGAGTCGCTGCCGGAGTCGGCGGAGCAGTTGGTAAGATAACCTCCTACGTGCTTGGAAGAGTTGGGAGAAAACTTCTACCGGAGAGAGATAGAGAGAAGATGAGCGTGCTTGGAAGACTTGTAGGGAAATATGGTATGCTGGCCATCTTCCTCTTCGCCCTGACACCACTTCCAGACGATGTAATCTATGTTCCAATAGGGTTAACGAAATTTAGTTTAACGAAATTCATGATAGCGAATGCCCTTGGAAAGATTGTGCTCTCATGGATAGTTGCCTACGGTGGGAAAGCCTACTTCAACATAGCGAAACTATTTCTAGGTGAGGGCGGAGACCCGATAGCTGTGGCGGCAGCCCTCATAGCCATGATATTAATAACAATAATACTTCTTAAGATAGATTGGGAGGATGTTGTAAGATTAGCTGAGAAGAGGGGTTTCAGAGGAGCTTTAGAGGGGATGATAAACAGTTTTGTGAAAAAGGATAAGAAATAGACGAGAGTCATCCAAACCTTATATCTGAGTAGGTTCTGAAAAAATGATATGGGCAGAACGTATAAGTGGCTTGGAGGAATAGGCTACATCCTCATGCTCATACCTTATGCGAACTTTATTGGAGCGATCTTGGCGGCCATAGCGTGGATAATGATGGGCAGCGACACAAGGCAGGGAATATTCAAGGCAACCGGAATCCTACTGATACTAAGCATGATTGTTTCAGGAGCTCTCGCTCTACTAGTTCCAATGAGTATGCCGGGGATTCTGGGAGGAGCGGCAGCCCCGCCGCCGAGAGCGTTAACAGGTCTCTTCGCATTCGCAGGTCTCATTATAGCCGTTGTCGCGGTGATAGCTATAATAGCTCTGATAACGTTCATACTTGAACTCGTCTCACATTTCAGAGCCGCTGGAATCTTCTACATAAAGTGGTTCAAGTGGGGCGCATGGATGAGGATAATTGCGGTAATCATCGCGGTAATAGCGACGATAGCTGTGTTCGCCATAGCTCCGGGACTACTCAGCGCGCCTGCGTATGGGGCTCCGGGTCCAAACATCTTCGGAATGCTGATGACGGCGTTGTGGCCTCTACTCATAGCTGTGATATTCGGAATCCTTGCATCGATATTCTCGGCGATAGCCTTCTTCTCGATACCTTCAGAGGAGGCGTATCAGCCTCCACAGTATCAGGGAGCACCTCAATATCCGCCTCCGCCTCCACCAACCTACTAGAACCAGAAGACGTGAAAGGCCTTGACGACGATAGTGATAGATGAGAGTTTATTGAAGAGGTTTCCAGAGATTTATCTCTCGACGAGGGAGATAGAGGTCGAGGTCAGGGCTTCGAGGAACCTCGCCGAGGAGTTGGAGAAGCTTAGGGAGAGGATGCCTTACAGGCTTGAGACTTTGAAGGATGAGCCTGTTGCGAGAGCGTTCCGAGACTTCTACTGGAGGATAGGGATAGACCCGACGAAGCAGAGGCCTGCGGGTGAGGCGTTGGCTAGGAGGATACTCTCAGGCTCAGGGATACCTGCGATAAACAACCTCGTCGACGCAGGCAACCTCGCCTCAGCGGAGACACTCATCCCCATAGGAATCTACGACCTAGACAAAATCTCAGGAACATTAACCCTTAGATTCGCTCATGAAGGTGAGGAATTCATGGATATTAGGGGGAAGAGGTCTAAGCTCTCCTCAAACGAGATAGTCCTGGTCGACGGCCTTGGCGTTGTCCACATATTCCCCCACAGGGACTCCTATCGCACAAAGATTACCTCCTCCACTAAGAGGGCGCTGATAGTTGGATGCGGGGTAAAGGGTGTCCCCAAAAACTTGGTGGAAGAGGCATGCGACAAGGTAATCCAGTATCTCGGAGTCCTGTAAATGTTTAAACAATCCCCTAAACAATTCTATCTTTGACATGAGTATAGAGAGCTGGGGAGGAATATCCTCCGATGAGATGAGGGTCGTCGACGAGAACGCTGAGTGGCTAGGCGTCCCTAGAAGCAGCCTAATGGAGAATGCTGGAGCATCGGTCGCAAGAGCGGTCTACGAATGGCTAGGAGGACTCGCAGGCAGAAAGGTAGTAGTCTTCTGTGGAACGGGAAACAACGGAGGAGACGGGATGGTGGCTGCACGGCATATGGCCTCGATGGGCGCAGAAGTCACGGTGATCCTGATAGGTAGCCCGGAGAAGATTAGAACAGAGCATGCTAGAAGAAATCTAAACACCGTGAAGAGGATGCGTGAGACAATAAAATTGGTGAATGTTAGGGATGTTGGAGAGCTTGAGAGACTTCGTGGAGAGGTTGAGGAAGCCGAGGCCATAGTCGACGCAATCTTCGGGACAGGTATTAGGGGAAGCGTTAGAGAGCCTTGGAGAACCGCGATAACCATGATAAACTCGGCGCGCGGGGTTAGAGTGGCGGTCGACATCCCCTCAGGAGTAGACCCAGATACTGGAGATGTCCACGACATAGCGGTTGAAGCAAACGTTACAGTAACCTTCCATAGACCTAAGATAGGGATCCCGGCTGCGAGAGATTACTGTGGAGAAGTCATAGTTGCGCCCATAGGGATACCTCCTGAGGCAGAGATGCTTATGGGGCCAGGCGACGCTAGGAGAGCCTTGAAAAACCTCTCCAAACCATTGAGGAAGATAGTCCTTCTAGAGGATGTTGGAACGCTTTCCGAGATTCTTGAGATATTTGGAGCGGAATACTCTTCGGATATAGGGGAAATCGGTGGAGGAGTAGTTTACATAGGTAAAGCTTCTAGGGATTCCGTGGATGCCGCTGCAACTGTTTCGAGAGGATTATCTAAGAATGCATCATTATCCCTGCTTGATTCAAGCGATGCTGAAGAGCTGGGAATCCGATTCGAGGAGAAGGTCTATGACACATGTAAGTGGATGAAGAAGGCTGCGGAGGAGGCTGGGGAAACCCTCTACGTTTTCGGAGAACTCGACCTCGTTTCCGATGGAAGGGGATGTAAGGTTAGCTGGGTGAATAGGCCGCTCAGCGAGAAAGGGAAGCAAGCCCTCATCGCCTCCACGCTCGTATTCCTTGCAGGTGAGGTTGAAGCCTTCCATGCAGCCGCCGCGTCAGGCTATCTTGCAGGAGTCTTTGAAGAGTCTGGTGTCAGGGGACTTGAAGAGGAGCTTAAACGCCTAGGAGCAGTGTAAGGCCGTATCCAGCTGGAACGCTTGCCAGCGTCGTGGCAACCCATGCTATGACGAATCTCTTCACAAGTCTAGAGTTTATCATAGCCAGCGGAGACGAGGCGACTGCGCCCACCATACCTCCCAGAAATGTCTGAGTGAAGGAGCCTGGGATGCCGAGCTGGGTTAGTATCCAGAGGATTATCGAGGCTGATAGCAGGCTTGTGAAGAATCTCTGAGGACTTAGAACCACGAGTCTCTCACCCATAACAAAAGCCGACCTACGTGTAAGGAAGAAAACTCCTGAAAAAGCCGCCGCAGAGATTATCAGGGTCGAATAAACTCCCGCTTCTCCAGTCATGTTGAGTAGGAAGCCAACATTATTTGCCGCGAGAGAGTATGCTGAATAGAAGGAGACAAGATAGGCGGATAAACGGTTCACCAAATCTATTGTGAGAAGTCCAACCCTCGATAGAATTGATTTTGAGAGAGTGTAGATTAGGTGGTATAGGAACATGGCTGCGAAGGGTGATAGAATCCATGCTAGAATAACCTTCACTAGGAAGAGGATGCTGAGACCATGGTTCAAAGTGAGGGAGGAGCCTACAAGAGATGCAACAACCACGTTTGAGAGACTTGTAGGAACGTTCAGAACATTTGAGACCAAGAATATTGTTAGGGCCGTTACGAGCGCGGGGAAATAGTTTCCAGCCGCGAGTTTCCCTGGATTCATCTTCCATCCCTCAGCTAAAACTCCGAGAACCATCGCGATAGAGATTAGGAAGGCTGCCTTTCTATACACGGTGATTCCTGAAGCCGTTAAACCGCCTAGATATAGGGAGCCATTGTTCCAGCTAAATAGGAGAGTTAATGTGGCTGCAAGTATTAGTGGGAGGAAAAACTGCATCCTCACTCATCTGGAAGCTATGGAACTTCGCCCAGCCTCTTAAAAGTTTCATTTATCTGCTGGTCGAGAGGCTTATGAACTCTACGCCGCCTCCTCCCAGAGATATAGGGGCCTACCGCGAAGAAGGCTTTCTCAGCAAGCTCATCACCCTCTCCCCGCATATACCGTCTCCATGCCCTTGGATTATGCCTGAAATCTCCAGGAGAGGTCCACTCTATCTCGAAGCTGTCCAGCTCTTCGGGTGTAAGGCAGACCGCAACCCTGTCTAGGAATCTATGGAGGCTCAGCGGAGCCGTAAAGACTCTTTGAAGGTCTATCTTATTCTCCACGACAACCCCCTCCACAGGCGACAACCTATTGATTACGAACTGTGTAACAGAATAGGCCATGTCGAGTGGGTCGATCTTCCCTCTAACCTCCTCTGAGAATGCTTCAGGATTTATGTGGATGTGTGCTCCCCTCCCACTCCACTTTATGAAAACAGATTTTGAAAGACTGTAGTCTTCTAGGATGCCTACTATTTCACGTGCTTTTTCTATGACTTTTCTCCAGTCTCCATCCTTTGAGTCTATGTCCCATGTAGGCATGGAGGAGGTTATGTTCGCTCGGTCGAGTGTGTCTTCCCTGATTCTTAGATTTCTATAAGTGTGTGCCGTTGCGTAGAATGAACGTGGACGAAATCTTCTCAGTTCTCTGAGTAGTTTGTCTATGTCGGTTGGAGAGTCTATTGTTAGGGGAAGGCGGGTGGATGGACTGTATCTAAGCATGATTGGAACGCCCTTCTCATCCTTTAGCTCGCAGTGGATGGCAACCCATCTCCCTTTACAGTATTCAGCTATCTCCTCCTTTACGTCGATTCTACTGTAATGTTTCTGGACGAGGTTCAAGGCAGCTCCTCTCCAGTCTTTCGCTTGGCTTCGAGAATCTTTCTAGTAACCTCTGAGGGGAGAGTGAAGTCCTCAACCCTTCTCCTAACAGGGCCTACTACGACGAGACCCACCCCCGGCCTTATGTCGATTTCATGGAGGTAGCGGCTGTGATTTGTTTGACGCATCTTCTCAACTATTATGTAGCGTTTCAGCTCCCCTCCCCTCAGCACCCTCCTAAACCTGAGTATTCCGTCGGCGATATGCTCTATCCCCCATCCGAAGGCCTCCGAGGTCGTTATAGCGTATTGGCTTACAGCAAGTGTTGTGAAGTTCCATTTTGAGAGAACCTTCTTGACATAGTAGGAGTATCGGCGGGCCATGGCGGGTTTATCGAGCCAGAAGGCTGAGATTGAATCTATCGCAACCCTCGCCCTCCCGTATCCAAGCTCCCTCTTGGCTTCAACAACCTTGTTCACGAGAGCCTCCATGTCGAGGCTTTGCAGAGACCATTTGTCAGCCCTACCCATGAGGGCGTCTATTAGGATTAGCTTCTTCTCATCGATAGCCTTCTCGAAGTCCATGTTGAATTGAGCCGCCTGACGTATTATCGACTCCTTGCTCTCCTCCGTTGTAACGTATATGGATTTGTCTCCATCTATGATTCCCTGGTTGATGAAGTGTATTGAGAAGATTGTTTTCCCGCATCCTGGTTCACCTGTTACCGCGACGAAGAATCCCTCAGGTATCCCTCCCTCTATTATGTCATCTATCCCCTTGACCCCCGTCCTAAGCCTCTGTATCCTCATCCCCATCAACTAGGCTGTAATCTATCTCCATAAAGTTTAGCTGGCATAGTTTTCGGGAGGTTCTCCCGAGAGATACTTGGAGACTATGATGGAGTTACCTTAGATGAAGGAGGGAGACGATTAGGTAGATTAGGTCGCCGTAGGTTATGTAGAGTAGGAAGCCTACCGTTATGAAGATTAGGAGAGGGATTCCAGGGGTCGCCCACATGTCGTCTCTAATCTTCTCAAGCTCGACTGAGAGAACGTTGAAGCTGAAGTATCGTTTTCCCTCTCTCTCCTCCTCCATCGAGAACCAGAACTCCTTTCCACGGGAGTTTACAACCCTCGTCCCGAGGAATAGTGCTAGAAGCTTCCTCCAGGCCCCCTCATGCTCAAAGTCTTTAAAGAGCTCTCTACCCTTCATGACCTGGGTTAGGTTGTAGACCAGCATGGAGATTGGGAGGATTAGTGAGACTAGTAGCCCGTTTGAGAGGGATGCGAGTCCTGTGAAGGGGTGGAAGCTTCTCTCAACATAGTAGAGTGGGAGGGAGATGGAGATAACTGCCACGGCTTTCGCGTCTGCGCCTCCGTAGAGTCCGAAGAAGTAGAAGGCGAAGGCTAAGCCTGATGTGAGGGCTATCGAGATTAGGGAGAAGATGAGCTTGGCCATATTCCAGTAAAGGATGAGGTCTAGGGCGGTTAGGGCGGCTCCAACCCCTCCTCCAACCAGCCAAACCCAGTCATCAACCTCACGGTCAACCCAGTCCCTGTAGGAGGCATAGAGCATGGTTGCAGAGATAACGCCTATCCTTGAAAAGTCGAGCAGGCTAGACGTCAACATCGCGTGACCCAAGAAGCTTTAGAGGGCTTAAAGTATTAGCTTCACGCTTTCTCCCTAGTCCTCTGCGACCTCATCGAATCTCCGCATAACCTCTGGAAGGGAGTCTATTACGTCGGTTGCGAGGATATGGAGGCCGAGCCTTGAGGCAGCCCTCTCACCAGCCCGACCATTTATCCACGCAGCTGCGGCCGCCGCTCTAAAGGGGTCGGCTCCCTTGGCTAGGAGCGCTGCCACGACGCCTGTAAGCACGTCGCCTGTCCCTCCAACCGTCATTGCAGGGGTTCCAGTCCTGTTGACGGCTGCGTCGACGCCGTCGGAGATTATGTCCAGCCTACCCTTCAGGAGGATTGTAACCCCTGCTTTACGGGCATACTCCTTAACCAGTTCCACCCTCTCCTCAAGCCCTTCGGGAACCTTGGCCCCGAAAACCCTCTGGAACTCCCCTGCATGGGGTGTGAGAACCGCCTTCCTACCCGAGACCGCTGGGACAACCTCGGGATAGAGCGCCGTCGCATCTAAGACTAGGGCCTTATCCTCAGCCTCCCTAATCACGGTCTCTATCCCAGGCTCGCTTCCAGAGGCAAGGCCGGGGCCTACCACGAGCACGTCAACCCTTGGAAGTATCTTCTTTATCCTTCGGACTGCTCCAGGGGTTAGTTTGAGGTCTGTGAGCGGGAGGACTATTAGGTTGGGTGAGAGGGCTCGGATTGCCGTGGCTATCTTCTCTGGAGCCGCTATATAGGCGAGGTCTACCCCGCTTCGGAGGGCTGCCATGGCTGAGAGGAATGGTGCGCCGTGGTAGAGCCAGCTTCCGCCGACCACGAGGACTGAGCCGTTCTCACCTTTATGGGAGCCCGCCCTCCTAGGCTTAAAAGCCCCCCTAACAAACTCCTCGTCAACCTCTCTAAACAAGGTTCCCAAGCCTAACAGGTGAGTGTGAGCAATATAAACACCTACCCGTAGCTGGAGGTAGAAATAAGAAGAGGGAGGGGGGTTAGCCGTCTACTTCTTCTTGCCTCCACCTGAAGGTGGGGCAAGCGTTATCTCGATTGTGCTGACGTTCCTCGGCCTACCGTCGTTACCTACTCTGCCCTCCTCGGTTCCAATATTCACGTTCTCGATCTTCGCGTCCTTGACAAACCTTCTCCGGACGACCTCGACCACGTCGACCGCCTTGCTGATAGCTCTCCCACGAGCCTTTAAAACCACCTTCTTACCCTCTGTTAAGGGTAAGGTGGTGGCCAGCACATAGTTCATTGTAGGCTTTCTCCCCACGAGAATAACGGCCTCACCAGATGGACCAACGCTCATTCATGTTTCACCCCTTATACGCAAATGGGGTAGCGGTATTCACCCTTAAAAAACCTTCTCCTCTTCTAGGGATTAGACTCCCTGAGGTTGAAGGGTTTCCCGCTCTCTAGGACCCTCCGCGGAGCCTTGGCCCTCCATCTTGAGAGGAACTTGAGGTCCTGGTTTCTCTCCCTGAGCTCGTCGGGTAGAAGCCTCGGAATCTCCTCCTCTATCGGATACCATCTCCCACAGTTTGGGCAGAGTAGGAGGCCGTCAACTATCTCCTTGCCATAACACTCTCTGCATCGAGGCTCCTCTCCTAGCTCTTTTAGCATCGAGCCGTGGTAGGCGCAGTAGAGCTCGCAGGGCTTAACCCTCTCAGGCGGATTGACCTCTCGGAGGTTGAAGACATAGAGCTCTAAGGGGAAGGCCTTACATATTGGGCAGGCAAGCAGATCCATCAGCCGATACTTCAAGGCATCCTCAAGCGATTCTCAGAGACGTGGTCGGTCTTAAAGTCATCTTTAAGGCGAGGAGCAACCCGGCTTCCTCCAAGGAATTGAGGAAGGTTAGGCTCAGCGTCCTCAGCAACTATTATCCAGTCTCCTTGGCCCTAGCCTTAACATGGGTCTTCACCTACCTTCTAGGAGCCTCCGACATCCATCCTGAGAGGCCTGTGGTGACCCCTATAGAGGAGCCTAAGCCGTCGACGCCTCCAGCCGAGGCCCTGGCCTCCCCGGCACCCTACCTAAACACCCTGATCTTCATCTCAATAATCGCTGTGGCCGGCGTGGTTCTGATATACTTGGCCAGGAGGAGGCCTGGGCTCTTTAAGGCCTTGATAACGGTGATGATATGGCTTGTCTCCCTCAGCATAACGGTTCTCTATCTGGTCACGGCCGCGGTGGTCACTCAGCCTCTCATCGCCGCGCTCTGGCTTCCCATAGGAATCGGGGTCGCAACCATTGTAACCTTCCTCCTGGTTAGGGGTGGGGGGCTTGGAGCCGCCTCGGCCGCGGCGTTCATAGCTTCAGGCTCTGGGGGAGTGATAGGGATAAGCATACCTTACTGGACTTTCCTGATACTTGTTGCGGGGATCTCGGTCTACGATGTGGTCGCGGTCTTCCGGGGACATCTCTCAACTCTCAGCAGGGAGGATGCTCCCCAGCTTCGTGGGCTGGCGGTCGAGGTCGGAGACGTGATGCTGGGGCTTGGAGACCTATTCTTCTACTCGCTCACCCTCTCAGCGATACTCTGGAACCTTGGAGCGGCTTCAGCGATAGCTGCGACGATAATGCTCTTCATAGGCTACACCCTAGTACTCGCCCTACTCAGGAAGAGGAGGCTTCTACCTGGGCTCCCGATACCTCTCCTCACAGCATTGGCGGCGGCGCTCACCGTCGCATACATTGTCTAGAGTCCAGTGAATCTCACCCCTATGGAGCGTCTTCTATAGCGTTTGTTTAGTCGGATTAGTAGGTGGGTGAGTGCCTCTATTATCCATGAGTTCTCTATCCCGCCTCCATCTAACGCTCTTAGGTTTGGAATCTTCTCGACGAGCTTGGCGGCAGTCTCCCTCGCCTCAGGGTCTCCGCAGACAACTACGTCGCAGTCGATAGGCTTCTCCAACTCGGCTAGAGCATGTGCCCCAACGTTCTGGAAAGCTGACGCAACCTTGGCAGAGTCTGGAGAAAGTCTTCTAACAAGCTCTCCAGCGGAGGTTCCTGGAGCAGGGCTGGGTGAGACTATTGGAGAGATTATCGTCTTTCCTTTGAGATGGTTTGAGAGACTCTTCAAGGTGGGTTCAACGCCTTTGAAGGGTATTGTGAGAACGATTATCTCAGCCTCTTCAACAGCCTCTTGGTTAAGCATCCCCTCAACATCTCTATCAACTAGACGTGAAATCTTCGAAGCGGTTTCTTGAGCACGTTCCCTCACCCTCGACCCAATAATCACCTCAATATCTGAGAGAAGCCATCGAGCAGCTAAACCTGGCCCGAGGCCGCCTGTCCCTCCTACGAGAGCCACCCGCATAGACGCCCCTACCGTGAGAGAATCCATTTTTAAGTTTAAAAACTGGAGACCTGGATGAGACACCGGGTATGGCGTTAGAATTTGACATGATATTTACTAGGAGGGTTATCTTTGGAAGAGGCTCTGTCGAGAGAGTTGGTGAAGCTGCTGCGGAGATAGGGTTGAAGGGTAAGGCCCTGCTTGTCACTGGTAGGAGATTCGCCAGGACTTCAGGATACTTGGATAAGATTAGGGAGAGCTTGGAGTCGAGGGGGTTCGGTGTAGAGGTCTTCGAGGGTGTTGAACCTAATCCATCGGCTGAGACAGTTGAGAGGGGGGCGAGAGTAGCTAGAGAGGCTGAGGTTGATTTCATCGTGGGGTTCGGCGGCGGAAGCGCTATGGACGCTGCGAAGGCAATCTCCGTTATCGCATCTCATGGAGGTAGGGCTGAGGACTATTTCTTCGACCTTACACATGAGCCTGTTAAGCCTCCCGTCCTACCAATAGTAGCTATCCCGACGACATGTGGAACGGGAAGTGAGGTGACGAAGTATTCGGTTATATCCAAGGGGCTTGAGAAGAGAACTATTCTAGGAGAGCCTATAACGCCTGTTCTCTCAATACTCGACGCCGAGACCCTCAAGTTCGCTCCAAAGGAACTCATAGCCCACACAGTTATGGACGCAGTATCCCACGCAGTTGAAGCCTACTTCAACAAGTATTCAACAGAGTTCTCAGACATCTTCGCGGTGGAAGCCTTGAAGATAATCTTCCAGAACTTTGTTAGGGGATATGAAGGAGACATTGATTCGAGGGAGAGGCTCCTCTATGGAAGCATGCTCGCAGGCTTAGCCATAAACATTCCAGGGACAACCGCAGCCCACGCATTGGGGCACTACCTCACAGAGAGATACGGCATACCCCATGGACTCGCCAACGCATTGTTCCTAGCCCAGGTATTGGAGAAATCATGTAAGCTTATGCCCGAGAAGACGATAAGGCTTGTTGAAGCGGTTGAGAAGAAGAGGGTTAGAGACGGTGACGAGGCGGCTGGAATACTGCTTGAAAGATTGAAGGAGTTTAAGGAGGCGTCGAACCTACCTATGAGTCTAATAGATGCTGGGGTGCCTGAAGAGGAGTTTGATAAGATTATTGAGGAGGGGTTCAAGTATCGCAGGCTTCTAGAGAAGATCCCGAAGCCTTTGACACGTGAAGATGTTGAGGAGATTGTTACGAAAGCATTTAGAGGTGAACCCTAGACCTCTTCACCGAGTTTGAATTCAAGCGTTTCAATCCCGTTTAACGTTTCTTCAACCGCCTCATCCATTCCAAACCTTCTCCAAAATTCCTCAACTTTTTCAGGTCTAGCACGGGTCTCAGGATGCCTGGCAACTATTGCGCAGCAGTCGATATACTCCTTAATGGATAGGTCGTAGGTTCCTATACGTTTTGCGAGGTCTGTTATCTCCTGTTTGTCGAAGCCTAGTAGAGGCCTGTAGACAGGGATTTTGATGAGGGCTGAAATGGCTCTAAGGTTCTCAAGTGTCTGTGAGGCAACCTGACCCAGGCTATCGCCTGTAACTATTCCTAGATAGTTTTCTCTCTCGGCTAAGTGTTCGGCGACCTTGAGCATGTATGCTCTAAACATTACGAGCCTCATCCGGAGAGGCATCTCAACTCCTCTTAGGCGGAAGCTCTCGAAGGGAGCTAGATGGAGCCTAATCCTCATGCCATACTCCGAGAGAAGCCGCGCTATCTCAGGAATCTTCGAGGCCTTCACATCTGAGGGTGGAAGCGCGTAGAAGTGGAGTAGGTCTACGAGGCATCCGCGCTTCATCATAAGCCAGGCGGCGACAGGAGAGTCTATCCCCCCTGAGAGGAGGGCTAAAACCCTGCCTGAAGCTCCGACTGGAAGCCCGCCGAGCCCCCTAAGCTTCTCAAATGAGACGTAGAAGCCCCCCTCAGTTACCTCCACGAAGACCACCCGCTCAGGGTTCTTCAAATCCACATGGAGCCCGAGCTCCGACACAACCCGTTTCCCAAGCCTTCTGGAAAGCTCTATCGAGGTTAATGGGAAGGATTTATCGCTTCTCCTCGCCTCGATCTTAAAGCTTCCAGGCATAATCTCCCTAAGCGCTTCGACGACACGTTTCTCCAGCTCGCTGTAATCTCCTCTAACATGTATTGCTGGAGCATACCAGACTATCCCGAACACCCTCCGAACCTTCTCCAATAGACTATCCAGCTCCTGAGAATCATCTAGCAGGACTATTAGTCTGCCCTGAATTCTCTCAACTCTCTTACCTGTTACATCCGCTAGATTTCTTGCTAGAAGCCTCTCGAACGCTGCTCTCTTCCCACGTTTTAGAGTAACCTCTCCATAGTGAGCTACGATAACGTCATAGCGCAAAATTATTCCCTGAACATTATTGAGGAAAGCATTGTTAAAAACCTTGCTAATGAACCCTCCAAGCATAGACCGCTCCAAATGGACATGAGTTCACGCAGTTGAGACATACGATGCAGTAGTCTGGAGTTATCCCCGTGTTATTTACAACATTGTCCCAGTCAACATCTATCAAGCACTTCTCACCGCATATGCATCGCCCACACTTCCTACAGCTTTCAGGATCAACCTTTACTCCGAGAACCCTGACCCTCGCATATAGCTGGGCGTATGCTCCGAGAGGGCAGAGATACTTACACCAGTCTCTCGGCGGGAACAGTAAGCCCCAGATAATTGCTAGGACTAGGAAGACCCGGCAATACCATATGAAGAAGTCCCATTCCCAGAAGATTTCAACCGTTGCTATCACGCCGAGTAGAGCGAAAAGCAGTGGAAAGCGTATGTTCCTGAGTTTACTGGGCCACTGTAGCCTCGGATGCTTTAGCTTGGTGAAGAATATGTCGTGTAACGCGGCGTAGGGGCAGAACCATCCGCAGGCAACCCTCCCCATGAGTATTGGAAGTAGAGTGAGGAAAAAACCGAACCAAAGCCACCACCAACCCCACTCAATAGTAGGGTCTCTAAGCAGCTCGGTGTAGGAGATTGTGCCGACAAATATTAAAAGAGAAAGGAAGAGGGAAACCTTCCTGATGGGATCCCATGGAATCTCTCTCATAAGCTTCCTAGGTGTTTCGAGAAAAGTTTTCTGAGTCATGGGAACCATCTCCAAGCTTTCCCGATTCTAACATATCTATCTAATGCGGCTGTGATCTCGTCTATGTTCATGCTTCCAGCTAGGACTACTATGGATAGGAAGAGTATCCATGGGATTATTGTGAGTATTGTTTTAGATGGGGTTAGTTTTAGTTCTCTTTTTGTAAATCCGTAGATTAGTCCAAGTGTTAGGATCATGGATGCCACGGCCATTCCGTATCCAGCCCAGAATCCTTCGACTGGGAGAAATGTGGGGAGAGCTCCCCAAGGGGTGGGAATTCTGGTCTTTATGGGTGTGTAGGGTGGGATGGGGTTGAGGTAAATCTCCTGCTCTACTAGTTCGTATAGCATCTCGCATCCCGCATAGAACCACCAGTTAATCATACCGATATGAGAGATCCCGAGCCAGGTTAGCAGTCTTATGAAAGACCCTCTACCTCCAATCAATCTTCCAAGAAGATACGTTACCGAGGTAAAGAGTAGCCAGTATGTGAGGGTGTAGCATATTGTGAAGCTCCATAGAGAGATCATCCAGACGGGAAGGGGGTAGAGAGGGTTTTCTGAGGGAAGTTTATGCATTAAGGCGACGTCGGGGGAGAATATGTATCCTAGACGCCTGTAAATCTCGTCGATGAGTGGAGCGGTTGAGTAAGCCCACCGATTAGCCATAGACACTAGGAGCCTGTTCACCGAGTATGGGAATATCTCTATACTCTCCGCCATCCCTCTACCGACGATTATCATTATCGCCAACGCCTCGATGAAGGGTAAATTTCTGTAATAGGGCTTGCCGAATTCTTTACTTGCCTCCTCATAGATTCTATCCAGATACTTCACCATCCCCTCTCATCTCTCATACTTGAGATTTTGCGGAGGCCGGATTAGAGATGGGGGGAACTTTATATTTAAATTTTTGAGTTAGAGGAGGAGCTGGCTCCGAGCCTCTATTGTCAACGGTTCTTCAACTACTTTCTTCAACCTCCCTATTAGGCAGTAGGGGTGAGCATCTAGAATCTCCACTTCAACGAATCTTCCAAGAAGTTTTCCCCCGTCTTCATTTAGGATTATGGGTTTATAGCTCTGGTTTCTCGCTATGGCCTCCCCTTTTCCACCTACCTCATCGACTAAAGCTATTCCACTCCAGCCTATCCATCTCTCATTCGCCTCTAGGGCAACCCTCCTAGTCAGCTCTGTGAGTATGCGGCTTCTATTCTTTATTAACTTGGTATCTAGGGGCTTGAGCTTCTCGGCTGGAGTACCAGGCCTCGCATAGAACTTCGATATATTGACAGCTTCAGGCTTTATTTCTTCGACAAGTTTCAGGGTTTCCTCGAAGTCGTCTTCATCTTCCGTCGGGTATCCTACGATTAAATCTGTTGAAAGCGTTAGGCCTGGAACCTTGGAGCGCATATAATTTACTATTTCTTTGAAGAGCTTAACCGTGTGTCCTCTCCGCATATCTCTCAAAACTTTCTCTGAACCTGATTGAACTGGGAGGTGGAGGAATTTGAAGACCTTTGGGTTTAGATATGATTGGGCGAGATCTCGCAATATTGGTTTGAGATATATTGGGTTCATCATCCCTACTCTTACCATGAATACTCCTTTAAGTGATGCGACGGATTCTATGAGGCTGGGTAGGAGGCTTCTCCCCGACTCTATTCCATAGCTTCCCATGTCTTGGCTTGTGAGCCATATCTCCCTAACATTCTCTTTCAGCGCCTGTTTTGCTTCTTCCAGGATTAGTTGAAGCGGGTAGCTTGTGAAGCTTCCACGTGTTCTAGCCACTATGCAGAAGCTGCATCTCCTCCACCTACATCCCTCTGAGACCGGGATTATCGAGACTATGGGATTTCTCCTAACTCTCGGGAGGCCTAGCTTGACGACGGGCTCCTCGGAGATTATGCTGCGGCCTTCCAGAGCCTCGGTTACATGGGTTATTGCTCTGGGATGTAGTAGCACCGCCTCCGGCGCCGCTTCCCTTACTTTGTCAGGCTCTCCCGAGGCCATGCATCCAGCCACGATAAGCCTCTTACCAAGCCTTCTCAGGACACGGATTCTGTGAAGCATTCTATCGCTTGTAGGCTTCTTAACGGTGCATGTTACTAGAAGTATTGCATCCGCCTCCTCAGGGTCTTTAACTATTGTGTGACCACTTCTTTTGAGCAGTCCTATGGCTATCTCTCCGTCAGCCATGTTGGCTGCGCATCCATAGACCTCCGCGTAGACCTTCATGACTCTTTACCAGAGTTTGAGAAAGCTGGTAATATAACTCTATTCTCTGGCTGTCAATACGACTTTCCTAACTTTCTTAGCCTCTTTTCCAACGAGCTCCGCGAGCTCCTCAACCCCTCTCTCAACCCCTAGATGCTCGATGAATGTGGGGCCAAGCTGCCGCATAATCTCATGCTTCTCCCATGGATATACTATCCATGCGTCGGTGACCTCGACATAGTAGTCTGGCTTGAATGTGCTCCAAGGCTTTATGTGGAGGGTTGCGGTCTTCACCTCCAGGGGATTCTTAGGCATAACCTCGCGTCTAACTATCTCTCTCAGTGTTCCACCGCTGTCGGCGACATCATCCACCACGAGGACGCGTTTCCCGCTTAAGTCTCTCAGCACCAGCGGACTATAGACACGTAGCTCCCTCTTCTCCCTAACATCAACATAGCTCGAACACCCAATAGGGTAAATCTCATCATACCCTAGAATGTCTGAGAGGAGATGGGCAACGGTCATTCCACCTCTCAGTATCCCGATAAGAAGGTCTGGTCGATCACCCTTCGACACCTTCTCAGCAAGCATCTCGACGAGCTCCTCTAGCCTACCCCATGAAACCTTAAGATAACGGTGACCCCCAACCTCAAAGATTTCCATACTATGAATTCTCTTAACCATAATAAATCTTTAACCTATGAAAGACTCCTCTCAATAGCATCATGCACCCGATCTGAGGCTGGAAGCCCAAGACTTTGGCCAAGGGTTCAAATTTGCAAACATAAATACCGCTTTAGAAAAAAATGTTTATGTGAGATTTTATGGAGCTATCTGGCCGTGAGTTTCTGGACTCTGTTTTGAAACAATTCGATGATGTTGCGGATACTCTTGGAATAGATGAGGGGGTTAAAGAGTTTCTGAGGACTCCTAAGCGGGCTTTAATAGTCTCTGTCCCAGTGAAGATGGATGACGGCTCGGTGAAAGTATTCGTAGGCTATAGGGTTCAACACAATAATGCACGTGGCCCATACAAGGGCGGTATAAGATATCATCCTCACGTTAACCTTGATGAGGTTACAGCCCTCGCAATCCTGATGACTTGGAAATCCGCCGTCGTCGACCTTCCCTATGGAGGCGCGAAAGGCGGGGTTAGATGCAATCCCAAGGAGATGTCTAAGACAGAGCTTGAGAGACTCACCCGGAGATATACCGCGGCAATCTACGACGTAATAGGCCCGGTAGCCGACATCCCTGCTCCAGACATCTATACAGACCCTCAGACGATGGCTTGGATAATGGATACCTATAGCCAGATTAGGGGTCAGCCTACCCCCGAGGTTGTCACGGGCAAGCCTGTCTATCTCGGTGGAAGCGAAGGTAGAGAGGAGGCAACGGCATACGGAGTCGCTGTATGCGTTAGAGAGGCAGCGAAGAGATATGGAATATCGTTCAAGAATGCGACTGTCGCCGTGCAAGGCTATGGAAACGTCGGATACAATACCGCCCGCATACTCCATGAATGGGGTGCGAAGATAGTTGCCGTAAGTGACTCGAAGGGTGGGATACTGTCGAATGATGGGCTTATCCCAGAGAAGGTTATGGAGCATAAGAAGAAGACTGGAAGCGTTGTCGGATTCGAGGGAGCTCAAAACATAACCAACCAAGAGCTTTTAGCGCTCAGCGTCGACTTCCTCATCCCAGCAGCTATCGAGAGGCAGATAACCGAGAAAAACGCCGACGATGTGAAGGCTAAGGTAATTGTTGAAGGAGCAAATGGGCCTACAACACCCGAGGCCGATGAGATTCTGGAGCAAAAGGGAGTTAAAGTTGTCCCAGATATTCTGGCCAATGCAGGCGGAGTAACTGTAAGCTATCTTGAATGGGTTCAGAATGTTCAGAAGGTTAGATGGACTAGAGAAGAAGTCTTGGATAGACTTGATAGAAGAATGGTTAAGTCGTTCAACGACGTTCTCGAAGAGTCTAAAAAGTATGGTGTAAGCATGAGGAAGGGCGCATTACTACTCGCGGTCTCAAGGGTCGCTGAGGCAGTAACAACGCTTGGAATATGGCCTTAAAGAAGTTTACAAAGACATGAAGGCAGCCTTCACCTGATATATTCCCCGCATCCGTGATATCTCTGGTCGGCGGTTGCCATAGGAGATGATGGCATAACGATGCTTCTTCTACTGAATATTCTACGTCTAAACAGGAGCTGGAAAAGGAATAATTATTATCCTCATGAAGGGTCTATGTAGGTGAAGTGTTTTCGACGGGGATCCCGGAGCTTGATGAGGCTCTCGGCGGAGGAATTCGGGGAGGGAAGGTTACCCTAATCTATGGGGAGGAGAAGTCTGGGAAGACGAGCCTGGCCTTGAAGGTCTGCGCATTAGCTGCTAAAAAGGCTGGGCAGGCGGGCTATGTTGACTGCTCTGGAAGGCTTCATCCTCAGCGTCTCCTCCAAGTACTTGAAGCAAACGGGGCTGACCCTTCAAGGGTCTCCGTCTCGGTGATTGGAAACTTTCTACAGCAGGAGGAAATTATCCTAAGTCTCCACGATAAACCCCCCTCCTTTCCACTCATCATCTTCGACGACTTCACCTACCAACATAGAATCGAGCTTACAGGGGATGCGAGGAAGGATGTTAGAGTCTATAAGAGGCTTGCCTTCCAGATTGCTGCTTTGAAGGAGGCGGCTTCAAGGAACAGGCTAGCGGTGGTCGTGGTGGGTCAGGTTCACACACTGCCAGATACAGGGGAGGCAAGGCTCGTGGCCCAGAGAATCCTAACCTACTGGTCGGACACAATCATAAAAATTACTAAGCCGATGAGTAGAAGATGCTCCTACGCATATGTCGAGAAGCCTGTGAAGGTTGGGCCTATAAGGTTTGAGATTGTGGACGGCGGGGTTGCTCCATGCCTCGACTAGGGTGAGATATATTTGGCTACGTAGGCGTTGTAGAGCCCGAGACCTGAGAGGAGGAGTAAGAGAAAGCTGAAGAAGAGCATGTATTTCGTGCTTCTAGGATTGAAGGGTTTTGTAGCCGCATTCACGTATAGCCACAGCCCACCTGCTCCAAGCATGTAATAGAGTAGGATTACCATTGTCTCTGCATGGGTTTGGGCGCTCATGCTCCAGAGAAAGACCCTTATGCCACCGCCTGGGAGGAAGACTATTGAGACAGGGTTTCTGGCAGTAAAGGAATAGGTGACGCCGCTTAGCAGGAGAAGTATAGCGAAGACCAACGCCACTATCACGGCTTTCTGGAAGCTCTCAGATGTCAGGGTCCCCAGCAGCGTCTCAGCCTTCCCACGCCTCTTAGAGGGCTTACGCTTCCTCGACCGCGGCACATCTCCTCAACTGGAAATCCTCTATATAATCCCTTTGCCGAAGCTTTGAAACACAGCTACTCAGATATTTGCCTAAGCATTTCCCATACGTCGCTGGGATAGGGTTTGAGTTGAATTGAATTACTTTTCACGCTTCCTCCTTCTTTCAGCTGGTTCAGATGCTTCCCTCACCTCTCTGAAAACCCTGACATCTCTTCCAGAGCTGAGAGCCGCTAGAAGCTTTCTCCCCTGCTCGGATCTCCTTGATACCCTTATCTTTCCACCTTTCCCTACCGTTGCCGAGAAGAGGTATTCTCCATCGATGTAGATGCTTAGGGTTTCTCCCCTAAGCTTTGAGCTTACTAGGAGCTCTACTGCTTTCCCGCTCTCCGAGACCCCGTACTCTACCTCCTCTCCCAGAGCTGGAACCCTAGGCTCAACGTCAATCGATATGCCGAGCTCTTTCTCGACTCTGGCTATCGTCTCTCCCTTTCTCCCAAGAAGCCTCGGAATCACCGATTTCTCCACACGTACAATCGCCTTATTAGATGAGATAATCTCAACCTCCGCCTGGGGGTCAAACGCCCTTATCCTTTCAAGTATCCGTTCTCTCGCAAGTTTCTGGACGGCTGACATATACTCCTTGACCTCCTCGACTGGAACTATCACGTTTTCCTCCCCATACGTGTATATCTCGTATTCTAGTTTCTCCGTCTCGAAGTCTCTAACCTCTATCACTGGACGCGTTAAGTCCGCTGAAGTCATCCCCGTTGGAACCTTTACAACTAGGTTTAGTTCATAGACTTTCTTGACCTCTCCATCTTTTAGGAATATTACTGTGTCTATTATGTGAGGTATCATTCCGAGTTCTACTCTGCCTATGAAACGCTGTATCGCGTCTACTGGGTCGCTTGCATGGACTACCCCTATCATTCCTACTCCTGCTAAACGCATGTCGGAGAATATCTGGAAGTCTCTCCCCCGCCTTATCTCATCGAAGACCGTGTAGTCGGGTCTAACAAGGAGCAGGACCTCTGCGGTCTTCTCGAAGTCTCCCTCAAGGGGACCGTATTGGGTGATCTCGGCTCCGACTTGTAGGTCTCTAGGGGATTCAAGAGTCTTAACTATTTTCCCTTGACGTGAGTAGAACTCGGCTAGGCTGCTTGCGAAGGTTGTCTTCCCCGAGCCAGGTGGCCCCGCTATGAGTATCCCCTCTGCTCTCGTCCTCAGCCTCTCCATTAGTTTGTCCGAGAGTCTATAGTCTTCTATGCTTAGCTTGACTATCGGCCGCACTATCGTGACCTCGAGTCCATCGGAGAAGGGGGGCTTCGCTATAGCTATCCTATACTGTCCAAGCTGGACCACCATCGCATGGCTTCTGACAATCTCTATGCTTCCTTCCTCGCTTACTCGCACTGTTTCAGTTATCTCCCTGATCACGTCGTTTATCTCCTCCTCCATGCATGGTTCTTCTCTCACCTTAACCAGCTTGAAGCTTCCAGGTCTTCCACGTTTAGCCATTGGTGGGACTCCCGCTTTTAGATGCAGGCTCAGGGTGTCGGGGGTGAAGTATTCCTCGAAGCTCATGCGCTCTTTTCTCTCATAGGCTTCAACATACTTGACTGGAACTCCCTCAGCTTCTGCGACAAGTGCTTGGACATAGTCGGATGTGTAGAGGGTTGCGTTCTCACTTTTGGCAGCATCCCTTATCAGCGCATCTATTCTTCCGCTTCTAGCAAGTTTGATGTCCTCTAGGCTTGGCCTCTCTCCGACAAACCTTATCTCGAATCCTCTTTCCTCGGCAAGTGTTCTTATCTTCTTGAGTTCCTCAAGTCCTTTGAATCCTATCTCTCTTCCTTTCGAGGCTTGGGCTTGAAGCTCATCTATCACTGCTATGGGTAAGATTATCTCGCATTCATCTAGCTCTCCCTTCTCAATCATCTGGGAGAGCTTCCCATTGATTATTATGCTTGTGTCTGGGACTATTTTCTCCATGAGTCTTCTCTCGTTATCGTTTCCATTTCCTTACTTTAAAAACTCTTGCGGCTTGAAGGTTTAGTAGGATGAGGATTAGGAGGCCGAGGAGCTGGGCTGCCGCCGTGAATCTAAGTATCTCTTCAAGTCTGAGAGGTCTACTTAGTCTTAGAGTAAGTTCAGCATCGTTTTCCAGCTTTACATGGGATTCTGCTCTAAGCCCTCCTGAGAAGGCTTTAACCCTATAGTCTCCAGATGGGAGGAGGAAGCCTCCGCATCCTGACTTGAGACCGAATATTCTCCCATTTATTCTCAGTTTCACGTTTTCCGCTGGTCGATTGTCTGGGCTGAGTACCTTTATTCTGAGGAGCTTGAGGTCTAGCTTCGAGGATGTGACTTCACCTTGCCTCAACGCTATCTTCATCGAGGCTGCTCTGAATCCGTTAACGTAGACTGTTATGTCGTCGTCTCCTATTCTAGGTTTCTTGGAGTGTTTGGGGTAGAGTTCATCAACGTCTCTGAGGAGGAAGTATGCCGTCTCGTTGACGGCTACCGCTTGAAGCCTAGTCGTCTCTATGGTTAGGTTTCCGACATAGACTCCGTGGAGAGGGTCGTAGAAGCGGGCTGCGGCAAGCGGGGGTCTCAGGATTAGGGTCTGCGTCTCCTCAGGATTCTCGGGGTTGGGTAGAAGAACGCTCAGCGACGAGTCTAGAGCTTCTTCAAGATGGATTACAGCCTTCCTATCGACAGGCTTCCCCGCAAAGTCCTCGAAGGCCTTATTCAGAACATAGACTGGAAACTTTCCCACAGTCTCGTTTGAGGTTACTCTGAGAGACGCCGAGCCTTCCCTTAGAGGGAGCACCCCTCCAGCGCCGACCTCGTGAAGCCTAGGCAGTTCAAGTGTTAAGAGACCTTGCCTCACCTTACCTACAAGTCTACCTACAAGAGCCTCGGCGTGGAGCGTGTAGTTACTTCCCTCGGCTACACCCTCATAGAGGAAGGACTCTGGGTAGAAGAGGTCTATGACCAGCTCTCCGTCGGTTAGGTTTCCAAGCCTCACAGTCTGCTCGACCCCAGCTATGAGGAGAATCCTCTCAGAGCTTTGGGAGAGTATGGCCGCCCTACTGGAGCCTGTGAGACTTATGGTTAGGGATGTGGGTGAGAGGCTGTAGAGGGCTTTGACCCCCATCCTCTCAGGGTCTCTAACCTCTAGGTGAAGCCTGTCACCGTTCTCTGAGATGAGCGTCCATCCACCCGCATCCTCTTCCGAGAAGATTCTCAGAAGCTGAGGCCGACTAGAGTTCAGGCTGTAGGTCAGGATGACCCCTTCTGGAGACTCGAGGTAGACCTTGGTAGGCGGGTTCGGAGCCATTACCCAGAGAGGTTCACCGACCTCGAACTCCAGTGTTCCGCCGTCGAGTAGGGGGAGCATGTAGAAGCCCGTGTATCCCACCATGAGCGGCTTCCCTGAGACCTGTAGAGGAGACATCAGGCCGAGCAGTATGACTAGGAGGAGAAGGTGTCTCACCCTCCCACCAGCCTCGGATAGACCGCTAGAAAGAGCGCTAAAGCCCCGCCGACAAGGAAGGTTAGAAGCCAAGCGAACTCTCCTGAGACCCTTGAGAGGACAGCTATCCCGAAGGTTACAAGGGCTGAGAGGAGGAGCGCTGTAAGGAAGACCTCCTCACCGAGCAGCGGGGACTCCATGGGTCTGAGCTTCCTCAACAGGCTCCAGAGCAAGGCTATGGTCGAGAACGCTGTTAGGACGGCGAAGAGGGGGTCCATGTAGCTGAAGGCTTCGGGGCTTAGGAGCCTACTCCCCTCTCTTGGGAAGAGCCCCCTGAAGAGCGCTTCCACATGGACCCCCTGCTCCCCCGAGAATCCAAGTAGGTAGAGGCTGAGAAGCATGCCTCCAAGGTAGATTAGGGTGAGGAGCTGGGGAGAGGAGTCCGTGTAGAAGTCGAGTAGGAGAAATAGTGGGAAGGCTATGAGGTATCCTGCCGCGAGGTTTAGGAGGAACTCTGGACGGCCTGCTAAGCTTAGGAGGAGGAAGCTTATGATGGCTGGGACGTAGATGGAGGCCAAGATAACCTCCGTTAAGTAGCGGGTTACAGGTATCATTAGGAGTGAGAAGATTCCTAGGAGGAGGAAGAAGTGGAGGCTCTCGAAGGCTTGGAGGACTTGGAGAAGAGAGTATAGTAGGGGTAGGGTAAGGGTTCCTAGGAGCAGGATGCTCAGCCTATCCATCTCTAGGTAATCCTCCCGTGAACCCTGAGCGCCCTCCATAGAGCCTGCGGAAGCTCATCCACCCCAACTATGGAGTACCATGCCTCAACCCTGCCAGCCGCTCTGCGAAGTCTCTCCCCGTCTCCGAGGTCGAGCAGTAGAAGCCTTAGAGAGGTGAGCTTGGAGAGCCTTGATAGCGCCTCAGCCTCCAAGGGGTCTATGAGACGGGTTACATAGACTACTAGACTGCCTCTCGGAGGCATCCCCTGAGGCTGACCGAGAACTACTCCTTCAGGGCTTTGGAGGAGGGGTGAGGCTGTGAATTCGCCTCTCCCAGCGTAGGCTAGGAGCCATGGGCTTGACCCTGCCTTGAGGTGGGCGAGGGCTATCTGGAGGAGGGGCTGGAGCGCTAGCTGCTCAGCCACGCCCATGCCTGGAACCTCGACTCTCAGCCCTCCACCGACCCCGAAGACAACCTCCCCCCTCCTCAACCTATCATACTCCCTAACATAGAGCTCCTCTCCCCCGCTTCTCGCAGTCCTCCTCCAGTCTATTAGGCGGGCTGGCTGCTCCTGGGTCTGGGGGAGGCTAAGCCTATACTCCTCCGGCATGCCTATGAAGGGGTTCTCAGCGAGTCCTGGGGCTGGAGAACGTGAGGAGACTTGGAGAGCTGCTGGAGCCCTAAGCCTCAGGGCCTCTGAGAGGATGAGGATGGGTAGGGGAGGATGAACCTCGAGCTCTCTCACGGCGACTCCAAGCCTATCCTTCAAGGCGATGAAGACTGGGCCTAGGAGCCTGACACCTATCTCGCTGCTCCGCACCTTGAAGTCTGCGACTGCCTCCACCCCCTTCCTGAGCACACCCCTCCACCCAGGTTTCCCAGAGGTTTCCAGCTCCCATGTCTCGACCTGAGCCTCTATGGGGAGCTCCAAGTCTCTCCGCAGCGCTACCACAAGTTTTACCCTAATGTCGCTGTTGACGAGGGCCGGATTCGGCGAGGCGATTAGGGAGGTCGCGAAGATATCTGGCTCTATCCTCCTCAGCCTCCTCCACGCTAGGAGGGCGTAGAGTGCTGTAAAGACCATGGGTAGGAGGGAGGAGAGTATAAGCGCTGGGGAGGCGAGTATGAGTGCGAGTAGGAGGAAGATTGCTGAGACCTGGAAGACTCTGGCAGCGTTTTTTGTGAGCATCAGCGTGGGGCAGGCACCCCCTCGACAACCTCTCTGAGAAGCTCTAGGACCTCCTCCCTAGAGGTCAGGGGGTTTAGGCTTCCTCCCCTGAGGATTATCCTATGGTTGAAGACGAGTTCGACAACCGCCTTAACATGGTCTGGGAGGATGTAGGGCTTCCCCTCCATAGCGGCCTCAGCCTTCGAGGCATAAAGCAGGGCAACCTCCCCCCGGGGGCTCACCCCAAGCGCTACACGCTCATGCCTCCTAGTCGCCTCAGCAAGCTTCACGATGTACTCGAGAACCGATTTCTCGGCCTCAACCTTCCTGACAAGCTCTATCGCCTTGAGGACGTCCTCCGCCGAAAAGATAGGCTCCAACTCAAAGTACTCGCCGTAGAGCATCTTCTTGGAGAGTATCTCAAGCTCTGTCCCTGAGTCTGGGTAGGTGAGAACAGCCCTCACGAGAAACCTGTCGAGCTCTGCCTCGGGTAGAGGGTAGGTTCCCTCAAGCTCAATAGGGTTCTGCGTAGCTATCAGGAGGAAGGGGTGGGGGAGAGGGAAGCTTGAGCCCTCAACCGTCACCTGCCTCTCCTGCATAGCCTCAAGCAGCGCCGACTGAGCACGCGGCGAGGCCCGGTTAATCTCATCAGCCAAGACTATGTTGGCGAATATAGGGCCCTTCCTGAACTCGAATCTCTCCTCAGCCCTGTTGTAGACTATTGAGCCTGTTATGTCGCTTGGCATCAGGTCTGCCGTGAACTGTATTCTCCTGAACTTTAGGCCTAGAACCGAGGCGAAGGCTTTGGCGAGATAGGTCTTCGCAATCCCTGGAGGGCCTTCTAGGAGGACGTGGCCCTCGCTTAGGAGGGCGAGGAGGAGGGCGTGTATGGCTTCATCCATCCCCACGATTATCTCGTGAACTGCTTCGCGGATTCTTTCAGCGAACACTCTCACGGTCTCCTGCTCCAGCATCGGTCTCTCAGCCCCCATGTCTCGGGGAAGCCTTCTTAACTGTTTCCCGCCTCCTTCTCCTCGGAGGATAATAGGGTATCATCAATGATGCTAGGAGAATTGTGAAGGCTAGAATGAATAATGTGATTGAGAAGCCTACCATCTATCTCTCACCAACCTAGGATGTAGAAGGAGCTCCAGCTTCTCAAGAGCCTCTCTAAACTCTCTAACCTTCCCCTCATCAGGTTTAGCCCCACCAAATCGAATAGGCTCATATATCCTGTAGAGTTTTATGAGGCTTGCCCTAGCGCTTTGGGGGAGTCTGGACGAAAGCTTCACTACAAGCTCCCTTGAGGTTAGGCTCTTTATAGAGTTAAGCCCATTCAAGAGAGCTAAATCCTCCAAGACCATTCTAAATGTCTGCTTCACCGCTTCACCGTCATCCATCCCTCTGAGAAGTATGTCAAACTTATGGGACCAGCTACTGATAGCCAGCTCATCCTCCACAATCCGCCTCCCCCTAATCTTTCTGAGAAACCTGACTAGAAGTGTTACGAAGATTACTAGTAGTATGGCGTTTAAGGTTATCCAGAATATTGTCTCTGTGGTTAGGTTAACTTCTATCAAGGTTTCTCCTCCAGCTCCACACGCTCGACGGGAAGGTAGGTTGAGTCTGGAAGTATGTAGACGGGGTTTCCGACAACCTTCTCACGGATTACTAGAGGCGTTCCACCCCCAGCTAAGGTTCTGTAGTCTATTCCCTCATCCAAGGTCTCTGGAACCCTCCTCAACTCTCCCCAAGGGGTGTAGAAGGATATATGAGGCTTCCCTACATAGTATCTCCCCTGAAGAGGTGTTTTAAAGGACAGGGTCACAGGTGTGGTAACCTTGAATGGGCTTAAATCAACCTTTACGTCCAAGGGAGTCAACCTATACAGAATGAACTTGACGATAATTGTCTCGTTGTCGTCAATATCTACAACTCCCCTCCAATAGTTTCTCTTATTCCTGCTTACATGGATTGTTACATTACCTTTCGGTGCTTTTAGAGTCGCTTCACCGTTCTCGTCCGTTAGCGCCACATATCCACCTACCAATACAACAGCGTTCCCAACTGGTTTGAAGTCAGCTGTCTCATTCCCTAAGAAAAGCTGGGATAAGCCTTGGTCTGAGAATAGAACCTTCACCCTAATCTCCGTCAGCTCTGCACCCCTCTCTGGAATCAATCTTCCAAGAGACTCGGCAGCCTTCTCAACCTTCTCGAGCGCACTTGCAAAACTTGGATTGAATATTAGCAGACTCAGGGCTAGGAGGATTACAACGATTACCAGAGCAGCTGCTCCCCTGTATCTCCCCATACTCCTAACCCTTTATCCAAGATTAAAGGGATTGGGGAGGATATTAGGTTTCCCCATCTAAAAGCTTCAGGGTCTCGGGCAGTTTTCTAAAATCGTCCAGCACTGCGTCGGGCTCGGCTTCTTGAATTCTCTCAGCTGGATGGGCTCCTCCTAGAATGGCTATAGTCTTCGCTCCCGCATTCCTCGCCGCCTTAACGTCATTGTAGGTGTCTCCTACGTAGGCCATCTCCCAAGGCTTTACCCCGAGAAGCTCTATAGCTCTCTGAATAATTTTCCCACTCGGCTTCATACTATCAACATCATTCCTCGTGACGATTACATCGAATAACCTTATTATCCCAACTTTTTCTAAGGCTTTACGTACACCGATTCTACCATTGTTGCTCGCTATTCCAAGCCTGTAGCCCTCCTCCCTAAGCCTTCTCAGAACCTCCTCCACGCCCTCTCTCAGCTCTGCTTCCTCAGCTGCCTCAAGCTCGTAGGGCAGGAAAGCCTCGTCTACAAGCTTCATCAGCCAGCTTCTAGGCTTATCTTTTACACGCTTCATTATCATCTCTGTAGGTGTGTCGAGAGATATTTCACTTATTTCGACACCATTCTCCTCGAGTAGTTTTAGGAACCTCTTCTTCGCCTCCCTAAACTTTAGCTTGAGGTCGAGTATTGTTCCATCGAGGTCGAAGACCACCGCCTTAATCATTCTCCCATCCCGTTCCCAAGTTCGATGATGAAGCCAGTATAATACTCTAAGCTCTGGCTCGACTTGAATAACTTAAATTTAGTCGTCTTCCGCTATCTTGGGATGCGGAAAGTTGCCGTAGTAGGTGTTGGGCAGAGCAAGTTTGGGAGAGACACTGAGCATAGGCTTCCAGAACTTGCATGGATAGCTATTAGAGAGGCTTTGGAGGACGCTGGAGTTGAGAAGAAGGAGATAGGGTTTGTCTCGGTGGGGAATGTCGGTGTATGGAGCTCCGAGATCTTCCCAGCCCCTCTCATCATCGAGTACGCTGGACTAACACCTATAGGGAGTATGAGGGTTGAGGCTGCCTGCGCATCTGGGAGCGCCGCCTTCCGTGTCGCCTACCTCTCAGTTGCTTCGGGACTCGTTGACGTAGCGTTAGCGGTGGGAGTTGAACGGATGAATGAGCTTGAGACCCAGAAGGTTGTAGAGCTTCTCGGAAGAGGTGGAAACTTTTTCTGGGAGTTTGAGCAATTCGGGCTCACATTCCCAGCCTACTACGCCCTCTACGCAACAGCATACATGCAGGAATATGGCGCAACGGAGGAAGACTTAGCGAAGATAGCTGTGAAGAACCACTACTACGGCTCCATGAACCCTAAGGCTCAGTTCCAGAAGAGAATAACCGTTGAAGACGTCTTGAACTCAAGATATATTGCATGGCCTCTCAAGCTCTATGACTGCTCGCCGATAACCGATGGAGCGGCTGCCGTCGTGTTGGCCTCGGAGGATGTCGCCGAGAAGCTCTCCAACACACCTGTCTGGGTTAAGGCTCAGGCCTCAGCAACCGGAACAGGAAACCTGAGTAGAAGAGGGGACTTCCTCTCACTTGAAACCGCCGTTGAAGCAGCTAGAAAAGCCTACAAGATTGCTGGAGTAGACCCGGAGAAGCCTGTTAAGTACTTCGACCTAGCACTGGTCCACGACTGCTTCACGATAGCCGAGATACTCGCCTACGAAGACCTGGGGTTCGCTGAGAGAGGCAAGGGATATCTCCTCGCAAGGGAGGAGCAGACCTACATAGGGGGAGTTATACCAGTAAACGTCGACGGCGGACTAAAGGCTAAGGGACATCCAATAGGAGCCTCGGGGCTCGGCATGGTCTACGAAATGACGAGACAACTCCAGCAACGAGTTGAGAAGGATAGACAGGTTCCAGTCAAGAGAGGGGTAGGCCTAATCCACAACATAGGTGGAACGGGACACTTCGCCTACGTCACAATACTCTCACTTGAAAAACCATGATAACACCGAGGGAAAAGACATGAAGTTCGGAGTAATAATCCCAAATCAGTCCCCATACATTGATAGAGTACTCCTAAGGGAGGTTGCAGCGGCTGCCGAGGAAGCTGGATTCGACATATTGTTAATATGGGACCACTACAATTTTCCAGGAGATAATCGGACTCTAGATGCATGGCTCGCCCTCACCTATGTTGCGGCTTATACTGAAAAGATTAGGCTTGGAACCTGTGTAACTCCGATACCCTTCAGACATCCAGCGCAGCTTGCGAAAATAGTCTCATCACTCGACATACTCTCAGGCGGAAGAGCGGTACTAGGCGTCGGAGCAGGATGGTATAAACCTGAGTTTAATGGATATTGGAGATGGTATCCGGACTCTGAGAGGGTTTCAAGAACTATTGAAGGCGTCAGACTAATACTGAGACTATGGACTGAGAGTAGTGTAAACTTCGATGGAAAATACTATCATGTGGAAAACACCATACTTGAACCTAAACCTATTCAGAAGCCTCATCCACCTATGTGGTGGGGCACAACAGGTAGAAGGATGCTGAAGGCCGCCGCTGAAATGGGTGATGGGTGGATTCCAACAATGGTTTCCCCTTCAACCTATGAGAGACTAAAGGAAGAGCTAGAGAAACTTCTACATAAGCATGGAAGAGGAGAAAACTTCACATACGCATACGCAGAATACTCCACACATGATGAGATTAAAGCCTACCTAAAAGAAGTCGAGGCATATGAGAAGGCTGGATGCAGTCTTTACGCCGCAACATGGAGATTCCCTAGAAGGGAGGCCGCAAAAAAGATTAAAGAATTTGAAAAAGAGATAATCTCAAACTTTAAGTAGAAATTTTTCCTCAACGGACATGATTTAATGTTTCCAGATAACTTGGGACTCGGATTTGATTATATGTAGATTGCTGGAATCCTGCTTCATAGTGTCTAGTGGATGTGTTCATTTACTGGTGCGGGGGGCGGGATTCGAACCCGCGAACCCCTGTGGGAGCGGGTTTCTTAGCTTCTGACCAGGTTTGTGTGTTCTTAAGCCCGCCGCCTTTGACCAGGCTTGGCTACCCCCGCTCTCTGCCTAATGTGTTTTGAGGGGTTTTGATAAGGGTTATTCGGGTTTGACGAGTGTTCCTATCTTTTCTCCGAGTATTGCTTTCCTGAGGTTCTCTGGGTTTCCACCGTTTATGTAGATTGCTGGAATCCTGCTTCTTGAGAGAATCTTCAGAGCTATTGCGTCTATTAGCTTGTATTCTCCAGCTTTGTGGGAGGTTTTTGAGAGGATTTGCTGAAGCTTGCCCAAGGTTACTTCTTCTAGGAGTTTTGCATTTGGGTCTGTTTTGGGGTCGCTGGTGTAGACTCCGTCGACGTCGGTTGCGATTATTAGTTTCTCTGCCTCGAGCGCCTCCGCTGTTAGTGCCGCCACACCTACCGTCGACTGCCCCGGCTGGAGTCCTCCAAGTACGACTATCTTCCCGAGGGCTGCGTATTCTCTTACCCTGTCAAGGGTTGCGGGTATTGCTTGGTAGGCTGCGTCGCCGAGTGCGAGTGAGAGAAGCCTGGCATTGATTCTTGTAACTTGGACTGCTAGTGAGTCGGATGCCGCTTCATTTATTCCAAGATTTCTAGATGCTTCGACATATTTTCTTGCGAAGTCTCCGCCTCCGACTACGACAGCCCATCTGCCTCCGTCATAGAGTTCTCTGAGAATGCTGGCATGCTCTCTCAGCAGTTTCACATCTACTCCTTCTTCCCTGAAGATTAGGTGTCCACCTATCTTTATGACTAGATTCAACCCTATCCCTTGGAGATACGTTTTAGTGGGAATAAATTAAGGTTGTTTATGGCCCTTTCTCTGTTATCTCCCTGACTATTCCAGCGGCTATCGTCATTCCACTGTCTCTTATCGCGAATCTCCCAAGTTCGGGGAAGTCTGAGTAGGCCTCCAACGCCGTAGGCTGGATAGGCCTTAGCTTGACGCGTGCAGCGTCCCCAGTCTTTAGGAAGGAGGGGTTCTTCTCAACCACCTGGCCCGTCCTCGGGTCAATCTTCTCCAAGAGCTCAACGAACTTTACTGCAACCTGGGCTGTGTGGATATGCATTACGGGAGTGTATCCAGCTGCTATGGCTGTTGGATGGTAGATTACTATTATCTGGGCTATGAACTCCTTGGCCACGCTGCATGGACTGTCTGGATGGCTTGCAACCATTCCTCTCCTGAGCTGGGACTTGTCGACGCCTTTGAGGGCGAAGCCTATGTTGTCTCCTGGGACGGCTTGCTGGAGAGGCTGGTGATGCATCTCGATTGACTTAACCTCTCCCTTCACTCCAGCGGGCATTATCACTACGGTGTCGCCTGGCTTTAGGACCCCTGTCTCAACTCTTCCAACAGGCACTGTTCCAACGCCTCTAATCGAGTAGACGCCTTGTATAGGTATCCGTAGGGGCTTGTCGATGGGTTTGGGAGGCTCTTGAAACGCGTCGAGGGCTTCCAGCAGGGTTGGGCCATCATACCAAGGTGTCTTGTCGCTCTTCTCTAGGAGGTTGTCGCCCATCCACCCTGAGACGGGGATGAAGGGTATCTTTGAGACATCGAACCCTATCCTCTTCAGGAGGTCGGTAACACCCTGCTTAACCTCCTCGTAACGCTCCTTAGAGTAATTTACCGTCGGGTCATCCATCTTGTTTATGAGAACTATGACCTGCTTTATCCCGAGCATGAATAGGAGGAAGGCGTGCTCCCTGGCCTGTCCACCTGGAGCTATCCCAACCTCATACTCACCCTTCTTCGCCGAGACCACTAGGATAGCTGCGTCGGCTTGGCTTGCACCCGTTATCATGTTCTTTACGAAGTCTCTGTGGCCTGGGGCGTCGATGAGCGTGAAGTAGTATTTCTTTGTCTCGAACTTCTGGAAGGCGAGGTCGATTGTAAGCCCTCTCTCCCTCTCCTCCCTGATACGGTCGAGAATCCATGCATACTTGAAGCTCTCCTTGCCCAGACGCTTGGCTTCCTCCTCATATTGCTGGAGGATTCGCTGGTCCACGACACCGAGCTTTGTTAGGAAGTGCCCCATCGTCGTAGACTTGCCATGATCTACGTGTCCTACAACTATTAGGTTAAGGTGAGGCTTGGATGACATCTAGCGCACCTCTCTCTTTCGGTCACGGAATTTGGTTACCTGGGATTATATAAGGTTAGAGGAGGCATAGGCGGCTGAAAAGAGGCTAATGGTTTAATAGTCTGCCGTCTCTTCCCAGGCTGGATGAGCGAGGTGCCTAAGGAGCTCGTGGAGAAGTTCAAGATCTTCGGTAAGTGGAGCGTGGATGAGGTCGAGGTCAAGGACCCAGGGCTGAAGCGTTACATCTGTCTCAAGCCTACTGTGATTCCTCACTCAGGGGGGAGGCATGAGCATAGGAGGTTCGCCAAGTCTGAGGTAAACATAGTTGAGAGGCTTGCCAACATGTTTATGCGGCCTGGCCCCAACGGTGGGAAGAAGAGTAAGGCTCTCAAGATTGTGAGAAACGCTTTGGAGATTATTCACCTCAGAACCGGGCAGAACCCTATACAGGTTCTGGTGAGAGCTCTGGAGAACGCTGCTCCAAGGGAGGATGTCACGAGGCTTAGCTACGGTGGAATAGTCTACTTCAAAGCGGTGGATATCTCTCCTCAGAGGAGGCTTGACCTAGCGTTGAGGCATATTGCTCAAGGCGCGAGAGAGGCAAGCTTTAGGAACAGGAAGACCACCGACGAAGCCTTGGCGGATGAGATAATATTGGCTGCCGAGGGCGACGCTAAGAGCTTCGCTATGCGGAGGAAGCATGAGCTTGAGAGGGTTGCGTTGGCGTCGAGGTAAGGCTACTCGAATGTTATCGTCTTGAAGGGCTCCCCACGCTTCAGCGCCTCTATCTCAACGGCCTTAGCCAGCCCAGAGGTCTTTATCTTGAGGCCGAGAACCTGCTCTATCTGGAAGACTCCAGCCTCATTCTCCATATCAACGAGGATTCTAACAGGCTTTGAGGGGCTTCCGCTCAGTATCTCAACACGTCTGATGGCTAGGGCTGAGAGGGCGTGGATATCTGATTTCCCGTGGCGGTAGGGGATTCTAGCCCTCCCCTCGGCCATGTCGGTTCCATCAGCAATCTTCGTGATACCTGCCTCTAGGCTGAGAGCCTGCTCCTTCTCGTCGTGGGCGAAGATGCAGTGGAGAACCTCGGGTGTGATTCGGTAGGCTTTCTCCCATTCTCCGTAGACGGCTTTGAGCAGCCTTGGGAGGAACCTCGAGGCCAGCGCAACCCCTGTGATGTGGTGGAAGCTTCTATGAACCGCGTTGCCTATGTCGTGGAGGTAGGCGCCGAGCAAGACTACCATTCTTGCATCCTCTTCATCTCCCACGCCGTCTCCGACGACAGAAGACTCATACCCGTTGTCAAGGAGTAGGTCGAGAATCTCTAGAGCCGAGCCAGCTACAATCTTTGAATGAACTGGGCCATGGTCGTTGTACATTAGTCTCTGAACCGCCATCACGTTGGCCATGAAGAGATAGGACTGAACCTCCGAGCTCTTCTCAAGCAATGCTAGAGCCTTCCTTAGAAGCGGGTAGTTCTCAACCTTCCGTCTAACCAGGGTCGGAGAGACCAGTACCATGACTAGGAAACCGGGGCCACCTATGGATAAATTATTGCGCCTCCTCTACCGCCTAGGCTTCTTAGCCTTGCCTAGGATTAGGAGGTTTAGTGGGACGCCGTTAACCATCTCAACCTTGTAGCGGACTCCTGGGAGGTCTCCCATGCTCTTCCCGAGAGAGCCTCCGATACCGCTTATGATTACCTCGTCATGCTCGTCCACCACGTTCAGCGCCCCGTCTCCTGGAAGGAATGCTGTGACAACCTTCCCATTCTTTATGAGCTGGACCCTTACAGCCTTCCGGACGGCGGAGTTAGGCTGACGGGACTCGATTCCAACCTTCTGGAGGACTATGCCCTTAGCCATCGGGGCGCCCTCAAGTGGGTCAACCTTCTCCTTTAGATGAAGCATTCTAATCCTATACTTGCGCTGACTCCACCTGAACTTCTTACGGTTCTGCCTCAGCTTGCGGGCCGCGAACTCGCCGTTACCCATCTCAGCTTAAGGACTCTGAGAACCTGCTCTTAAACCCTATCCTTCTCGGAGAAAGATTACGGTGGACTCCAGCCTAATCCTCCGCCAGGGAGGGTGGAAGCCGTAGAGGTAGATGTCTTCTGAGAGGGGTTTGACGAGGAGCGCTGCCCCAACCCTTCCTGCGAGCCTTAGCATAGGGGGTAGAAGCTCTGGAGGCGGGTGGATGGAGTAGAGGAGGCTGGCTCCGAGATAGTGTTCCAAGGTTGGTGTGAGGAGGTCGTCTAGGAGGGGTTCAAGCCCCTTCCCGCTTAGATTTCGGAGAGCCTCAGGATTCTTATCCACAACAATAATTCTGGTGTGGGGTAGTAGTCGCCGGAGTTCGAGCGCCGTCCAGGGAGCGAAGCCCACCCCCAGCTCAACTATCTTCTCTGCGCCGGAATAATGAGAGGAGATGTAGGAGGCTACCTCCCGTGCCTGTTTAAGGTGCTTCTCTGAGGGCTTAGTCGAGCTCACTGCTCCAGCGTAACGGAGACTTTGAGCCCGCGTCACCCGTCTTCTCTAGGAGGTCTCTGAGCTGCTCAAGCATAACCTTCCTCTCAAGGGAGGCTACCAGATTCCTCGTCTCTATAACCTTGTCGGGATTCACTGAGATACTTGTCACACCCTCCTTAATCAGGAACTCAACTATCTCCGGATAGTTGGATGGAGCCTGGCCGCAGACGCTTGTCGTAACCCCATGCTCCCTACAGATTCTTATGACGTGGCTTAGAGCCCTCCTAACTGCGAGGTTTCTCTCATCATAGATCTCCTGAACCGCTGCGTCGTCTCTATCGATTCCTAGGATGAGCATCGTTAGGTCGTTGGTTCCGAAGCTTACTCCATCGATCCCCGCCTCGATGAACTTGTCGATTAGGAGGACTGTGCTGGGAACCTCTACCATTATCCAGACCTTGAAGTCTGGGCCGCTGCGCAGCCCCTCCTCCTCCATTATCCTCTTCGCCTGGACAAACTCCTCGACCCTCCGGACGAAGGGCACCATCACCCAGACGTTCTTGAGGCCGTACTCCTCCCTAACCTTCTTTATCGCCCTGCATTCGAGCCTGAAGATGTCTGGCTCCTTGATGTATCGGAAGGCTCCGCGGTACCCTATGAGCGGGTTGGGGCCCACGTGTCCAGCCTCCTCCTCATACTTCTCTCCGCCTGGCAGGGAGAGGAACTCATCGGGCTTGAAGTCTAGGAATCTATAGACTACCGGCCTCGGGAAGAAGGCTTGGGCAACCTTCCTTATTCCTTCCGCGAAGGCGTCTATCATCTTCTGCTCTCCACCCTCCTCTATCAGAAGCCTCGGATGCTTCCCAACGCTGAGCATGAGGTGCTCCGCCCTCAGAAGACCTACCCCATCAGGCTGGCTCTCATTCACAACCTTCTCAGCGACATCAGGTATACTGAGGTTGACGTAGATCTTCGTGGCTGTGACTACCGGTGCCTGGGCTACTGTGACCCCTGCCGCCGCTGCTGCCGCGGCCTCCCTCGCAGGCTTGAGAAGCTCCTCAACCACTCCCTCATACACTACCCCAGACTTGGCGTCAACCGTGTAGGTCTCACCGGTCTCCAGTATCTTTGTAGCATCCTTCGCTCCAACGATGCAGGGTATTCCAAGCTCTCTTGAGACTATTGCTGCGTGGCATGTCATTCCACCCTCATCGGTGACGATTGCCCCGGCCACCCTCATGTATGGAACCCAGTCAGGGTTCGTCATCTTCGTGACAAGTATGTCTCCCTCCTTGATCAGCTTGTCAGCCTCCTCGACGGTTGTAACCACCTTCGCTTTCCCCGCGTGGACGCCTGGGCTTGCTGGGAGACCCTTGACAACTATCTTGGCCTCGGCGACTGTGAGCGACTGCTGCGAGCCCTCGGCTTTGGCTTCAGCCTCCTTCAGGCTCCAGACCGTCTCAGGCCTTGACTGAACTATGAAGAGGTTCTCTGGGAAGGGTAGGTCTCTGTCGACCGCGAACTCTATGTCCTGAGGCGTCCCATAGTGCTCCTCGATGCGCTTCGCTATCTTGGCCAGCTCGACGATCTCCTCGTCGGAGAGGCTTGGGGCATCCTGCCTCTCAGGGGGAACCTCGGCGTGAATTGTTTTCCCAGTCTTCGGGTCACGGATGTATTCAACGGTCTTATGCGCAACCTGTTTTGTAAGGATGTTGAATGTGTTTTTGTCAACCTCGAAGTGGTCGGGTGTGACCGCTCCTGAGACTATCGCCTCACCGAGACCCCACACAGACTCTATCACAATCATGCCCCGGTCTCCGGTGACTGGGTGAATCGTGAATATCACGCCAGCAGACCTGCTGTTAACCATCTTCTGGACTGCGACGCTTATCAAGACCTTTTCATGCCTGAACCCTTTCTCCGTTCGGTAGAAGATTGCTCTAGGAGTGAAGAGGCTTGACCAACACTTCTTAACGCTCTCGAGAAGCTGCTCCACTCCCTTAACGTTTAGATAGGTCTCCTGCTGACCTGCGAAGGATGCGCCTGGAAGGTCCTCCGCTGTGGCTGAAGACCTAACCGCTACGAAGACGTTGTCAACCCTGCTTCTCTCCGAGAGCTTCTTGTAGTTCTTTATTATCTCCTCCTCCAGGTACTTAGGCATGGGCGTCGACTCTATTAGAGCCCTAATCTTCTTGGATGCTTCCTCATACTGCTTGGGGTTCTTTGGGTCGGTTATGGTCTCTTCTAGGATTTCGTAGATTTTCTGGGCTATCCCCGTCTCCTCTATGAATCTCTTATAGGCGTAGGCTGTTATGGCGAATCCTGGGGGTACGGGTATCCCCGCCTTCGTCATCTCTCCCAGGTTTGCGTTCTTTCCACCAACTAGGGGGACATCGTCTTTACTAAGCTCCTCAAACCAGAGTATTAGGGATTGATTCTGAGAGGGCATCTCCTCCTTCTCACCGCTCCACTGGAGGCGGGTACAGCTCTCTATTTATGAATATCCCTCTTACTGGACGATTACGTGGTCTATCTTATGGTGTCTGCGGAGGAGGTAGCGGACAAGCTCTATGGTTCTCCCCTCCTTCCCTATCGCCATCCCCTTATACTTCGGGTCAACAGTCACTACGGCGACCTTCCTACCATCGGTACGCTCCGAGATTCTCACAGGCTCGATTAGTTTAGCGGGCATGAGAGCGTTCTGGAGAAACTTCGCAGGGTCTTCGGAGTACTCGACGACCTTCACCCTCTTCTTAATCATCCTAGCGAACTGCTGTATCTTCGCTCCTTTTCTGGCCAAGGCTTTCGGAAGGTCTCCTGGACTCACCACGAAGACTATTATTCCCTCGGACTCCACGCAGTCGATGACGTTTGCTCCTGTAGCTGCCTCGAAGAGAGATATGTATCGCATCTCTTTATCGGTTAGCTTAAAGCCCTCGCTCAAGGCTCTTCCCATTCCTTGTCTAAGGTTCCAGAGGATTTTTTGAAAAAGCAATTATAAATGTGTTTAAGCTTCCTCTTCCTGCTCAGGCGGCGCCACTATCTCCAATAGATTTGAGTTGCCTAGGTCTGTGATTGAGACGACGGCCGTTGGAAAGGGTTTTCCAAGCATGAATCCAAGCTCCCTTCCAAGTAGCTCCGTCTTAAGCAGCGGAACACCAGCCATTCTACACGCTATCCTAATCTCCTTCTCTAGGTTTGGTGGACAGTTGCCTGCGAGGATTACTAGCCTGGATTTTCTGTGGAGGATTGAGAGGTAGGACTGCCTGAATCCTAGGACTAGTTTCCCTGTTCGGCTTATGACTTCGAGGTGTCTGCGGAGTTCCTTAGGCTCTATCTTGACGCTCATCTAGGCATCTTTAGGTGGAGTGGGTGTATAAGAGCCTTCCTCAGCTCTTCTTCTCTTCCTTGCCTAAGCCTCCGTCAGCTATCCCAGGATACATCATTAGGAGGGAGACCATCCCCGTGCCGACGAGAATCTCCTTTCCTATCAGGATACGTTCAACGTTTCCGCGAAGCCAGTCAATCTCTCCTCTCACAGCCGCGTCTAGGAGTGTCTGGACGCTTATCTCGAAGGCTGCTCTAGCGAGTGGGCTGCTCTTCAATCGGACTACTCCATGTCTTCCAACCTGCTTGACTGAGCCGTTAAGGGTCATCATGTCTGCGAGGAGCATTAGATGTCTTATATCCACGTCGAGTCCCTGCTCGTCGAGAACATGCTTCATCTCCCTCACTATCGCCGCCCTAGCCGCCTCTATCCCGAAGACCTCCGCTATCTCGTGGATATTGTTGGTCCAGACACGTCTATAATCGACTCCAGGTATCTGGATAACCTCCTTTAGGTTTGAGCCGTCGGTCAGTATAACATATTCCCCGTTCTCATACTTGACCATGGTCTTCTTTATCCTCTTGACCCCCTTAACCTTCATCGCTAGAAGCTTATCCTTCAACTTCTCAAGGCTCTGAATCCCCTCTTCTCCGGATGTTACCGACACGCTTTTGTCGGCTATACTATACTTTAGCTTGCTGTGCTTCAAGGCCTGCTCAACATCCTTCATCGTTACTCCACGGAGCCTCATGGCCTGCTCGTCAAGCTGTAGGACTACCGCGTTTCTTCTAAGGTTGTAGCCTACTCCTGAGACTATGTCTTCGAAGACCGTGTACCGGAGCTGGCGTGCAAGCCTCTGAGCCTTCACCTTGCTCTTGGCATACTCAGGCTCAAGCGGGATACGCATTATAGGTGTGGATGGAGTCTTCCTTGCGTCAACTATCTCGATGAGTCTTGGGAGTCCTAGGAGGATGCTCTGCTCACGTACTCCAGCGAAGTGGAAGGTTCTGAGGGTGAGCTGGGTGCTCGGCTCACCTATCGACTGAGCTGTAACTATTCCAACAGCCTCCCCAGGCTCAACCCTATTCCTCCCATACTCTTTGTATATCTCTCTTAGAAGCCTGTCAGCGTCACTCTCACTTATCTTAGTCTTAGTTATCGTCTCCTTCGCCTTCTCCAGAAGCATCGGCGGAATCCTGGCCTCATATTCTTTCAGCATCTCCTCAAGCTTCCCTTGACTTATCGGCGGCTTAGCTCCACGTTTGATTCCAAGCCTATCTATTAGGACCCCTATGTTTACGGCTTCACCGTGATAGCTCTTCGAGGGGTCTATCCCATCCTCACCGTAGAGGAACTGGACTATACGCTTCTCATCTGTCGTTCTCACAGTTCCATCATACTCGACGTAGAGAGATTCGAGGGCGTTGATTAGACGACGCTGCATGTATCCGCTCTGCTGGGTTCTCACAGCCGTGTCGACGAGGCCGTCTCTTCCACCGGCCATGTGGAAGAAGAACTCTATCGGGTCTAGTCCCTGGATGAAGGAGTGGTAGACGAATCCCCTAGCCTTAGGCGAGACATCTCCAGGCTTAAAGAAGGTTAGAACACGGTCCATGAATCCTCTCTTAATACGTTCCCTCCTAACGGCCTGCTGCCCAACAACCGCGACCATCTGGTCGATGTTTAACAGGGAGCCTCTTGCCCCGGTTCTCGTCATTATCACGGCGCTACTTTCAGGTGAGATGTATTTTCTAGCGACCTTCCCTGCTTCTTCTCTCGCCTCGGAGAGTATCTGGAGAATATTGGATTCGAATGCTTGTTCAAGCGTCTCTCCAGGTCTAACCTCTATTCTTCCACGCTCATAGTTTGCTTTGAGGGCGTTAAAGGCTTCATCCATCTTCTTAAAGACCTTCTTAAGCTCCTTGTAGGCTTCCTTAGGTATCTCTAGGTCGTCGACGCCGAAGCTGAATCCACGTAGATTCAGATAGGTGTTCGCAACCTTGACGATTTTGTCGAGGAACTCTTTGGCCGCCTCGGTTCCATACTCCATCGCTATTCTATGAAGGATGCTGTTAGCTTTCTCAACACCTATCGCACTCTTGTCTATTACACCTTTGACCAGTTTTCCATCCTCTATTACCACTTCTATGTCTGGTGAGAATGAGGCTCTGAAGTGGTGGTTGAAGCCCTTCGGGAGGAGTAGGCTGAATATCTGCTTCCCACTCCACCTCGGCTCAGGCTTCTTTATCTCAGGCTCTGGAACCTCTCCCTCATACCCTATTGCGGTTAGGATGTAGGATAGCTCCTTGCTTGTTAGATAGGTTCCATCCCTTGTTAGGAGATACATAGCTGTTATGAAGTCTCTTATTGCGCCGATTATTGGTGCACCGTAACGCGGTGAGAGGAGATTGTTCTGGACTATTAGGAGTATCCGCGCCTCCGTCTGAGCCTCCTCACTCTGAGGAACATGTAGGTTCATCTCGTCTCCATCGAAGTCGGCGTTGTAGGGTGTGCAGACAGCTAGATTCAGTCGGAAGGTCTTGTAGGGTAGAACCTTGACCCTGTGAGCCATTATCGACATTCTGTGAAGACTCGGCTGACGATTGAACAAAACAATGTCTCCATCGATTAAGTGCCGCTCAACAACGAATCCCGGCTCGATTGTGTTTGCAACCTCCTCCAAGTCCTGGGCAAACTTTAACCTAACCCTCTTACCGTCAGGCCTAATAACATACTTGGCTCCAGGATACTTGTCAGGCCCATTCCTAATGTAGTGCCTCAGCCTCTCAACATTCCATTCCGTTACTTTTTCCGGGACTGTCAGCTGCATCGCTATGTCTCTTGGGACTCCGACCTCGTTGATGCTTATGCTTGGGTCGGGTGAGATGACGGTTCTCGCTGAGAAGTCCACTCTTTTTCCACTCAGGTTAAGCCTGAATCTTCCCTCCTTTCCTTTAAGCCTCTGCGCCAGGGTCTTGAGAGGCCTCCCGCTTCTATGGGTTGCTGGAGCCACTCCCGGAACCTCGTTGTTGAGATAGGTTGTCACATGGTATTGGAGGAGGTCTGCGAGCTCGGCTATGACTGGTGAAGGTGAACCCGCGTTGATGTTTTCTCTAAGCCTCTGAACGACTCGGAGTATGTCGACGAGCTTGTGTGTTAGGTCGTCTTCGGAGCGGAACCCTGATTCAAGTGTTATTGATGGTCTGACATAGACCGGTGGGACTGGTAGAACTGTTATAACCATCCACTCTGGGCGGGCTACCTTCGGGTCCAGTCCTAGAAGTTCCAGGTCTTCGTCCCTTATTCTTTCAAGTCTTGCTCTGACGGCGTGCGGCGTGAGCCTACGTCTCTCCGAGTCAACAACCTCTATGAAGGTTGTCGGCTTCTCCAGCTCAATCTTATACTGCTTCTCCTCACAGTGAGGACACTTCGGAGCCATCATAGCCTTCTGGAGAATCTTGTAGTAGATCTCCTTCGAGACCCTGCCCTCCTCCTCCATCTTCTTTATCTGCGCCCTATACTTCTCTATCTCCTCGTCGGAGAGGAGTATTCTTCCACATGAGCGGCAGGTTGCCTTGAGAAGGCTATGGATATGTTTGACGAACCCTACGTGGACTACTGGGACTGGAAGCTCTATATGTCCGAAGTGGCCTGGGCAGCCGAGATACGTGTTTCCACACGTCTTGCATCTCTGACCTGGCTCAAGTGTTCCGAGACGTGGGTCCATTACTCCGGTTGGTATCGGCATACCATCCTCGTCGTAGGTGTCTGGGTTCTGTATCTCTGCGACGCTCATCTTTCTAATCATGTCTGGCGAGAGGATTCCGAACATGATTCCCTTAACAGTGCCTATGTAGGATGAGATTGACATCTTTCTACACCTCCTCCTCGAACAGGAGCTTAGGATAGATTAGCATGCTCATCATCTCCTCTAGGAGCAGGTAGAATGCGTAGGAGAGTGTGACGGGTCTAACTCTCGCATCTTTTCCATGGATTGGGCAGATGAATCGCTCCTGCTTGAGGTCATAGTATGCTGGGAGACCGCATTCCTCGCAGAAGTAGGCCGTATATCTATCGCTCTGCTCCAAAAGTCTATCGAGGAGTAGGTAGCTTGCTCCATGCGCTATGAGGCAGTCGCGCTCCATCTCCCCGAACTTTAGTCCACCTCCTCTGCTTCTACCCTCTGTAGGCTGCCTCGTAAGCATCTGAACCTGTCCTCTCGCTCTCGCATGGATTTTATCTCTGACTAGGTGGTGGAGTCTCTGATAGTAGACGACGCCGATGAATATCTCCGCCTCGAACCGTTTACCCGTCAATCCATCATACATTACTTCCTTGCCTGTGCTCTTGAATCCTAGTGCTTCAAGCTCTTTTCTCAGCTCTTCTAGAGGCTTGCCCATGAAGGGTGTTCCATCGATAATTTCTCCCTTGAGCGCCGCAACCTTCCCAGCTATGCTTTCTAGTAGCTGGCCTATCGTCATCCTGCTTGGGAACGCGTGTGGATTTATGATTAGGTCTGGGACTATCCCGCTCTCTGTGTAGGGCATGTCTTCCTGAGGGAATATCATTCCAACTATTCCCTTCTGGCCGTGGCGTGAGGAGAACTTGTCACCTATCTCTGCCGCACAGAAGCTTCGAACCTTAGCCTTAATCAGTTTGTTACCTTCCTCCGTGCGTGTTAGGAAGATGTTGTCGACGACTCCGACCTCTGAGGGTCTCACGGCCACGGAGGCGTCTCTCCATATCATCTCACGGGCTGGGGCGCGTTGATATTCTTCCAAGAATCTTGGCGGGCTCTTCACACCTACGAGTACGATTCCACCCTTGACATCGGACTCTATGTGGGCGAGGCCGTCTGCGTCCAGCACTCGGTAGTTCTGTTCACCTCTATACCCTCTGATGGTTGGTTCAGGTATCCCGATTATGTCCTTCTGTCCGCCGATGTAGGTTCTCGCCTCAACCTCGTAGGTTCTATAACTGAGTGAGAGGCCGAGGCCACGCTCTATCGAGGACTTATTCAAGACCACTGCGTCCTCCATGTTGTATCCCTGTCCCGTGAGAACCGCTACAACCATGTTCTGGCCCGTCGGCCTAACATCGAGACCTATTAGCTCGGAGGCCTTCGTCGCGACTAGGGGACGCTGCGGATAGACTAGGACATGCATCCTCGAGTCCACTCTTAGGTCGTAGTTTACTGCGAAGATTCCGAGAGCCTGCTTCCCCATGGCTCCCTCATACACGTTTCTAGGCGACTGGTTGTGCTCGGCGTAGGGGATTATTGAGACGACTGCTCCAAGCATAGCGTAGGGCGATATCTCTAGGTGGGTGTGCTCGGGTGTTAGGTCTTCAGGTCTGAGAGCTATGTATGCGTTCTCCTCCTCTTCGGCGTCGAGGAACTCTATGAGGCCCATGGAGACGAGGTCTCGGAACCTGAGAGTCCTGTTCCTGAGGGACTCTATATGCTGCTTCTTGAGTAGAGGCTTACCCTTCTCAACTATGATTAGGGGTCTCCGAACCCTGCCCTCATCGGTGTTTATCCAGAGCTCTTGGACGCGGCCATACTTGTGGAGGGCGAAGTTTATCTCGCTGCTTATCTCTCCCTTCCTCCTAAGCTCTCTCAGACTCCTTACCAGCTCCTCTCCATTGGTGTGGAAGCCTACGAGAAGCCCGTCCACGAAGACTTTCACAGGATAGGGTTTCCTCCTTGAGATGACTTCTGTAAGCGGGAGAACTCCGAAGGAGTAGAGCTTCTCCAATACATCTCTCCTTCTAGCTGGGAAGCTTATCTCAGCGCTTAGGGCGAGGTTCTTGACGAGGCCGCAGTTGCTTCCCTCAGGGGTCTCGGCTGGGCAGATTCTACCCCAGTGGGTTCCATGGAGGTCTCTGGCCTCGAAGTGAGGCTGGCTTCTGCTTAGGGGGGACTGAACCCTTCTCAGGTGGCTTATCGTCGCGAGATAGTTTGTACGGTTCAAGAGCTGGGTTACCCCAACCCTTCCAGCGGGCCAGTTACCCGTAGCGAAGGCATGCTTAACGAAGTCTGTGATTATTCCAGGCCTGACGAAGGTTGAGACGCTTATCGGGTAACGGGAGCTCGCCGCACGCTCAAGCTGATACCTAATATCCCTTAGAAGCTTCATGAATGCCATTCGGTAGAGCTCCATGAGGAGTGGGCCAGCCAGCTTGAGACGCTTGTTCGCGTAGTGGTCTCTGTCACTCGGCTTCCTTATCTTTAGGCTTGTCTCTAGTAGGCGGCCTATTATCTCGCAGAGGAAGACCGCCTTCTGATACCTTGCAGCCTTCGTCGTCCCTATGTGGGGTAGGAAGACGTTGTCGATAAGCTGTTCAGCTCTCTGCATCCTATACTCTTCGGCGTATCCGAAGGCTATCCGGTTCCCGATGTAGCGGAGAGCCTCATACTCTGAGTCTATTCCCTCGGCTTCTTGGAAGGATTGTTCTAGAAGCTCCTGAGCCTCCTTGAACTGTGAGACCATGTTTACTATCTCTCTGTCGTTCGTCATTCCAAGGGCTCTGAGCATGATTATCGCTGGGATTCCCTTGTAGATTCTTGAGAAGAATACTTTGAGGGCTCCTCCAGGCTTGTAGGTTACCTCAGTTCTAGCTTGTTTACCGTAGGCTGCTGAGAGGACTACTGCGCTGAGCTGCCCCGTCTCCGAGTCCCTCTCGGTGACCATTATCCGGTTTGGCGCCAGGTCTTCTATGGCTACGATAACCCTCTCCGAGCCGTTGATTATGAAGTATCCGCCTGGGTCTCTAGGGTCTTCACCTATCTCCATGAGCTCCTCGTCGCTCATCTTCGAGAGCGGGCATACCTCGGACTTCACCATTATGGGGATTATTCCAACCTCAACCTTCTCAGGTCTTGTGACAGGCTTACCGTCAACGAAGAGTGACATGGTGACGTATAGGGGAGCGGCGTAGGTCAGGTTCCTAAGCCTACACTCCATAGGCTTAACATTCTCGAGAACGGTTCCATCTATCTCGACTACGCTGGGCTTCCCGATCTCCGGGTCCCTCATCTTCAGCGTTATCGTCCCATACTTCGTCCTAACCTCGAGGTCTCCCAGAGACTTTATAAGCTCTTTCAGACCCTCCTTGACGAAGTGGTTGTAGGACTTGATGTGATGCTGGACTAGGCCTTCCTCCTCGATGAACGCCCGCATAACCTCCCATAGGTCCTCCTTAGTGAATTCAACCTGCTTTAACATCCGGTATCGCCACCCCTATCTAACCATATCCTGTAATACGATTCTATTTTCACTCCCATATTACCCCAAGTCTTCACTCAAGCATTAGAGGCCTAAATTTTAACCCTTTTCCTTCCCCACGGTCTCCCCTAGGCATGGGATTTAAGGGGGAGCAGCCCTATCTCCTCAGCTTCTTATATACCCTCACCGCCAAGGAATACAACGCCAACGCTATCATCAGGGATGGTAGGACTATTATCACTATCACCAGCAGCCCGGTGGCCATGATTCCTAGGGCAGCTAAGGCGGCTGAACCTATCCATTCAAGGTTTACTGCTGGAGGCTCGATGGACTCCCCGAACCGTATAAGGACTGTCTTATCCCTGTCGGCGTATTCTTCTAGAATTCTCTTCAGTAGGTGTCCATCTGAGCGGAGATAGGTTACTACTATGGTTAGGTTTTCTCCCTTCTCGAAGAAGGCTTCAGCCTCCCCAAGCTCGTCGGTGATTAAACGGGTTGAAGAAGGCTTAACGAGTATCTCGGCGCCTGGAACCTCAACCCCCCTCGAGTCCACAACCCTAAACAGCAGCTTGACATACTCCTTTCTCTCGTAGATGCTTATCGTAATCGAGGAGTAGGTTACCCTCGTCTCAAGGTTCTTAATCTGAGCATTTAGAACCTCTATCTCCTCCCTCACTCTGGCGAGCTCCCTCTCAACCTCCAGTAGCTCGCTTACGGTTCCAGCCCTCTCGAAAAGCTCTAGAAGCCTAGACTCCTCGGCCTCAGCGTTCCTAAGCCTAGCCTTAAGGTCTATTATCTTGTCGGTGACGTCGATGCCCTCAACCCTTCTCTCCTCTATCTTACCTATGGTTGATAGGCTGTCTAGGAAATCTGAGAGATGCTCGGCTGGAATCTTGGCCGTTATCACCGCCTTCCTCGCGGTAACCTCCATAGAGGAGATGTATCCATCGTAGCCCTCCACCAGGGCTGTGACGTGAGCTGCCGCCGCCTCAACCTCTCCCTCGGGCACGGAGATTCCAACGCTCCCACTATAGGCTATGAATCTTCCAGGTTGACCGCTGTAGGAGACCTTGGCCTCAGGGCGTTTCTCGGAGACTTCTAGGGAAGGTTTGGTGACGGTGGTCGGGGTGGCCGCCGTAACTGTTTTTGTAACCATGGTTCTCGGTGTAGCGGTTTCCGCTGGAGGCCTTGGAGGCCTTCCTCCAAGATAAACCTCTTTCACAGGAGTTCCGATGATTAGTTGAGCCATGTATCCAGCTATTAGGGAAGAGCCTATGACTACGGCCAACAATATGAGAAGGATTCTTTTCTGCTTCATCACCTACCGCTACTACTCAGAGAGCTTTAATGCTAGGTTCTCAAACAGCCTGTTCTTAGAAATGGAACAACAGATTCACTCGCTCTTCACTACAAGCCGGTAGTAGACAGCCTTCCCAGCGGTTGGAGAGTCTCTTATAATCTCGATTATATCCCCGGGCTTGGCTCCAAGAGCCTTCACGACCGGGTCTGAGGCATGGATGTAGGGGAGCTTCTGAGGCTCCGTCCCATACTTTTTCAGCACCTGCTCAGCCTCCTCAGGGCTTAGAACCCTATGCTTGGGAACTAGGAAGTGTTCAAGAACGGAGATCTCCCTGACAGCTGTCTTCTTCCTGGCCCTAGATGGTTTCTTCTTAGAGGATTTCCTGGAGCTCAATTCCGCTAGGTTCCTCGAAGCGGCCGTTAATAAGCCTAAGCTTGAAATACTCTGCCTCGGATAGATGCTCTGCCATGAAGATAGTCTATCATCCACGATACCTTGAGGTCTATTCAAGCGACCCGGCGGCTGCTCCTGGGAGGATGGAGAGCATAGTTGAGGAGCTTAGGAGAGCTGGTTTCGAGTTTGTGGAGCCTGAGCCTGCCTCGGAGGAGGATATCCTACTCGTCCACACGGAGAGGCACTTGGAGTACGTGAGGTCTCTGAGACTTTATGAGAACGCCCTGCTCGCGGTTGGTGGGGCGGTCAAGGCCTCGGAGAACGCGTTGGGCGGCGAACCCTCCTTCGGGGCTATTAGGCCTCCTGGCCACCATGCTGGAAGGGACAGCAGCTGGGGTTTCTGCTACTTCAACAACATAGCCATCGCGGTTGAGAGGCTTAGGAGAAGCGGGAGGGTGGGGAGCGCGCTGATAATCGACTTCGACCTCCACTATGGCGACGGGACAGCCGAGATATTCTCAGAAGCAGGGGAGGTAGCCTACTACCACCTACCCTCAGGGAGTAGGGTGGAGCAGCTTGAAGCTCTTAGAAGGTTTCTCGCCTCCGCTGGAGACTATGACTTAGTAGCTGTCTCAGCAGGCTTCGATAGACATGTCGACGACTGGGGAGGGGTTCTAGAAACCGAGGACTATAGAAGGATTGGGGAGATGATTGGAGAGTTCGCTGAGAGGAGATGTAAGGGAAGAGTGTTCGCGGTCTTGGAGGGAGGATACAACCACTCGGTTCTAGGCAGGAGTGTAAGAGCCTTTATTGAGGGAGTGACAAGTAGGTCTTAACCTCCACCTCCTCTTATCTTTATACCTCTTGGAGCAAAGATAGCCTCCCCAAGGTCAGCAACTTTTCCAAGACCTGTAGCTATCAAGTATCCAGATAGCATAAACCTTAGGCAGCTTCTACTTCCTCCCCAGAGAGGGAAGTCGGGGAGACTAGATTATTTAGCCGTTTTCCATCTCCCCTTAAATCAAGGCACCCTCACATATGAGGACATGCAGGTCCTAGCAACGATACGTGTAAAGGGGGTCAGATGCCCTCTACTAAAAGAACTGGCGGAAAGACAGAGAATAGGATTAAGGATTCTCACATGCAAGCCCCTCCCAACCAAAGATGGGTTAGTATTCATAACTGTGAAAGCCGGCAAAAATCCTGAAGAAAAAATCAGAGATGATGAGATAAAATATCTAAAAACATGGGAGGCGGGTAGTGGAAGATATGTTGGAGCAGCAATCCTATCCTGCTCATACAAGAAACTTGGCTTAAAACAGAGTCAGATTAGAGCGATAAGAATTCTTGGAAAGAATGTAATGTATTTGGATTTAATGTTTCTTGATGAAGCTGAGCTTAGGGAAATCGTGAAAATTTTGAGGGAAAGAGGTGTTAAGCCGCAGTTAACGAAGCTTAGGAAGCTTGAGAAAGTTATGGCTATTACGCCGAGGCAGGAGGAAGCACTTGCAGCAGCCATCGCGATGGGATATTATGAGTATCCGAGAAAACTAAACCTGACAAAACTTGCGGAAAAGCTCTCTATAGCTCCGACCACACTCTCAGAGATATTGAGGAGAGCAGAACGCAAACTCATAACAAGTTATCTAGTCAACAATCTCTAACCCTCTTTAGAGACGAGTTTGGCTACCTCTGCAACTCTCCTGCCAAGTTTCCTAGCCTCCCGTATTCCATGCTGGTCTAGTGGAGCTTCTTCAGGATACCTGGCGACGCAGACAGCTCCGAGATGAGCTCCAGGAGAACCATTACCTACGACAATCATGTCATGGGTAAGCATCCAAGTTATTATTGTTAGAATCGTTGTCTCTTGGCCTCCGCCTACGCTGGCTCCAACAGCTATTGCTCCACCAACCTTGTTTCTGAGTCTGAACCCGTTAACTCTTAGAGCGATTGTTCTATCCATGAAGTTCTTGAGCCTACCTGATGGGAGGCCGAAGTAGACCGGGCTGCAGACTATCACCCCATCTGCTTCAAGTAGTTTCTCGGAAACCTCCTCGAAGTCGTCGTCGATTGTGCATCTGCCGACCCGTTCAGGCTTACAGTCGAAGCAAGCCCTACAGGGTTCAATGTTGAGGTCGGCTAAGCGGACGGCCTCCACGCTGGCTCCAAGCTCCTCGCATCCCTTCAGAGCCTCCAAGAGAAAGAACTCGCTTGAGCCTTCACCCCTATGGCCGCCGCAGACCCCGACGATCCTAACAACCATAACCTCAGCCCCCAATAGGAACATACTCGGGCCCGGCGGGATTTGAACCCGCGACCCCCGGGTCTCTTCACGGTGTGGTTAAAAGCCCGGTGCTCCTCCTGGCTGAGCTACGGGCCCCGCTGAAATCTGTTTGGGGAATGCTTCTTAAAAGGCTTGCCGCCTTACCTCTCTCAGATCAGATTTATATGTGAGGCCTCACAACCAACCTTCTAAGAAAAGCTATGAGGATAGCTGTTATGACTGGGGGTGGTGACTGTCCAGGGCTTAACGCTATAATTCAGGCCGTTGTCACCCGTGCTTCAGAACTCGGCTATGAAGTCCTCGGGATTTTGGACGGATATGAGGGGCTTATGGAGGGCAGGGTCACCTCTCTAGGGCTCAGCGATGTGAAGGAACTCTTCGACATCGGTGGAACAGTCCTAGGAACCAGTAGGAGAAACCCGTTCAAATCGGAGGAAGGTGTAGCAAAGATTCTTGAAACAATTAGGAAACATGGAATCGACGCCTTGATAGTTATAGGTGGAGACGACACCCTTAGCGCAGCCCTGAAACTCAGCGGCCACGGCGTCAAAGTGGTCGGCGTGCCCAAGACAGTCGACAACGACCTATCCGCAACCGACTACTCTATTGGCTTCTTGACGGCTGTTGAGACCGCTGCTGAGGCTATTAGAAGGCTTCACACAACCGCTAGGTCTCATAGGAGGGTTATAGTGGCTGAGGTTATGGGCAGGCACGCTGGCTGGCTCACGCTTATGGCCGGACTCGCTGGAGGAGCACACGTGATACTCATCCCCGAGAAACCCCTCGACATAGAAGAGGTCTGCGAAATCATTAGGAAACGTGAGGAGGCTGGAGAACATTATACGATTGTCGCCGTCGCCGAGGGCGTTAAACCATCTGATATGGGAGACTTCGTAACACTCGACGAGGAGAGAGATGAGTATGGACACGTGAGACTCGGTGGAATAGCAAAGGTTTTAGAGAAGGAGATAAAGAAGAGAACTGGAAAGGAGACTAGATCCGTGATTTTAGGCCATGTCCAGAGAGGAGGCCCTCCAAACGCCTTCGACAGAATACTTGGAATACGCCTGGGAATCCTCGCAGTAGACCTAGTTAAGGAAGGTAAATTCGGCTACGCGGCAGTCCTAAAAGGAAGAGAAGTCGTACCCGTGAAATTAGAAGAAGTTGTTAAAGGCGAGGGTCAAGTACCTAAACACTTCCTCGAGCTAACAAGATTCTTCTCACATGTTCGGGAGGAAAGAGAAAAATGAAGGAACCACATATAGAGTTTTTTGAGCAGCCTAGAAATCCGCTGCCCGGCAACATACTCTTCGAAGCCCTAGAACCTCCTGAAGAAATAATCCTCGCAGCGAACCCAAGAGTAACGAGAGAGGTTGTCGAAGGAATACTCAAGGCCGCGAAGGATACGGAGAACATAGTTATCCTACAGCTAGCCCTGTCCGAGATGAGTCTAAGCGGCGGATACACTGGAATGACCCCTGAAAAATTTGCGGAGAGGGTTAGAGAGGCCGCTGAAAACGTTGGATGGTTCGGATATGTTCTACAAGCAGACCACATGACCGTTAAGAAGGGAACCGATGAAGAAGTAGAAAACGTGAAGAAGGAACTCCTCGCAAGAATCAAGGCAGGATTCACAAGCTACGCAATAGACGCATCATTCCTCTTCGACAGAAGCAAGAAAACAGTCCCAGAACAACTTAAACAAATTATCGAGCGAGGTATAGAGCTCTTCAACTTCCTTACAGAGAACATTGGAAGCAACAATTATGGCCGTGAAGGAGAAGTTGGAGAGATCGGGATAGCGGAGTTCACAGAGGTTTCAGAAGCACTCTACTATGTCGAGACACTCAAGAAAAACGGAATAGACATACACTGGCTTGCAATAGCCAACGGCTCAAAACATGGAGTAACAGTCGACGCCGACGGAAACATAGTTCCACAGCTTACAATAAACCTAAAGAGAACAGTTGAGATAGTTGACGCACTCTGGAGCAGAGGCTACAGAACGAGAATAGCCCAGCACGGGATAACAGGGACACCAATCCACCTAATAGCCGAAAAGTTCCCAAAAGGCAAGATAAACAAGGGAAACGTTGGAACCCACTGGATGCTCATAGTATGGGACATCCTAAGAATCTATGAACCCGAACTCTACAAAAGAATCTATAGATGGGTCCTAGACAAATATGGGAGAGAGGGAGTACCAGAAGTAGAAACATTCACGAAGAACAGCAAGTATGCGATAAAGGTGTTCTTCGATAGTATAGAGAAGATAAGCGATGAGACCAAGGACGTGATAAGAGAGAAAGCATACGTCGACGCCCTAATCCACATGAAAGCCTTCAACATGAACAAAACAGCCAAAAAAGTCTACAAATACATCAAGGAGAACAATGTCAAATACTAGCCCGAAAAGTTGATAAATACCCCCACCCACAAATACACCTAGGCCCTGGTAGTATAGTCCGGCTTAGTATACGGGCCTGTCGAGCCCGTGA